>DJBN01000099.1 GCA_002430075.1 Actinobacteria bacterium UBA5975 | reverse complement strand
ACAAGTATTGGAGCTAAGTAGTGGCGATAACGTTGAAAATTCTTTTCAACAATTAGGCCTGAGCGGTCAATTGCTTGTGACCCAATCTTTGCCCACCAAGAGTTAACACCGAATTCTGCTGCTTCAAGATTGGTAACGCGTGGCCAATTGCGGAGAGTATTTACATAGTTAAGGCCGCCCGCTTTTGCATTGGGGCCGACTGCAGATCGCTTCCAGCCACCGAATGGCTGGCGATTGACGATTGCACCCGTAATGCCTCGATTTACATAGATATTTCCTGCCTCAATGCGGTTGATCCACTCTTCACACTCTTGCTCATCAAGAGATTGAATGCCAGCTGTAAGACCGAAATCTGTTTCGTTCTGCCAGTTGATGCCTGTATTGAAATCTGGAGCTTCAATGATTGCCAATACTGGGCCAAACCATTCGTTCTGGTGTGACCAGGATTTTGCTTTTACTCCAAGTTTTACACCTGGGCGCCATCGCAAGCCTGCATCATCTAATTGTTGAGGTTCAACAAGCCAACTTTCTCCAGCATCCAGTGTTGTGAGGGCGCGAGAAAGAGCAACTTCTGCAGGACGAATAATTGGGCCGACTGTTGTTGCAAAATCCCAACCAGCTCCAACTTTGAGTGACTCGACAGCATCTTTTAGTTGACGAATAAAGGCTGGATCGTTGTAAATATTGGTATCGACGATGGCGATCGAAGCCGCAGAACATTTCTGCCCCGCGTGGCCAAATGCCGACTGCACAAGATCTTTTACCGCAGCGTCGATATCAGCACAAGCAGTGATTAACACCGCATTCTTGCCGCTTGTCTCCGCCATCAAGTTAATTTCTGGGCGCCACGAAGTGAAAAGTGAGGCTGTATCAAAGGAGCCGGTAAGGATCAGCCCATCTATTCCTGTGTTGGTTACAAGATACTTTCCGCTCTCGTCATCGCGCATAGGCAGGAATTGCAAGACATCTTTAGGGACTCCACCGGCCCACAGATGGCTAACAATTTCCCATGCAGTCGCAACAGTTTCGGGAGCTGGTTTAAGTATGACTGAGTTGCCAGCAGCAAGGGCTGCGCAGACTCCACCCATAGGAATTGCATAGGGAAAATTCCATGGTGGAACAACCAGGATTGTTCCAAGTGGAGTTGATTCGCCAAAGTTTTGGGCAGTGGTTGCATAGAAGCGTGCAAAGTCGATTGCTTCAGCTACTTCAGGATCTGCTTCGGCCACAGTTTTACCCGCATCTCGTGACATCACTGCAATCGTCTCTGGTGTTGCCTCTTGCATGGCTGCAGCGGCTTTAAAGAGAATTGTCGTGCGTTCTTCAATTGCCAGTGCGCTCCAATGGTTCTGTGCGATCTTCGCAGTGGCGATTGCGCTGTCAACATCTGCAATCGAACCTACTGAATAGTGATACCAAACTTTGCCATTATCTGAAGGGTCTGTGCCTTCTTCTTGTTCTTTAGTGAATATCTCTTTGCCAGCTATAACTAATGGGATCTCTTGATCCTTAATGGCACGTACTTTCTCTATGGCTGTGGTTACAGCGGCAATAAAGATTGGCTCTGTCGGGTCCACATTACGTTCATTTTCAAATGCAAAACCGGAAGTAAGTGAGTGCTTAATATGACGGAAAGATTCAGTTGTGATTGTGTGGCGTTCAGAGATTGAATTAAGAAAGCGTTCTTCTTGTTCGGCAAATTTTTCTGGGTTTTCTGAAATCTCAAATGCTGCCTTCAGGTAATTTTCATCTGAAGTATTTTCATCAAGGCGGCGAACTAAATAGGCAACCGCTGCTGCAAAGTCATCTTTGCGTGTGACTGGTGCATAGAGAAGGACTGGTTGGCCTGCACGAGTAACTGCCAAGGCTTCAGCGTTGGCCATACCTTCAAGCATCTCAATATCTATTTGTTCAACAACTCCGCGGGCTTTTGCAACTTCTAGCGCCCACGTCATATGAAAGAGATTGTGAGAGGCAATTCCGATACGGACTGCCTTTGAATGTTCAGGACGCAACGCCGCATCAACAAGGCGCGCGAAAGAGGCATCAACATCAGATTTGGATCCGTATGGCGCAGGGCTCCATCCATGTAGCTCTGCTTCGGCCCGTTCCATCGCAAGGTTTGCGCCTTTCACAAGGCGTACCTTGATTGTGCCGCCACTCTTCTCATATCGATTCTTAGCCCAGATAACGAGTTCGCCAAAGAAGTGATGGGACTCCGGAAGATAGGCCTGCAGCACTATTCCGGCCTTCATGGCAGCAAATTCATCTTCGTCAAGAACGCGCATAAAGGCTACGACAGTCATTGGAAGATCGCGGTACTCCTCCATATCGAGATTTACAAAGACCCCATTTTTGATTGCCTCGCGATAAAGGACGCGCATCTTTTCAGAGACTCGATCTATCGATCCTTCGATGTCGATAATGATTAGTTGTGCAACAATCGAAGAGAGTTTGACTGAGATGTAATTTACTTCTGGGCGGCGCATCATTTCTAGAATGGATTGGAAGCGAAGTTCCGCCTCGTGATCACCTAAGACTGCTTCACCTAATACATTGATGTTAAGTGAGATGCCTTTCTCAGTTCTCTTGATAAGGTGCTTAGATAATTTCTCCGATTCAGCGGCGAGAATGAGATCTTTCGATAGAGCACGCACGCGTTGGTGCACAGCTGCAACGACCGGTGCAGGAAGTATGTAAGAAAGAATTCCGATTGTATGCAGGCCAATACCGTTGATCGGACCAAAACCCACGATGCTAGCTTTCTTAGCGGCGCGACGAAAAATTCGAGAAGAAGATTTGATTGAACTAATACGCATCACTTCATCGGTCAGTGTGATTGTGGCTTCAATTGCCTTTGGATCTTTAAAGAGGCGAGCTACCCGTTTGCGATTAGCCTTTTCACGGCGATCCCGTAATTTGTCCGATTGGGCCATCAACTCTTTAGTCCGCAAGATTGCTCTCAGCGTAAGTTGATCTAGCTGTGCATCTGTCTCAAAAATCGAGGACATGAAGGTTTAGCTCCGTTTTCTTCCTTGAAAAACTCTATCCGCAAGACTACCAAGGCTTGGGAGCGCTCTCCACCCTACAAATTTCGCTCTTAAGGTCGTAAGATTCCAATATGAATAATGAGGGTGCGGATGTCACAACTGACAAGTCAAAACGTATTCATGACCAAGCCCCTTCAGAGCTCTTTTCAGATTTTATGAAATCAGGCTGGGCACCTTCAGAACTGAGTGACCTAGAACCCCTAGAAGTAGTTACCTATGCCTTTTCTCGCAGACAAGTTCTCTCGGAAGCATTTAAGGGAATTCGTCTTGTGCTTCCGGCGGGCGGATACAAAGTTCGCGCCAATGACACTGATTACAATTACCGCCCTCATAGCGCATATGTTTATTACGGCGGAGTGCAGGGCGCAGATTCGACAGCCGATGCTGTCTTAGTTCTTGAACCATCAGGTGATTCACATATTACTTATCTCTATATGAATCCACGTTCTACTCGCGACACCGACGCCTTTTACCGCGATGCAAAGTATGGCGAACTATGGGTCGGCCGACGTTTCACGCTAGATGAAGCCAAGGCGCGCTATCAAATAGATACCCGTCATCTTGCTGAACTTCAAAATCTACTTAAAGATGGAAGAGAGACGTTAACTCTTCGTGCAGTTGATCCAACTATCGATCCACAAATCAAGGCTCATAATCGTGAAGATGAATTTGTAGCCTTCGTTTCAGAGCAACGTCTTTGTAAAGATGAATATGAACTTCAAGAGATGCAACGCGCAGTTGATGCAACAGCCCTTGGCTTTAACGATGTTATCCATGCGCTTCCAGCTGCTGTACAAACTCCCCGAGGCGAAAGGGTGCTCGATGCGGCCTTCTATGGCCGCGCACGAATTCTTGGAAATGATTTGGGATACAACACAATTGTCGGCGCAGGTTCGCATGCGTGCGTGCTGCACTGGATCCGCAACGATGGAGATGTAAAGCGAGGTGAATTAGTACTTATCGATGCCGGTGTTGAAATGGAATCCTTCTACACAGCAGATATCACCCGCACACTGCCCATTGATGGAAAATTCTCTCCAGCTCAGCGCGCGCTTTATATGTTGGTCTATGAATCACAACTAGCTGGCTTTGCAGCTATTAAGCCAGGAGTTCTATTTTCTGAAATTAATAAGGCATGCCAAGCAGTTTTAGCTCAGGGCCTTGTAGATATGGGCGTGCTTACCGTCTCTGCTGAAGAATCGATGAAACCAGAAATAGGACTTCATCGTCGCTGGACTTTGCACGGAGTCAGCCATCACCTCGGTCTTGATGTACATGATTGTGCGCAAGCTCGTAAAGAGGAGTATCTGGATGCGCCATTACGCGAAGGAATGGTTCTGACAGTTGAACCAGGGCTCTATATCCAGCCTGATGACGAACTCTTCGCCCCTGAATACCGTGGAATCGGCATTCGAATTGAGGACGACGTCGTTGTTACTGCCAATGGATGCCGCAATATCTCTGAAAATATTCCACGTCATCCTGATGAAATTGAAAAGTGGATGAAGAACGTCCTAGGACGCTAGAGACAACCCTGCGGCTAGTGCCGCAATGGAAAGCGCAAAGGTAAGCAGAATATTTATTATTGTGCGCCTTCGAAAGGGTAGCTGGTGTTGTAAATCAAGCATAAATGCGGACCATGTTGTAAATGCCCCCGCAAATCCCATGACAAAGTAATTCAATTGTGTGTAGCCCAGTATAAATGAGCCAAGAACATTCACAATCAGAATTCCAATAGGAAAGATTGTCTTGGTTCGAAAATATTTATCAATCAGAAAACGTAGGGGTGCGCCAAGTCCTGCACCGACGATAAAAGCAATGAGTCTCATGCCTTGGACTTTCCTTTGAGCGCCACCAGAATCACAAGGCTAGTAAAGAGCGATGCGAAGGCATAAATAGCGCCACTGATTAGATCTGATCCATGAAGAATAAAGGCAAGAGATGACAGGGTCGTAAATCCACCTGCAAATCCAGGTATCCAAAAGAGTCTCTGGCTATGAGTTGGCTTTAGTCGAAATGCCACAGTTCCAGCGATTAAAACACCAAGCTGATTTACGATAAAAACCCCAAGAGGCACGCTTGGGAGTGCTTCTATTAATTGCCAACGTAGTAGGGACCCTGCGATTCCGCCGAGGGAGACAAGAATTAACTCAAACAGTTTTATGCCCACTTTTTTGTTGACTTAAAGAGCGTTGTGATCACGCTGATGATCAGCGAGGCAAGGAGCGCTGACCAAAATCCGTTGACTTCAAGTTTTTCACTCCAGCGCGCAGTCAGCGACAACATTGCTGCATTGACCACAAAGAGGAAGAGGCCGAATGTCACAATTGAAACTGGAAAGGTCAACACCTTAATAATCGAACCGAAGATGCTATTAATGAGTCCAAAAAGAAGTGCGACCCATAGGTAGGTTCCGACTCCTCCGCTGACTGTGATTCCAGGAACCACAAGCGTGGCAATC
>DJBN01000006.1:9121-11753 GCA_002430075.1 Actinobacteria bacterium UBA5975 | reverse complement strand
CGCTATACATAAGAGGTGTAGTAATTCTTACTAAGCGCGGTGATAAATGGCCGATTGGTCGCACAATTTCATTTGCATTAGCAGTAGCTGCAACAGATTTTGCAACGAGTGGCGGATTAGGTGCATATGCTCACTTTGCATTCTCGTATCATATGGTGGCACATATGGTGCTTGGGATGATTGCGCCCATCGGTTTAGTCTTAAGTGCGCCGATAACTCTCGCACTTCGCACACTTCCAATTGGAAGAACTCCAGATGAACGTGGTATCCGTGGAAGTTTGATTGAATTAATGCATTCTAGATATTTTAAAATTATTTCAAATCCAATAGTTGCCTTAGCAATCTTTGATGGCTCACTTTTCTTGCTATATATGACGCCACTCTTTGGTGAATTAATGGGTACTCATAGTGGCCACCTATTTATGAATATTCATTTCTTGTTAGCAGGAGCTCTCTTCTTCCATGTAATCGTAGGCGTTGATCCATCTCCTAAACGAGTTCCACATATTGTCCGAATTATTGTTTTATTTGCCGCTATGAGCATCCACGCCTTCTTCTCAATCGCACTACTTTCAGCAACAACGCTTTTGGATGGTGGATATTTTGCCAGCCTAAATCGGCCATGGGCAACAGATTTATTGGCCGACCAGAGAGCCGGTGGCGCCGTCGGGTGGGCTATGGGAGAGATTCCGATCCTTATTGCTTTAGTCGCAACCTTTATTCAGTGGCTCCGTGAAGATAAGCGTGAAACTAAGCGGATAGATCGGGCTGAGAATCGCGCTGCAGCAATGGGCGAGGATGATGATTTAGCAAAGTACAACAAATACCTTTCACGGCTAAATCAACTAGACGGCAAGCAAGATACTTGAGTTAATTAAGCCATGGATGCGCTATTTGATGATGAGTACGAGGCCCTTCGCGAAAGCGTTCGCGCCCTTGTAACTAAGAAGATTGAACCATTTGCAAAAGATGTAGATGAAAATTCTAGATTTCCACAAGAGGCTTTTGAGGCGCTCCAAAGTGCAGATCTTGCAGCAGCTCATGTCGACGAGAAATATGGCGGTCAGGGCGCAGACTCATTAGCAACTGTAATTATTATTGAAGAAATTGCTCGCGCATGTGGATCATCTTCGCTAATTCCGGCAGTTAATAAACTGGGCTCACTTCCTCTGATATTGGCCGGCAGTGATGAGCAGAAGCAGAAATATTTACCACAACTTGCAGCCGGAAAGGGATTCTCATATTGCCTCTCAGAATCAGAGGCAGGTTCTGATGCAGCGGCAATGACAACCAAGGCTGTTAAAGATGGGAACAGTTGGATCATAAGTGGCAGTAAGAAATGGATTTCAAATGCAGGCTTCTCTGATTTTTATACAGTACTTGCTCAGTGCGATCCAGCTCTAGGAGCAAAGGGCATAACGGCATTCATTGTTGAAAAATCAGATACCGGAATCTCATTTGGCGCCCACGAGAAGAAGATGGGATTCAAAGGTTCGCCGACCAGAGAGGTCTACTTTGATAATGTAAAGATTCCAGATGATCGCAGAATTGGTGAGATTGGTTCTGGATTTGCACTTGCCATGCAGACCCTCGATCACACTCGAATAACAATTGCTGCTCAAGGGCTTGGAATTGCGCAAGGCGCCTTCGAAGTTGCAACAAAATATGCCCACGAACGTAAGCAATTTGGTCGTGAGATATTCGACTTTCAAGGCATTCAATTTATGTTGTCAGATATGGCTATGAATATTGCCGCCGCTAGGCAACTCACTTATGCAGCAGCTATAAAGAGTGAGCGCGGAGAGAAGGATCTAACTTTCTTCTCAGCCGCCGCAAAGTGCTTTGCAACGGATGTAGCAATGAAAGTTACAACTGATGCAGTTCAAGTGCTTGGTGGATATGGTTATGTTTCAGATTATCCAGTTGAGCGCATGATGCGCGATGCAAAGTTGACGCAGATCTACGAGGGAACCAATCAGGTCCAGCGCGTTGTTATGGCCCGTCATTTAAAAGATTTAACTTAAATATTTCGAGTTAAATTATTGAGCAAAGCGAACAATTAAATCAGGGGTCGCCAGCGCATTTAACTTTGCATCATGGCTCTCTATTGGAAATGGCTCAACCGTTAACTCGCCGGTGTAAATAAGACCGATCCGCCAGGCTGACATCCCGACAAGTGCTCGATCATATGAGCCGCCCCCTTGCCCCAGGCGATGGCCTTCGGGGTTTGCATGCAAGGTTGGCACAATTACAATATCGATAGATTCGCCCGATTCTGGAGCTCCATTTGGCTCAAAAATTTTCCCGCGCTTTTCTAATGATGAAACCTCACCATCCCACTCCACCCACTCTAAATTCAGATCTTGTAGCGTTCGAGGCACGAGTAGCCGGCGGCCACTCTTTAGAATTGCACTATTTAAATCGGAAGTTTGTGGCTCATGCCCATATGAGATGTAGCTCGCAACCGTATTTGAATTTATAAATTCTGAAGAATCAATGATGTGAACCCAAGTTTCGTTTAAATCTCGGAGTGATCGCTCGGCGCGAAATCTGCTTCTAAGTTCCTGCTTTTTGCGGTTATTCACATTAGTTATATCCATAGAATTACTCTAATTAAGAAGTAGGGTTTAGT
>DJBN01000006.1:7728-9041 GCA_002430075.1 Actinobacteria bacterium UBA5975 | reverse complement strand
TAAGAAGTAGGGTTTAGTCATGGAAGAAGAGCTAAGCGTCGGGGAGTTATTAGAAAAACTCCTTCAAATTTCAGTCCCGCTATCACCTTTTGAGATGCCGCTATTAGATGCACATGGTGCAACTTTAGCCTCAGATATTTATGCCGGCGAGAGATTAGTTTTACGCAGCGGAATGCGAATTCGTTCAACTCAGATTGGATTAGCTGCATCAATTGGTCTAAATCTCCTACCAACTCTGCCCCATCCCAGAGTCGTAGTTATCTCTGCTGGAGATGATTTAGTCGAACCTGGCCAGAAACTTAAAAATACTGACGATGAATTTGAAACTAATTCCTGGATGCTTACGACAGCAGTTCGCGAGGCCGGGGCAAATGGATTTCGAGTAAACAATATTCCGGATAACCACCAGCGGTTAAAAGAGGTAATTGAAGATCAGATGGTTCGTGCTGATTTGATTGTTATAAGCGGCGCACACCATGATGAATCATTTGAATTAATCTCATCAGTCTTAAGAGAACTTGGCGATATTACCTCTGCCAGACCAAAGATGAGCGAGAGTGGCCTACACAATTTTGGCTTAATCGGTCCAGATCGAATTCCGGTAATAACACTGCCTGGAGATCCCGTAGTAGCAGGAATCGCAGCCGAAATTTTCGTCCGCCCAATGATTCGAAAGATGCTCGGTGCTTCAAATATTTTCCGAAATCAACTAAAAGCAAAATTAAAGAGTCCAATCACCGCGACTCCAGGAGAGCGGAGTTTTGTTCGAGCGGTCCTTTCATCTGAATCAGGAGTAATTGTTACCGCCCTAGAAGACCAGGGCGAGCTAACCTCACTCTCAGATGCTCATGCTTTGATAATCGTTCCAGAAGATTCTGCAGGAATTCGAGCAGGCGAGATCGTTGATGTAATGGTCCTTGAACGGAGTTCAATCTAATTGGGCGCCTCCTCCGATTGGCCAATAAAACTTCGTGACCATGAACTTGAATTGCGCCCGCTTCGGATCAGAGATAGGCGAGCTTGGGATTCGGTCCGTAACAAAAATCGAGATTGGCTCGAACCTTGGGAGGCGACTCGACCAGATATGGATTCACACCAGCCACCGCCATCCTTCGTGAGCATGGTTATGCAATATCGCCGGGAAGGTAGCGCACTTAGATCTATCTCTCTTGGAATCTGGCTTGCCGGAACCAAACGTGAGCGATTAATCGGCCAACTAACTTTAAGTGGAATCGTCTTTGGTGCGATGCGGGGGGCGCACATTGGTTATTGGATAGATCAGAACTTTGCCAACCAGGGCTATACCAGCCGAG
>DJBN01000006.1:6978-7532 GCA_002430075.1 Actinobacteria bacterium UBA5975 | reverse complement strand
CCAGCCGAGCCGTTTCACTAATGACCGACTTTGGCTTAAATCAACTATTGCTACATCGAATTGAGATAAATCTACGACCAGAAAATGAAGCATCTAGGAGAGTTGCCGAGAAATGTGGCTATCTTTTCGAAGGTCTAAGGCCAAGGTATCTGCATATAGCTGGAGACTGGCGCGATCATCTAACTTATGTAAAAGAGAACCCAAAAATTACCTAAGACCTTTCACTGAGGACATACCGCGCAAATCCCGAACTTTTCACCTTGATGGAATTATCGTTCTACTCCATGGCCTCTGGTTTTATCTACCTAATCATCCTAGGCATGTGGGCCACTTATTTTTTGCCAAAGTGGATCACATCCCATGATGAGGCATCGGGTAAATCAGCCGAACGTTACAAGAGCGCAATGCGAGTTGTGGGTGAGACTGGAACCTTCAATCAAGTAGCAAGTTCCAATGAGAATTTATCTAAACAGAACCAGATTGCAAACCGAAGAATTATTTTTGGTTCAATCCTGCTCTCACTTTTTCTAATAGGAATTCTTGCAAGTTTAGGT
>DJBN01000006.1:5750-6888 GCA_002430075.1 Actinobacteria bacterium UBA5975 | reverse complement strand
GGGAATTCTTGCAAGTTTAGGAATTGTTTCAAGACCAATTTTATTGATTCCAACATCTGCGCTCGCTATTTATATTATCCACATAAGGCGACAAGTTGTAATGGCACAGATTAAACAGCGGAGAATTAAAGCCTTTGAAAAAATTGCATCAGCCAATGTAATAACCGAACCAATCGAGCGAATTACTTTTTCATCACGAATAGATTTTGCTGAAGAGAATAAAGAGCATTGGATTCCACTTATTGAACGAATTGATACTGCAGGAGTTGTGGTAATTCCAAAAGATGGTCCAACCTGGCAACCAACTAACGTTCCTAAGCCAACTTATTTAACTTCGTCTAAAGCGGTTCCTTCTAATCGCTTAATTGACTTAACAGTTCCGGGCGCCTGGAGCGCAGCGCAACAAGCCGAGGCAGATCTATTTCCTGGCCGCGATGAGATATTTGATCAAGAGGTTGCAGAGAACGCTGCTGAGAAGAAATTTGGCGCAGTAAACGAATAACTAGATAAGTCTTAAATCCAGGATGTGAACCACATGTGATCACTCCAAGATGTAAAGGCGATTGAGGCGCCATAATATAGTGGCGTGAAATATAGAAAATTTGCTACAACAATCGCACCAAAGAGAATTGCGATGCGCTGTTGATTTCGCCCAATCTTGCTTAAGAGATAGACCAGGGTTAGCAGGAGAAAGGGTTGGAAAGTTAGGGCATAAAAAGTAAACATTGTGCGCTCCGGAAAGAGAAACCAAGGTAGGTATAAAGCGCCGATTACAGCTAACAATATTCCTGCTTGAAAATCCCCTTTGCGTATCCAGAGCCAGATAGTTGCAAGGAGTGCGATTGTTGCAGCCCACCAGAGAATCGGTGTACCAAGTGCCAGAACTTCTTGAGAGCATTTGCTAACTCCACAATCTTCCGAAGTTTCATAGAAGAAGGATGTTGGCCTTCGCATTATGAGCCAACCCAAAGGCCCAGCTTCATACGGATGTGGCTGGGTAAGTGTTGTATGGAAATTCAAAATTTCGTAGTGGTAATGCCAGAGTGATTTAAAAGGATTGCTCGACCAATTACGATCCCAGCCAACCGAGGATACAAACCACCCAGTCCAAGAAGTTACATATGTAATCAAAGGTATT
>DJBN01000006.1:0-5735 GCA_002430075.1 Actinobacteria bacterium UBA5975 | reverse complement strand
TATTACCGCAAATTGGGTGAATCTAGTTAATAACTTCTTGCTAATCACCCTTGCTATCGAGTTCTCGTAGCCAAGATATCTAAACCAGCGAAAATCTAAAATCAAAACAAGTAGAGCTAGAAGTAAAAGTAAATATAAGCCATTCCATTTAGTTGCAATTGCTAGGCCAAGTGCCAGGCCAGTCAGCCAGTATTTATTTGAGAGAAAAGCTAATACTGCAATTTGAATAAAGAGAAGGAGAAAGATATCTAGCAGCGCAGTTCTTGAGTGAACTAGGTGCAGACCATCTGCCAGAATAAGAACTGTGGCAAAGATACTTAGCATCTGATTATTAAAAAGTTTTTTGGCTGTGAAATACATCAACACAACAGAGATCGAACCTACAAGTGCTGCCGAAAATCGCCAACCAAATTCGTTGTAGCCAAAGAGTTTGATGCCGATTGCTATTAGCCATTTTCCTACTGGCGGATGTGCAATGAATCCGCCTTGCCCGCTCTGGGCATCAACCTCAACACCGGATAGAAGAAGTGAATTTGCATCTGCTGCATAGTAAATCTCGTCAAAAATCTTGCCTTTGGGCAGGCCTAAATTCCAGAATCTAAAGAGCGCGGCAAGTGTGCCAAAGCCCAATGCGATAACCCAGTCGCGTGATATTCGAAGATTTTTAAGACTGGGCGTCATGCATGAAGCCTAAAGCCTGAGAGAATTACCCAGTGCTAATTCTTGCTGCGATTCCGTTGGGCAATCCTGGCGATGCCTCGACAAACCTTAAAACGGCGATCGTTGCGGCAAAATTTATTGCTGCTGAAGATTCCCGAAAATTCTCCAGGCTCTGTGTTGATCTTGGAATTTCGCATTCGGCAAAAATAATTTCATTTTTTGAAGGAAATGAAATTGAGAGACTAGATGAGCTTGTGAAGATAATGGAGTCAGGTGCCGACTTACTTGTTGTGACTGATGCCGGTATGCCAGGTATCAGCGATCCTGGATATCGCCTAGTTCGGGAAGCTGTTGCAAAGAATATTCAGATCAAAGTACTTCCGGGACCAAGTGCTGTGACGACAGCCCTTCTCTTATCGGGATTACCAAGTGATCGATTCTGTTTTGAAGGTTTCGCCCCCCGCACCAGTGGCACCCGAATTTCTTGGTTTGAAAAGTTAGCAACTGAAACAAGAACAATGATTCTCTTTGAAGCTCCCCATAGATTGCTTGAATGTTTGATTGATGCCAAGGAAGTCTTTGGAGCCGCAAGAGCTGCTGTAATCTGTCGCGAGATGACAAAGACCTACGAAGAGATAATTAGAGGAGATTTAGCAAGTTTAGAGAGTTGGGCATCTAGCTCTGAAATTTTAGGGGAGATAACACTGGTGATTGCAGGCTTTGATCCAGATTCTCTCGAATTTAGCGCAGCTGAGTTAATTGCCAAAGTTCTAGAGCAAGAGGCGGCAGGTATATCGCGCAAGGATGCAATTGCTGAAGTAGCAAAATTAACTAGGAGGGCTAAACGCGAAGTCTTTGATGCAATGGTTGCCCACAAATCACAAGATAGGCTAAGGCCATGAGCGCCGAAAAATCTTTCTATCTAACGACGCCTATTTATTATGTAAATGATGCGCCTCATATCGGACATGCATATACGACAGTTGCTGGTGATGTCCTGACTAGATGGCACCGACAACGCGGTGAGAGTGTCTGGTTTTTGACTGGTACCGATGAGCATGGCGAGAAGGTTATGAATACCGCCGCCGCCAACAACGCTTCACCACAAGATTGGTGTGATCGCCTCGTTGAAGAATCCTGGAAGCCAAATTGGCAGGCCTTAAATATTGCAAATGATGATTTTATTCGCACAACCGAGCCAAGGCACGAAGAGCGAGTGCAGAAGTTCATGACGCTTCTAAAAGATAATGGCTATATCTACGCTGGAAAATTCGAGGGACCTTATTGCATAGGTTGTGAAGAGTTTAAATTACCTGGCGACTTAGATGAAGGTAAGTGCAAGTTGCATGGCAAGCCGGTCGAAATGCTCTCTGAGGATAATTGGTTCTTTAAACTTTCAGCATTTGTTCCACAATTGCTAGCGCACTACAAATCAAAGCCAGAGGCCTGTGAACCCGCAAGTGCGCGTAATGAAGTCATTGCATTTCTGGAAAGCGGCGTACGCGATCTCTCAATCTCACGCTCTACCTTTGATTGGGGAATTCCAGTTCCTTGGGATACCAAGCAGGTTATCTATGTTTGGTTTGATGCACTTCTAAATTATGCAACTGCAGTTGGGCTAGGCGATGACCCCGATTCAGCAGGCGGTAAAAAATTTACAGAGACTTGGCCAGCAGATGTTCACTTAGTTGGTAAAGATATTTTACGTTTTCACGCCGTAATTTGGCCAGCGATGTTGATGGCGGCAAATGTTGCAGTTCCAAAGAAAGTCTTTGCACATGGCTGGCTGTTGGTCGGCGGTGAGAAGATGAGCAAGTCAAAGCTGACCGGAATTTCGCCCAGTGAAATTACAGATCACTTTGGGGTAGATGCATTTAGATATTACTTCTTGCGGGCTATTCCATTTGGCACAGATGGCTCTTTCTCTTGGGAGGATATGTCAGCGCGCTATACAAGTGAACTTGCAAACGACTTTGGCAACCTAGCGTCTCGATTAATAGCGATGATTGAGAAATATTGTGAGGGCGTAATTCCAGAACGGGCCGATGGAGATGGTTTAGCACCTGCACTCAAAGCGACAGTTCTGGCAGCAGATAAGGCGATGGTTGCACTTGATTTTCAAGGTGGCATAACATCAATTATGGAATTTTGTAAGCGAGTTAATGGATATGTGACCGAGAGAGAGCCGTGGGCGATTGCAAAAGATGCAGCTCGCACTGCTGAGTTAAATGAAGTTCTTTATAACACCGCTGATGCAATCCGCGCACTTGCAGTTCTGTTGCACCCAGTAATGCCAGCCACAACCCAGACGCTCTGGGAGTCAATTGGCGCTGAAAGTACTCTTGGAAAAATTGGTGAGCAGAAGATCTCAGAAGTTTCCAATTGGGGCGTACTTCCAGCTGGCTGCAAAGTTACAAAGGGCGCAGTCTTATTTCCAAGGCTGGAATAGCACGTGGCCGATCGACATAATCGCGATATAGATCTCCTACCACCACCACTTCCTGAGCCACTAAACGTTAAGTGTGTAGATGCACATGCTCATATCGAAATTGTCACAAATACCGCGCCAGGCTCCCCAGAGGTTGGGCGAATTCTAGAAGAGGCAAGAAGTGTTGGAATCGATCGCATCGTTCAAGTTGGATATTCTGCAGAACAATCAAAGTGGTGTGTTGAAATGGCCGAGCACTGGCCAAATGTTCTGGCCGCGGTTGCGCTCCACCCAAATGAGGCGCCAGTGGTAAAAGATTTAGAGGCCGATCTTGCAATTATTGAAAAATTAGCACAGCACCCTAAAGTGCGGGCAATCGGTGAGACTGGATTAGATTATTTTCGAACCGAACCTGATTTACAAGAGCGGCAGAGATACTCTTTTCGTCGCCATATTGCACTCGCAAAGAAGCTTGGTAAAGCTCTAGTAATTCATGATCGAGATGCCCACCGGGATGTACTAGATGTATTACTTGAAGAGGGAGCTCCTGAAAAGACTGTTTTTCACTGCTTCTCAGGTGATGCGCAGATGGCAGAAGAATGTGTAGCTGCTGGTTATATGCTCTCTTTTGCTGGAACCCTAACCTTTAAAAATGCACCAGCACTTCGTGAGGCGCTAAAGCTTGTCCCCTCCGATCAACTACTTGTCGAAACAGATTCACCATTCTTAGCCCCAATGCCACACAGAGGTTCACTAAATACTCCGGCGCAAATTCCAACAATTCTGCGCTTCATGGCCGAGGAGCGCGAAGCTGATCTAGATGAATTATGTGCCGCAATCTCGGCAAATAGCGAACGTATATTTGGGCCATTCGCTTAGATGAGTGGGTTACTTGGCGCTGCTGAAATTCGCGAGATAGCAACTCGCCTTGGAGTCCGACCAACCAAAAAACTAGGACAAAATTTTGTAGTTGACTCAAATACCTGTCGCAAGATTGTAAAGAGCGCAGGTGTTGGCCCAGATGATGTCGCACTTGAAATCGGACCAGGTTTAGGTTCACTCACACTCGCAATGCTCGAATCTGCCAGAGAAGTTATTGCCATTGAAATTGATGAAAGACTTGCCTTAGAACTTCCAGCTACTGCAGCTCGCCATGGATTTGATAACTCTAAACTTCAAGTTATTTGCCAAGATGCAATGGCTACTTCAACTCTTCCACTTGACCCAACAGTCTTGGTTGCAAACTTGCCATATAACGTCTCAGTCCCGGTATTGCTTCGCTTCCTTGAACTCTTTCCAACACTGCGCTCAGGTGTTGTAATGGTGCAGAGCGAAGTTGCCGACCGATTGGTCGCAAAGCCTGGTAGCAAAACTTATGGAAGTCCATCGGTAAAAGCAGCATGGTGGGCAGATCTAACAGCGGCCGGAACTGTAAGTCGCTCGATTTTCTGGCCAGTGCCAAATGTTGACTCCTCACTTGTCCGATTTGTTCGACACGAAAATCCAGGTGATGAGCAGCTTCGAAGAGCTACCTTCAAAGTAATTGATTTCGCTTTTGCCCAGCGCCGAAAGATGATGCGGGCCGCACTAAGCGAGCTATGCGGCGGCAGTTCGCAGGCAAGTGCAATTCTTGAAGCTAGCGGAATTGACCCAACAATCCGCGGTGAAGGGCTAGAACTTAGCAATTTCATTAAAATTGCGATTACTCTTTCTAAATGAGGAAGCGCGGCGTAGTTGTTCGAACTCCGGCAAAGATTAATTTGCAGTTAGCCGTTGGCCCGTTAGGACAAGATGGCTTTCATGAAGTTACAACAGTTTTCCAAGCGATATCTCTCTTCGATGATGTCAGCGTTAAATTTGCTACCGAAAATTCTGGAACCCAATTAACTCTCTCAGGTGCAACAGCAGGCGGCGTTCCTACCGATGATGAGAACCTCGCTATCCGAGCTGCAAAATTAATGGCAGATAAATATGATTTAACAACAGATCTATCGATTCATCTTAAGAAAGAGATTCCGGTAGCTGGTGGAATGGCTGGTGGCAGCGCAGATGCTGCAGGTGTAATAGTTGCAATTGATTCACTCTTTGAAATTGGTTTATCTCGCGATGAGATGGAGGCGGTAGCGGCGCAACTTGGTAGCGATGTTCCTTTTGGAATTTCTGGTGGTATAGCAATCGGCCGCGGACGTGGTGACCAACTAACACCTGCGCTAAGTCGTGGTTCTTATTATTGGGTACTAGCTCTCTCTGGCCAGGGACTCTCGACTCCAGCGGTCTATCAAGAGTCCGATCGACTGCGCGAAGGTTTGGATATTGCAAGCCCGCAAGTTAGTGATGTGATGATGCAGGCGCTTCGAGCCGGAGATGCAATTGGACTTGGCGCTGCACTTTCAAATGATTTACAGTCAGCTGCTTGCTCACTTCGTCCAGCGTTAAGACTTGTTTTAGATGTCGGCCGTGATTACGGCGCACTTGGTGGGATTGTTTCGGGATCTGGTCCAACAGTTGCATTTTTAGTTGAGGATGAAGAGAAGTCGATGGATTTAACAGTGGCGCTGAGTTCGAGCGGGGTTGTTGCAGGAGTAGTGCGTGCGAGCGGTCCGGTTCATGGAGCGCGAGTCATAGAAACGCTTTAGGTAGGTGGAAA
>DJBN01000027.1:2316-6569 GCA_002430075.1 Actinobacteria bacterium UBA5975 | reverse complement strand
TAATCCCGAGCCTGACCAGATTTATGTTTGTAGCGTCCCATGAATTCTTTTTTCATCTCTTGAAAGCTGCCATCGATAAGTGCCTGGCGCATTTGGTCCACAAGGCGCACAATAAAACGCTCATTGTGAATTGTTGCAAGAGTTCCAGCCAGCATCTCTTTACCGCGGAATAAATGACACAAGTAGGCCCTTGTGTAATTGGCACAGGTATAGCAATCACATTCGTCATCAATTGGGTTAAAGTCACGTATAAATGGCTGGTTTGAAACGTTGAATCGCCCAGTCATCGTGTAGACAGCGCTTGTGCGAGCTATTCGAGAAGCAAGTACACAATCAAAGGTATCAATTCCACTCTCAACGCCTACAAAGAGATCTTCGGGAGCTCCGATACCCAACAAATGTTTTGGTTTTGCTTCAGGAAGAGTTGAGTTAACCCACCCAACAATGGTGCCTAGTGAATCTTTATCGAGCGCTCCACCAATTCCGAAACCATCGAATTCAATTCCAGAAGAGCTCATGCCACCTAAATCTGCGGCCGCTTTCTTGCGTAGATCTTCATATTGCGCCCCTTGAATGACGCCGAAGAGAGCTTGATAAGGCTTTCCTGCTCTTTTATCAGTCAAACGCTTGTGTTCATCAAGGCAGCGAATGGCCCAGTCATAGGTGCGAGACATGGCCAGTTCTTGGTAAGGGCGAGTGTTATGAAGTGTTGTGCATTCATCGAAGGCAAACATGATGTCTGCACCCAGTTGGTGCTGAATCTGCATTGAAACTTCAGCTGTGAATCTATGCATCGATCCATCGAGATGGCTTTTGAAAGTGACGCCTTCATCATCAACATGGGCTAAACGCTCTTTATTCTTGGCAATTACTTGGTCTGATCGGAAGGTTTGAGCATCCATTGCCAGTACTTTTTTAAATCCAACCCCCAATGATAAAACTTGGAAGCCACCGCTATCGGTAAAGGTCGGCTTGTCCCAGTTCATAAATGATCCAAGCCCGCCTGCTTCATCGAGAACGCTCGGACCTGGCTGAAGGTAGAGATGGTAGGCATTGGCTAAGAGCGCTTGAGCTCCCAGATCTTTCATTGATTCAGGAAGAACTGTCTTAACTGTGGCCTTGGTCCCAACTGGAATAAATGCAGGAGTCTGGATTGTGCCATGGGGAGTTGAAATGGTGCCCGCGCGAGCTAAACCGGTTTCTGGCGCGTAGTTAATGTCGAATGAGAAACCCTCTGTGCGAGAGGCTGCGCTGACCGAATCCATGTCTCCTATTGTGTCAGAGTAATAGACTGCCCCAATGCCTCAATTTAAACTCAAAGATAGTCGCGAACTCGAAATCCTCGACAATGGAATCAACTCTGAAAACGCGATTGTCTTTCACCATGGGACTCCAGGGCATGCAAGCGCTTGGTCTGAATGGTTAGAAGTTGCAGCAACAAAAGGTATTCGAGCCCTTGCCTATAGTCGTGCAGGGTACGGAACAAGTGATCGTAATCCGGGTCGAAGCGTTAACAGCATTAATTCAGATATCGCTCAACTTCTTGATGCAAAGAATGTGACAAAGTTTGTCTCCATCGGTTGGTCTGGAGGCGGACCCCATGCGCTCGCAAATACTTTTGAACTTCGCAACGTTGGCGCTATTTCTCTCGCTGGTGTTGGTGCCTTTGGTGTCGATGATTTAGATTTTCTTGAAGGTATGGGACCAGAGAACCACGACGAATTTGGCGCTGCAATGAAGGGCGAAGCTGTTATTGAGCAGTGGATGAATGAGAATGCATCTGGCATGAAGAACGTTACTGGCAGGGAAATTCGCGAAGCATTTGGTGGGCTCATTGGGGATGCTGACAAAGCAGTACTTGAAGGAATAACAGCAGACAATATGGCAGCTGCAATGCGTAGCTCGCTTGCAGTCAGCTTTGATGGTTGGATCGATGATGATTTAGTTTTTGTTAAGCCATGGGGATTTGATCTTTCTGCAATCACTAAACCTGTCTTTATCTGGCAAGGCGATGATGACTTCATGGTTCCTCACGCGCATTCATACTGGCTCAAAAAACATATCCCAACAGCTGAGCTCAATTTCATTCCAGGACATGGCCATATTTCAATAGGCGAGAAGTACCGCGCCGAAATCATCGAACAAGCTGAAAATCTATTGAGATAGATGCTCTTTAAGGAGTTTACCGTCCTGCTTAATCCGCAGTCACGGAAAATCGTTATTGGAATTTGCCTCAACGCCATTGGCGGGGGAATGACTTTGTCGTTGCTCTTGGTCTATCTCCACGATATGCGTGACTTTACCAATACTTTTGGTGGATTGCTTCTTGCCTATGGGTCCATTGTCAGCATTGTGGCAAGTACTCCAATGGGAGCACTTGTTGATCGTATTGGGCCAAAGAAGGTCATGATTGGCGGGCTAATTCTTAACTCTGCAGCTGCATTTTCACTTTCGCAGATAGAAACTCACATGCAGGCAATATTTAGCCTTACCTTTATTAGTATTGCAGGTCAGGCAATTTGGCCAAGTCAAACTGTCATTTTGGCTCGAGTTACCCCTGAGAAAGATCGCTCAAAAATATTCGGATTTAATTTTATGTTGCTCAATTTAGGTCTCGGCTTCGGTGGACTTCTATCTTCCTTAATTATCCAAGAAAATAATCTCTTCTCTTTTCAAGTCATGTATTGGGTCGATGCTTCAACATTTTTAATTTACTTAGCGATAGCGCTGACTTTGCGTGGTGAAAAAGTCAACCGATACATTCCAAAGCAAGAGGAACCTTCAACAGGTTCTTATCGGGATCTCTTCGCCAATAAGCCGTTAATGCTTCTTGGAATCGCAGGAGTGATTCTCTTTACATTTGGTTATGGAACGATTCAAGCCGGAGTCCCCGTCTTTGCTACGCAGTTTTTAGGACTTAACCCCAAATGGCTCGGAATCATTTTCGGAGTCAATACGCTTTCGATTGTTCTCTTGCAACCGTTAGTTATGCGGGTCCTTGAAAAATATTCGAAGTACACCGCACTGATTGCGATTAGTGTAATTTGGGCGCTCTCTTGGGTATTCGTAGGAGTTGCCCCATATCTACCAATGGTGGCCTCCGGAGTAGCGCTATGTGTAAGCCAATTGATCTTTGCGCTAGGTGAAATGGTGCAAGCGCCAACAATTCCAACGTTGGCCAACGAGTTAACGCAGGAACATATCCGTGGTCGAGCCAATGCATGGATGAGTCTGCAATGGTCGGTTTCAGGGGTTTTGGGGCCAGCTATCACGGGGTTGATGCTGGGTGCAGATCTGGCCACCGCCTGGGTCTTTCTCATGTTCATCGGCTGCTTCCTATCGATTCCGATCTTTCTGGCGATGCGTAAAGCTGCCCGCCTGCAGGCTCAGCCTTCTACAACAAGATGGTAACAATTTTTCGAAAATAGCCCCAAAACGGACTTTTCGGGTTCCATTTTCTCACTCTGTGGATTACCCTCCAGTACTCGCGAGGCTACTGTGCCCTGCGTAAAAAGTTTTAGGGAGCACAGCAATTGGCTGCGGTTGTACTCAAAGAAGAGTCACAAGAGATAGCTCAGCGCACCCCAAAGCAGATCGCATGGTTGCGATTTAAGCGCAATAAGCTCGGCGTAGGGGCCGCAATTTCTACCTCCTTTTTCATTGCATGTGCATTTTTAGCTCCGCTTATTACTCGCGCATTTGGCGTCAATAACAAATCGATTTACAAGGGAACACTCGATGAAGTGGCGATGCCTATTGGTCGCTGGGGCGGCGTTTCTCTAGCTCACCCACTTGGCATTGAACCCGGAACCGGCCGCGATGTCTTTGCGCTGCTTCTCTACGGATCACGAATTTCTTTTATCGTTGCAATCCTTGCAACTGTTGCAGCTATAGGAATTGGAATGGTGATCGGGGTTGCAACCGGCTATTTCAAAGGAAGAATCGATGCAACGGTGGGCCGAGTTGCAGATTTTCTTCTCTCATTCCCAAGCACATTTATGATTATTGCGCTCTCACTTCCGCTTACGCAAAGAGTTGAAGCAACGGGTATTGCGCATGAAAATAGTGCAAGAATTGTTGTTTTGATTGTCTTTTTAGCATTCTTTGGTTGGACTGGTTTTTACAGAATTATCCGTTCGCAAGCCATGTCAATGCGCGAACGCGATTTTGTTATGGCAGCTCAAGCCATGGGGGCATCTAGCCGCCGCATTATTATTAAAGAGATTCTTCCAAATTTGTGGCCAACGGCTATT
>DJBN01000027.1:0-2155 GCA_002430075.1 Actinobacteria bacterium UBA5975 | reverse complement strand
CCAACGGCTATTGTTTTTTCATCCCTTGCTCTACCTGGCTACATTGCCGCAGAAGCAACATTCTCATTTTTAGGTGTCGGAGTTAAAGCTCCTGAATCCACCTTCGGACTCGTACTCTCTGATGCAGTTGGCTACTGGCGAGATGATCCCGCATACCTCATTATTCCTTGCACAATTCTGGTTGCAATTGTGCTCTCACTCAACCTTCTCGGAGATGCAATCCGAGATGCACTCGATCCAAAGGCGGGTCGATAAAAGAATTCCCATAGCGATATGGGAAGAAGCGCTTACGAAGAGACATCTCGCGAGTATCTCTTACAGAGTGTTTCATCTTGAACTCACGGCCGTGAGCTCAAGCAATTTCTACAAGGAGGACTAAATGTCAGCTTTTAAAACTAGCCGTCGCTTGATCGCCTCAACAGCAGTAATTGCACTCGCTGTTGGCGTGACAATCGCGTCTGGTTCAGCTGCAACTGCAGCAGAGAAGCCAGTTACTGGTGGAACTCTGTACATGATTACGCACGCTGAACAATTTGATCACGTAGATCCAGCCCGAGTTTACACAGGCCGCGATATTGCGATCTTCAACTCATACATCTACCGCAACTTGGTTTCATACAAGCCAGTTCCGGGTGCTACCGGGTCATCACTTGTTGCAGACCTTGCAACTAACACGGGTGTACCAAGCAACGCTGCAAAGACATGGAAGTTCACACTTCGTTCAGGCGTTACATGGGAAGATGGCTCAGCTATCACTTGTGCTGATGTTGCCTACGGAGTTTCACGTCCATTCGCGCAGGATGTCATCACAGATGGCCCTCAGTACCTAGTTGGTGCACTTGATATCCCAACAGCGAAAGATGGCTCATCTAAGTACAAAGGTCCATATACTCGAAAGGGCCAGAAGTACTTCAACAAGGCTGTTTCTTGCTCAGGTAACACAGTTACCTTCAACCTAAACCGCTCATTTGCTGACTTCAACTACGCACTTACTTACCCAGCAGGTGCACCAGTGAAGCGATCAAAGGACACAGGTGATAAGTATGACCTCAAGCCATTTGCTAACGGTCCATACAAGATTGCGTCATACAAGATCGGTGACACAATGGAACTCGTCCGCAACTCAAAGTGGAAGAAGTCATCTGATTCAGTACGTACTCCGTACCCAGATAACATCGTGATCCGCTTTGGTCTTGCAGAAGATGTTCGCGATCAGATCATGCTTGATGATCAGATCCCTAACACACTCAACCTCGATGGCCTACAGCCAGCTAACAACCGTGCATTCTTCGCAGATCCAAGTAAGAAGGATCAGCGTTCGAACGTTTATGACCCATACGTACGTTATGGCGCTATGAACGTTTCAAAGGGTCACATGGATTGTCTTGATGTTCGTAAGGCTGTCTTCTTCGCATTCGACAACGATGCTCTTATTGAGCTCGCTGGCGGAAAGGTCTTCTACGGAGAGCTCGGAGATAACCCTGTCAAGCCTGTTCTTGGTCTTGACTACGCAAAGACAACTGGCAACATTCACGATCCAAACTTCAAGGGTGCTGGAAATCCAGATTACTCAAAGTCATTGCTTGCAAAGGCAAAGACTTCATGCCCTGATGCATACGATCGCGCAACAAATCCAGATAAGGGAATCACATACGACCTTGCAGATTCTGCAACAAACCAGAAGGCTGCAGTTATTGTGCAGGATGCAATGGCTAAGGCTGGAATCAAAATGAAGTTCAACTTCATCCCACCAGGTCAGTACTACTCAACAGTAATGAACCCTGAGAAGCAGAATGACATTTCATACGGTGGTTGGGGAGCTGACTGGGCTAACGCCTCAACAGTTCTTCCAGAACTCTTCACAAAAGAGGGTGGATTTAACCTAAACCAGAACTGGGATGACCCAGCTTATGCTGCATTTAAGAAGAAGTCTGATGTAGCAAAGGTCGAAACAGACCGCGCTAAGCAGGCGAAGATGTGGCAAGAGCTATCACAATACGTGATGGATCAATACTGGATAGTTCGCGTCTCATTCGGAAAGTCTCAGCAAAGCTGGGGCTCACAGGTTGGCGGCGTGTACTACTGGGAGCCACAGGGTAGCTTCGGCTACGGCCAGTTGTATGTAAAGAACTAACTCTAATTATTTAATTAATTA
>DJBN01000071.1 GCA_002430075.1 Actinobacteria bacterium UBA5975 | reverse complement strand
GCTTTCTTGGCAGTAGCTTTCTTGGCAGTAGCTTTCTTGGCAGTAGCTTTCTTAACTGCAGTCTTTTTTGTAGACGCTTTCTTGGCTGGCGACTTTGTGGCTACCTTTTTTGCAGGAGCCTTTTTCGCAGGGGCTTTCTTGGCAACGGCCTTTTTAGCCGGCTTCTTCACTATCTTTTTTCCTGGCACGCCGCGCACCCTATGCGTTTTTGCTCCCGTAACCAACTTTGCCACGCATGGTTTAGACTTCAGAGGTATTACCTTGCAGGAAATGTGCGTTGATGAGGCAATCACCTTCGGAGCACGCCGGAAGATTTGCCCAGTCAGGGCGAGGTAGACCCGGCCAAAGGCAAGTAAATAAAGAGGTACATGTGGCAGATGCTGCAGGTACAAGGCGGGTGGTACCGCGAAGGCTCAATACCTTCGTCCCTCCAAGGCAGTTCTATTCCTTGGGGGATTTTTTATGTCATCACCATTTCGCGCTATTGCCGCATCTATCGATCTACCAGCGATGGAGCGCTCCATTATGGATTTTTGGCGCACCAATGACATTTTCCAGAAGAGTACTAGATCACGAACAGGCGCCCAGCCATGGACATTTTATGAAGGTCCACCTACTGCAAATGGAATGCCTGGAACGCATCACATCGAAGCGCGCGTTTTTAAGGATGTCTTCCCTCGCTATCAAACAATGAAGGGGCGTTATGTCACTCGCAAAGCAGGTTGGGATTGCCACGGACTTCCTGTTGAAATTGCAGTTGAGAAGGAGCTCGGCTTTGTAGGTAAGGGCGACATTGAAAAATATGGGATTGCATCATTTAACGATAAGTGTCGTGAATCAGTAACGCGTCACGTCGATGCATTTACCACCATGACAGAACGTATGGGATTCTGGGTTGATTTCGATCAGGCGTATTGGACGATGGCACCCGAATATGTTGAGAGCGTCTGGTGGAGCCTTAAAGAGATCTGGAAGAAAGGTTTACTGGTTCAAGATCATCGCGTTGCACCATACTGTCCGCGATGCGGCACCGGCCTATCAGATCATGAACTTTCGCAAGGCTATGAGACTGTAGTTGACCCCTCCGTCTTTGTTCGTTTTCCTGCAACATCTGGTGAACTCGCAGAACTTAAAGCATCCTTTTTAGTTTGGACGACTACCCCATGGACGCTCGTTTCAAATACTGCAGTAGCTGTCCATCCCGAGGTGGATTACGTAGCTGTTCAAACAACAGTCGATGACCTCACGGAAGTCCTTGTTGTGGCGCAGCCCTTGCTTGAAAAAGTTGGCGGTGAACATAAAATTCTAAAGACTTACAAGGGTCGCGATCTAGAGCGCACCACCTATAAGCGTCCTTTTGATTACCTAGATATTCCGGATTCTCATTTCATTGTGCTGGCTAACTACGTCACAACAGAGGATGGAACGGGTTTAGTTCACCAATCCCCCGCCTTTGGCGCTGATGACTTATTGGTGTGCCGAAGCTATGGACTACCCGTTGTTAATCCGATTGCATCGGATGGAACTTTCCTTCCAGATGTACCTGTTGTCGCAGGTATGTTCTTTAAGGATGCAGATAAACCGCTCGTGAAAGAGTTGAAGGCATCGGGAGCTCTCTATAAGCATCAACCATACGAGCATGAATATCCGCATTGCTGGAGATGTCACACAGCACTTATCTATTACGCGCAACCATCTTGGTATATCCGCACTACCTCCATCAAAGATGAGCTAATTCGCGAGAACCAGAAGACAGATTGGCACCCAGAGACTATTAAGAATGGCCGTTACGGCGACTGGCTTAATAACAATATCGACTGGGCACTTTCTCGTAACCGCTATTGGGGCACGCCACTTCCCATCTGGCAGTGCGAGAATAAACATGAGATATGCGTTGATTCACTCAAAGAGCTGGGCACTCTTGCCGGGCAAGAGCTCAGTTCGCTCGATCCTCACCGTCCATTTGTCGATGACATCACCTTTGCCTGCGCAGAATGCACATCAACTATGACACGCGTTCCAGAAGTTATTGATTGTTGGTATGACTCTGGTGCAATGCCATTTGCTCAATGGGGATACCCACACAAGGAAGGTTCTGTCGAAAAATTTAAGGCAGCCTACCCAGCAGATTTTATCTGTGAAGCCATCGATCAAACTCGTGGATGGTTTTACACACTAATGACTATCGGAACACTTGTCTTCGATGAGAGTTCTTATAAGAGCGTTCTCTGTCTCGGGCACATCCTTGATAAAGATGGACGCAAGATGAGTAAGCACTTAGGAAATGTTCTAGAGCCTATCGCTCTGATGGATCAACATGGCGCAGATGCTGTGCGCTGGTACATGCTTGCGGCTGGTTCGCCGTGGTCTGCAAGACGCGTTGGCCACGATGCGATATCCGATGTTGTAAGGAAAACACTCCTTACTTACTGGAACACCATCTCCTTCCATGCGCTCTACGCCGAAGCATCGAACTTTGATCTCGCTCAAAGCCCCGCGGTTGCGCAGCGATCAATGATGGATAAATGGATTTTAAGTGAGCTCAACGATTTGATTATCGAAGTGGATAAGGCTTATCAGGAGTTCGACTCCCAAGCAGCTGGTCGAGTTCTGGCCCGCTTTATCGATGACCTCTCCAATTGGTACGTGCGTCGATCACGTAGACGTTTCTGGGATGGAGATGTTGCAGCCCTTGCTACTTTGCACGAATGTATAGAAACTCTTACTCAGCTTCTTGCTCCAATGGTCCCCTTTATTTCAGAGCACACTTGGCAAGTCTTGGTTCGAGTCGCCGACACCAACGCTGCAGCATCTGTTCACCTCACTGACTTCCCAATTGCAGATCAATCGCATATCGATAAAGATCTCAACGCCCAGGTTGCTATGACCAGACGAGTAGTAGAACTTGGACGCGCGGCGCGAGCTGAATCTGGAATCAAGATTCGCCAGCCTCTTCAACGTGCGCTGATTTCTGCTCAAGGTTGGGCGCATCTTCCTAGCGATATGAAGAACCAAATTTCAGAAGAACTCAATGTTCTGGAGCTAGAAGATATCGCTGATGCCGATGGCGATCTTGTAGACATTTCAGTCAAAGCCAACTTCAAATCTCTTGGCGCTAAATATGGCAAGGCCGTTCAGGACGTTGCAAAGTTGATTGCTACATCTGATCCAACTGCCCTTGTTAAGCAATTGCGCGCTACCTCATCAACCACACTCGGTGAGTTCGACATCACACTAGATGATCTCGTCGTAACCGAGGTTCCTAAGAGTGGATGGAGGGTTGCTAGCCATGATGGAGAAAGTGTGGCTCTGGATCTTGCTCTCTCACCAGCGCTGGTTGCCGCAGGTCAGGTCCGTGAAGTAATTCGATTAATCCAAGAACGTCGAAAGAGCGATGGGTTTGATATTTCAGATCGCATCTCAGTGCGATGGAACTGTCGCGAAGAGCTCGTAGCTACAGTCATTGAACATTCAGCGCATATCTCGGAAGAAGTTCTCGCCCTCTTATTCGAGCGCGACTCAACACTAGTGATTGAAGAGAATGAGATCGGCGTTGGTGTAGCGCTATCGAAAGCCTAAGAGGCTTGGCTAGAGCAGGATTTGAATCGCAGTTTGTGCAACGTTGATTGCAATCAACAAGACGATAAATGATAGGTCAAGAGCTACGCCACCGATTCGAAGAGGTGGAATAAAGCGCTGCACAAATCGCATTGGTTTATCAGTAATCGAATAAATAACTTCGAAGATTCCTAAGAGGATAGCGTTGGGCTGCCAATTGCGAGCGAACATACGAATATAATCGATGATAATTCGTGCAAAGAGGGCGAGTTTAAAGAGCCCTAAAAGTTGTACCAGTACTGATGAAATCATGTATCAGGGATCAGCTCTGGTTAAAGAATGTTGCTTGCGCAGCAGTTTTATCTTCGTTGCTGACACTGACATTGGCAGGGGAAAGGAGAAAGACCTTGAGGCTGATACGTTCGATACGACCGTGCAGCCCAAAAACCAATCCACTAGAAAAATCTACTAAGCGCTTACGTTCGCCCTCTTCCATGTCGTCAAGATTGATGATGACTGGATTGCCTTCGCGGTAGTACTCTCCAACTTTACGAGCTTCAGAGTACGAGCGAGGTTGAAGTGTGATGATGTTGTATGACGATGCGGAGTCATCGACGAGAGCCGGTTGCACCGACTGTTGTTGATGTGAACCAAGAACCGTGACACCTGTGCGTTCGCGAGTAGTACGCGCGACTGCAGGACGTGATGGAGTTTCGGCTACTGCGTGCTCTTCATCTGTATCGACGAGGCCAAGAAAGCCCATCATTTTATTAAGTGCTGACATAGGACAAGGTTACTGGCGGGCTGTACGGGAGCCGAGGATTGAGCTACCAACCCGAATATGTGTCGCACCACAATCAATGGCGATTTCAAAGTCATTGGACATACCAGCTGAAAGATATCGGGCCATGGGATAACTCTTCTGAAAGTTCTGATGGATTTCTGAAATCTCCTTAAAGGCCGCTGTTGGCGCAAAATCCACCGGTGGAACACACATAATCCCTTGAAGGCGAAGATGCGCTGAAGCCAGTACTAGGTCGGCAAGTGTGGCTAACTCATCTTGGCCCACTCCCCCACGTTGCGGGTCCTTATCTAAGGAAAGTTGTAGAAAAATATCGATTGATGATCTCGCAACTACATCAAGCTTAAGTAAGTGATCTGACTTATCGAGTGAATGGATGACAGTGGCCCAACGAGCAATATCGCGCAATTTTCTACTTTGGATTCCGCCTTGGAAATGCCAGGTGGCTGGAACTGCGGCAGATTTAATAAGACCTTCTTCGCTTCGATTCTCACCAAAATTCTCAACTCCGAGGCTATGAAGAACCTCAACGTCTTCGACCGGGTAGGTCTTAGCCACGACAATGAGCGTGACATTGGAGTTGGTGATTTTTGATTGTACAGATTCAAGATTTTGCGCCAGCTCATCACGACGGTTCATAGAGATATGAATCCAGCTTGACGACCTGTTACTCCATCACGTCGAAATGAGAAAAGGTCATGATTTTCTACGGTGCAGATAGTGTGATCGATAATCTCAACACCTTCGGAATCTAAAACTTCTCGCAGGGCTGCAGGTAAATCAAGGGCGTATTTTTGCAAGCTCGTACGACTTGCAGAACGCGGGTGAAGTGCCACGACTTGCGAATAAATATCTTCAGATACTTCATAACACCTTCCACAGATAGACGGTCCGATGAAAGCCTGAATAGAGGTTGATCCCATGTGGCGCATTACGTCCAGAGTCTTCTTAGAAATATCGTTGACTAAACCTTTGCGACCTACATGAACTGCGGCAACTGCCTCGGGACTTGAAAGAAGAAGCGGAATGCAATCAGCAACTTGTACTGCAAGATTAATTCCGGGGATTCCTGTGATTAAAGCATCAGCTGTAGGTTCATCGTCAACTGTCGATTCAATAATTGCAATGCGTTCTCCATGCACCTGTTTCATAAATTGAATCGAACCCAGAGATTCGGAAACAATCTGCCTATTACGAAGAACATCACTGAGTTGATCGCCGACATGGGAACCAAGGTTGAGGGAAGCAAAAGCACCGGTGCTTACCCCTCCGGTACGATTGGTGAAGCGAAAATTCATTTTTACTTCATGAAGTCTGGAACATCAATTTCATCCTCAGAGACAAGCTCTTCAAATGTAACCCGCTTACGTGGCGCAGTTGAATCAAGATCAAGAGCCACAGATAATGGATCATTCGAAGGAATGGGATCTGCAACTCCACCAAGGGTTGTCGCGTTGATGAATGGCATATCAACCTTCTTAGGTTCTCCACCAGCGAAACCTGCCGCGATAACGGTAATTCGAACTTCATCACCCAAGGCATCATCGATGGTAGTTCCGAAGATGATGCGAGCATCAGGATGTGCTGCTCTCTGTACAAGTTCGCACGCCTCGTTAATTTCGAAAAGTCCAAGATCAGAACCACCTGCAACTGAGAGTAGAACACCCATTGCTCCATCGATAGATGCTTCCAGGAGCGGACTTGAGATAGCAAGCTCTGCAGCGCGAGTAGCGCGATTGTCACCGCGTGCTGAACCAATTCCCATAAGCGCTGAACCTGCGTCAGTCATCACTGTTTTGACATCTGCAAAATCCAAGTTGATAAGACCAGGCTGCGTAATGATTTCAGTGATCCCCTGTACGCCAGATAGTAGAACCTGATCGGCGCTCTTAAATGCATCGACTGCGGTAATAGATCGGTCAGATATTGCTAGAAGTCGATCGTTTGGAATAACAATAAGAGTGTCTACCTGTTCGCGAAGAAGTTCAATGCCTTCTTCTGCTTGACGCGAACGAATTTTGCCTTCGAAGGAGAATGGTTTTGTTACCACGCCAATAGTCAGAGCGCCCATATCACGCGCAATCTTTGCCACGATTGGTGCACCACCTGTACCAGTTCCTCCACCTTCACCTGCAGTTATAAAAACCATATCTGCGCCGCGAAGAATTTCTTCGATCTCTTCGGTGTGATCAATAGCAGCTTGACGACCCTTTTCAGGAGCAGCACCAGCACCAAGACCCTTTGTTGATGCTCGACCAATATCTAGCTTTACATCCGCATCACTCATTAACAAATGTTGTGCATCAGTATTGATCGCAATAAATTCAACGCCCTTTAATCCGACATCGATCATGCGATTAATTGCATTTACTCCGCCACCGCCAATGCCAACAACTTTAATGACAGCTAAGTAATTCTGTGGTGCAGCCACGTAGGTCCCCCTTTAGAACTGTAAACCTCTACTTGAGGAATACATTTCTACTCTCTTTGATGGCGCTCAACGTAAGGCGTATAGAAGGAGTAATCAAAGACCGCCACGAACTATTTTCTCAACCCACTCTTGATAGATCGCACATGAAAATAGATTAAATTTCTATCTCACTATCGGAGCATGTGGGGCGCTGACATCAATTCGATTAACTTTTTTATTCTCCGAAAGCTCAAGAAGTGCCTGTATTACTTGGACTTTGAGTGCGTTCTGCTCGTTATCTCCCCACGTAATCTTGATTGACCTTGCTTGCCATAACAGATTGATCATAAGGTTCGAACTGCGTGGAACAGAGAGAGTTGAAATCTTCTCTCGAAAATCTTGCGGTAGCCCATTAAATAGCTCGATTGCCACAAGTCCCAGTTGTGGATTTGTAGCGCTGACATAGGGCAGTTTCTCGCTCGCAAAACCTGGCAAGGTAAAAATTGTGCCGGTCGAATCGATGGTTGCGTCATTGAAAAATGCCGTCGGGGTGCGAGGTTCAATAGTGATAACCACCTCGCCGCTAATCCAATTCCGTGAGATATCAACGGATTCGATCCAAGACGTTTGTTCGATCCGGTGCGAGATTGCGCGGGGCTCTACTCTGGCTAATTTTTCGCCAGGAGCTACCTTCGCTATATCAAGAATAGTTCGCTTTGTATCCCGAGTGGGAGCTCCTTCAACTGCAACTGAAGAGACAGAGAATATAGATGACCACGCGAAGAGATAAATAA
>DJBN01000077.1:2612-4157 GCA_002430075.1 Actinobacteria bacterium UBA5975 | reverse complement strand
AAGCTACTGCCAAGAAAGCTACTACTCGATCTATTCCCGTCAAAAGCGCACCAGGTCGCCCATTTCCTTCCAAAGTTGGTAAGACCACCCTGACAGTTGATGAGAAATCTCAGACAGTCTCTGTAGCAACGGTGATGGCTCCAACTGCTGCCCCTGTTGTTGAAGAGCGTCGATTGGTGATGCCGCCTCCAGCACGCCCCGTTAAGAGCGGTAAGAAATTTGCACCACTCAAGCCAATTAAAGCAGCTCCCACTCCTGTAACAGCAACCGATGGAGAGACTCCTTGGACAGCAGTCGAACTTAAATCTATTCGAGCAGAGATTTCAAAAGATCTTGAGCGTTTGCGTCACGAGCTAGAAGTTGTTGAAGCTGAGATGAATAACCTCATTGCTGATTCTGGCGAAGGTGCCGGCGATGATCAGGCAGATTCTGGAACCAAAACTTTTGAAAGAGAACATGAGATGTCATTGGTTAGCAATGCGCGTGACATGGTTTTACAGACGGAGCGAGCTCTTGCTCGAATCGACGCCAAGACTTATGGGTCTTGCGAAGAATGTGGATCTCCCATTGGAAAAGCCCGTTTGCAAGTTTTCCCCCGCGCAACGTTGTGCATGATCTGCAAGCAGAAGGAAGAGCGGCGCTAAAGTGCGCCGATTATTCCTCACAGCCTGGATAATTTGGGTCTGCGATTTTCTTACAAAAATCTGGGCTCTTGGTGCACTCTCCTCAACTCCTCGACCAATTCTCGGTGATTTTCTTCAACTGACTCTGGTGAAAAATTCTGGGGCAGCCTTTAGTTTTGCAGCCGGATACACCTTCATCTTCACTCTCCTAGCTGTGTCTGTTGTAGTTGCCATTCTTTATTATTCGCCCAGAGTTACCTCGACCGGATGGTTGATCACAGTAGGACTATTACTTGGTGGAGTCCTTGGAAATCTGACCGATCGCATCTTTCGTGAACCAGGTTTTCTTAACGGCCATGTCGTTGACTGGATAGAGCTGCCTCGCTGGCCTGTATTCAATATCGCAGATTCGGCAATCACAATCGCAGCTGTGATGGCATTTACGCTCACTGTGCGAAATATCCCTCCAGTAACACGAGTAAGGTAGAGACATATGAGTAGGGAGCTAAGAACGTTAAGCGTGCCTGAAGGCGTTGAAGGCGAACGCATTGATAGCGCGCTCACTCGGGTTCTTGGGCTTTCCCGTACCTCTGTTGTCAAACTTTTAGAAGATGGCGATATCACCACAGGAAATCGACCTATGCAGAAATCTGATCGTGTCACAGCTGGGCAAGTTATCGACGTTTTAATGCCTGCACCCGTCAACCAAGATCCGATTCCGCTGACTCCACTCGATGGCCTTACCGTTATATATAACGATGATGACATCGTAGTTATTGATAAGCCTGTTGGATGCGCAGCACACCCAAGTCCAGGTTGGATGGGACCAACAGTGGTCGGAGCGTTAATGGCTGCGGGATACACAATCTCTACATCAGGTCCTGCAGAACGTGCTGGAGTCGTTCATAGACTCGATGTTGGA
>DJBN01000077.1:0-2569 GCA_002430075.1 Actinobacteria bacterium UBA5975 | reverse complement strand
ATCAGGACTGATGATTATTGCAAAGAGTGAAAGTGCCTACCTGAAATTGAAAGAGATGTTTCGCAACCACGATATTGATAAGACTTATCACGCTCTGGTGCAGGGCCATATGGATCCTTCGACAGGCACCATTGATGCTCCGATAGATCGACATCCAAAAGAAGACCATCGTTTTGCAGTTGTAGCAACTGGCAAAGAGAGCATTACACATTACGAAGTAATTGAATTCTACCGATCAGTCTCACTTGTTAAAGTTGAGCTTGAAACCGGACGCACACACCAAATCCGCGTTCACTTCTCAGCCCTAGGGCATCCACTCGTGGGAGATACTACATATGGCGCAGATCCTGTACTAGGCAAGAAGATGCAGATGTCTCGACCATGGCTGCACGCACTTGAACTTCGCTTCAACCATCCAGTTAATGGGATTCCTCTGGTTTTGCAAGCTCCCTATCCACCTGACCTTCAGGCTTCTCTGGCGTTGCTATCCGAGGCTGTACTGCCTTAAGCGCTAGTGTTGCGCCACAATGTCATCTGAAGATTTTTCAGCTTCACGGGCATCGACGCAAGACTCGTTTGTACATTTACACGTGCACACCGAGTACTCGATGCTCGATGGTGCCGCGCGCGTCGGTGATCTCGTTAATGAAGTAGCCCGACAAGAAATGCCCGCGATAGCAATGACAGATCACGGAAATGTTTTCGGAGCTTTTGATTTCTACAAGCGGGCCACTAAGGCTGGCATTAAACCGATAATCGGGATTGAAGCCTACGTAGCCCCTGAATCACGTTTTGATAAGAAGCGTGTGCAGTGGGCAGATGGTGGTGAAGATGATGTCTCAGGTGGTGGCGCATACACCCACATGACAATCCTTGCTGAAAATAACGTTGGACTAGCCAATCTCTTTAAACTCTCATCTCTTGCATCCCTTGAAGGTTATTACTACAAACCACGTATGGACCGGGAGCTCATCTCACGGCACGCCGATGGTTTAATTGCAACGACTGGTTGTCCTGGTGGTGAAATTCAGACTCGACTGCGAATGGGCAATTACAAAGAGGCGCTGCGCGCTGCAAGTGATTACCGAGATATTTTCGGAGCCAATAATTTCTACCTTGAAATAATGGATCACCAGATTGATATTGAAAGCCGCGTCAAGGCAGATTTACTTAAACTGGCCAAGGAACTCAAGCTTCCACTTCTTGCCACTAATGACCTTCACTACACATTCCACGAAGATGCTCCAGCTCATGAGGCTCTTCTATGCGTGCAATCTGGCTCCACCCTGGCAGATCCCAAGAGATTTAAATTTGAAAATCATGAATTTTATCTAAAGTCACCAGCGCAGATGCGAGAACTCTTTAAAGAAATTCCCGAAAGCTGCGACAACACCTTATTGATTGCCGAACGATGCAATGTGAAGCTACGCGAGAACGAAAATTTACTGCCTGCCTTTGAAGTACCCGCGGGTGAAACTGAAGATTCATGGTTACGGAAAGAATCAGTTCGCGGTCTCCTTGAGAGGCTAGGAGATAAGGCTACTGATGCATACCGCACTCGCTTGCAATATGAACTCGATGTAATGGTCAAGATGGGCTTTCCTGGATACTTCCTCGTTGTCGCAGATCTTGTGGGATATGCAAAGAAAGTCGGCATTCGCGTTGGTCCAGGGCGAGGATCTGCAGCGGGCTCACTTGTTGCCTATGCGCTTGGAATAACAGGTCTAGATCCGATTGAACATGGACTTTTATTCGAGCGCTTTCTCAATCCTGAACGTATCTCTATGCCAGATATCGACTTGGACTTCGATGAGCGCAGGCGTTCTGAAATGATCCGCTATGCAACAGAAAAATATGGTGAAGACCGCGTCGCTCAAATCATCACCTACGGAACAATTAAATCTAAGCAATCTCTTAAGGATGCAACCCGCGTTCTGGGCTATCCCTATGCCATCGGTGAGAAGCTGACGAAGGCACTTCCACCATCTGTCATGGGTAAGGACATTACGCTCTCGGGGATTTTCGACTCAAAAGATTCACGTCACGGAGAAGCTGGTGAATTCCGCCAGCTCTATGAAACTGATCCCGATTCGAAGCGCGTCGTTGATTTAGCTAAAGGGCTTGAGGGTCTTAAGCGCCAGTGGGGCGTGCACGCTGCGGGCGTCATTCTTTCGCGCGAACCTTTATTAGATGTTATTCCCATTCATCGCCGCGAAGCAGATGGTGCGATTATCACCCAATTCGATATGGGAGCATGTGAATCCACTGGGCTCTTAAAGATGGACTTCTTAGGCCTACGAAACCTTTCTGTATTAGATGATGCACTTCTCAATATCAAAGCCAATAAAGGTGTTGATGTGGTCCTTGAAGATCTTCCACTCAGTGATCAAAAGACATTCGAACTTCTCTCGCGTGGAGATACCCTGGGAGTATTTCAGCTCGACGGTGGACCGATGCGTGCCCTTCTTCGAAGCATGGCTCCGGATTCATTTGCCGATATCTCGGCTGTGATTGCGCTCTATCGACCTGGCCCTATGGGCGAAAATGCGCACAACAACTATGCAGATCG
>DJBN01000012.1:5598-7452 GCA_002430075.1 Actinobacteria bacterium UBA5975 | reverse complement strand
CGAAGAGATAAATAAGCCCTGCGAAAGCAAGAATCAAGAGAGTGGTAATCAAGGGTAACTTGCTAGATCTAGGCAAAACGACGTTGCAACCCTTCAGCGATAATCGGTGCCAGAGAATTCACATCTCCCGCTCCGAGTGTAATGATGACATCTCCTGGTTTTGCCATTGCGATTACCCGTTCAGAAGCCTCGGCAAAATTTGGAAGATAGCGACCATTCTTCATTTTTTCAGCAATGAGGGCAGATGAAATTCCATGGATAGGTTTTTCGGATGCAGCATAAATTTCTAAGAGCGTCACGTCATCGGCAAGATCAAGTGCGATAGCAAATTCATCCATAAAGGCTTGCGTGCGTGAATATCTATGTGGTTGGAATAGAACTAAAACACGACCATCTCCTGCGTAACGCCTTGCGGCGACAAGAGTTACTTTTATTTCTGTTGGATGATGTCCGTAATCGTCAACGATGCGTATTCCATGTTCTGTGGCCGTGAGTTCAAAGCGGCGACTAGCCCCTCTAAAGCTATGAAGCCCCTGCAGAAGCTGATGAATGGGTGCTTCAAGCCATAAACCCATTGCAAGGCAGGATGCTGCATTCAGTAGATTGTGGTGGCCAGGTACTTGCAGTTCAAGAGTCCCAACGGTTCGCCCTTTCCAGATAACACGAGCACTGGAGCTCATGGCTTTCAAATCTATCTGATCAATATGAAGGTCTGAGTCTTCACTTTCTCCATACGAGATTTTCTCGCACGATGCATGTAACTTAGCCAAGCGATTAGATCCTGCATCATCGGAGCAATAGACCAAGGCCCCTTTATCTGAAATCGTGGCCACAAAGGAGTCGAAGGCTTCGGTAACGGCTTCCGGGGTAGCGAAGAAATCGACATGATCATGCTCAATATTGGTAACTATTGCAGCGAGTGGTTTGTATTCAATGAAAGATCCATCAGATTCATCTGCTTCAACAACAAAGAGATCCCCCGTGCCCCGATGCGCATTAGCACCCGATGCAGTCAAGGTTCCACCTATGGCAAATGATGGATCTAAGCCACACCCTTGTAGCGCAACTGTCATCATGGAAGAAGTGGTTGTCTTCCCGTGAGTACCCGCAACAGCGATACTCCGTGATCCATGCATAAGAGAGGCCAGTGCCTGTGCGCGCGTCAAAATGGGAATTGAACGTTCGATCGCCAAAGCTAGTTCGGGGTTCGACAGAGAAATCGCAGTTGAGTAAACAACGACATCTACATTTTTAACATGTGCCGCATCGTGAGTTGTAAATATCTTTGCCCCCAATGCACGCAGCGCTGCGATAACAGAGGAATCTTTTGCGTCTGAGCCTGAGACTGAAATTCCATCAGAGAGCGCAACTCGTGCTAACCCGCTCATTCCGGAGCCGCCAATGCCGATAAAGTGCACCCTCTTACCTGCAAAATTCTGCATCTATTCACTCCCGTGCATTGCGTGTTCCATTAATGAAGCTATCTTAGAGGCTGCATCTATATCAAGGGCGGACCCTTCCACTGGAGCCGCTGCACTCTTAGATATAAGGCTTTCTATATGAGAAATAATCCATTGCGAATTAAATTCGCTTTGAGAGAGAATTTCAGCGCGTTGTTCTGCGATGAGATCTTGCGCATTGAGTTCTTGCTCGCCATTTCCGATAGGAAGTGGGATAAATAGCGCGTACCTTCCAAGAGTATTGACTTCCGCACATGTGACCGCGCCGCTTCGCGAAATTACAATATCTGCAGCAAGATAGGCAGTTGCCATATCGGTGATGTAGTTCGTGGCTTTATACCCAACTGCTTGTACGGGAAGTGATTTCTGGGCGCCTACTCCATGCAGTAGTTGA
>DJBN01000012.1:0-5451 GCA_002430075.1 Actinobacteria bacterium UBA5975 | reverse complement strand
ACCCGAAGAAAGCAAGTCTTCGCGTGATGCTTCGATGACGGCGTTAATTGCAGCAGAACCTTGCGAACCTCCGAAGATGAAGAGCAATGGCTTTCCAGATTCAAAACCAAGTTCGGTCTTAGCCTTAGAACGTGCCGACTTCCAATCAGAACAAGCTTGGCGATAAGCGATCACAATATCTTCACGCAGAGGAAGACCAGTCAAAAGTCCATCACTGAGTTTTCCCCGCTCTATCTCATGGGTGATAGCTGTGTATGGAGTAAAAAGTGCGCCTAATCTATTTGCTAGCCCCGCACGTGCGTTAGCTTCGTGAACAATAAAGGGGGTTCTTGTTATCGCCGCTGCAAGATAGGCAGGTCCTGACACATATCCACCGAATCCCACGAGTAAATCTGCATCCCTCATAATCTTGACTGACTCAGTGATTGAACGGATGAGTGCAAACGGTGTCGTAAGAAGCGAGAGTGAAAGTTTGCGAGGAATTGCGACTTTGGTGATGAGGCGTAGTTGAAAACCTGCATCGGGAACCAAACGAGTTTCTAAACCAGTGCGTGTACCAATAAATTGAATCTCGTGATCAGTATGCGTTGATTTCCAATGGCGTGCAACTGAGAGAGCTGGTTCTACATGACCTGCCGTTCCGCCGCCAGCAAAAATAACGCGAGTCACTGTGTGCGCCTCTTTAATATCTCTTTACGAACGGCTGGATCGCGCAAGGCGGCCCCTGCCACAAAGCCGAGAGCGCATAGGGTCGCAACGAGCGCCGATCCACCATAGGAAACCAAAGGAAGTGTGACTCCAACTACCGGCAACACGCTTGTTGCTGATCCGATGTTAAGAAATGCTTGCACTGTTATCCAACAGCCGATACCTGCGCATGCATACCGAATCATTGGCTCTTTTGCCCGAAGTGCAATTCTAAAAGTCGAATAAATCATCGTAAGGAGTAGTAATAGAACCGTGAGTGTTCCAACTAAGCCGAGTTCCTCACCAATGACCGAGAAGATAAAGTCTGTATGGGCTTCAGCTAGGTTTCCCCACTTTTGACGGCTGCCACCTAAGCCAACGCCGAAGAGACCGCCGCTTGCAAGTCCCAAAAGGCTATGAGCCGGTTGCCATCCTGCATATTTATAATCTTCGGGAGCGAATGGATTAAGGAATACAAGGAAGCGGGCTGCGCGATATGGCGAGGTGGCTATAAATGCTGCCAATATCAGCGCACCAACTGCGGTAATGGTTCCAAAGAGTCGAAGTGGAATTCCGGATATAAAGAGAAGGCCTGCCAGTATGGCTGCAATAACTGATGTAGTTCCTAGATCGTGTCCGTACATAATCATTGCCATAATCAAGATAAATCCTGGACCAATGAGTGAGAAAACATTTGTATCAAACCGTCCTGAATTTTCCTTGCGAGCAAGTAGATAGCTAGCCCATAAAATCATCAGAAATTTTGCAAACTCACTCGGCTGTACATCAACTATTTTGAGATCTACCCAGTTAGTGTTTCCATTGACAGTCTTTCCCACGCCCGGAATCAGCAGCGTAGCCAGAATGCATAGTGACAGAAGAAATCCAATACGTGCAAGAAACTCCCATTTAGCAACTGTTAGTTTTGAAAGATAGGCTGCAAGAGGCACTGACACAAGAACAAAGAGAAGTTGTCGCAGGACAATGGATATTGCACTGCCTTGAGTATCTATTGCGCGAATTGAAGAGGCTGAGAAAACCATAATTAATCCAAGAGTGGTGAGAGCCCCAGCGCTAATAATCAGCATATAGAGATGGTTTACAGGTTTCGCTAAGAATTTAACTTCAGTTTTGTTAGCCATGCTGCACCAATTTCTTCACTGCGCGCTTAAAGCGATCACCACGATCGCTATAAGAAGTAAATTGATCCATGGATGCACATGCGGGAGCTAAAAGAACGGTATCCCCCGCGTTAGCTCGATCTTTACATTCTCGCACTACCAACTCCATGAGCGAGTTGCTCGCTGCACCTTTGCTATATGTCGCAGGTGGATCAATGCGCACTATAGAAATATGCGGTGCTTGTCTTGCTAACTCATCGGCAATCAAATCTCGGTCTTCTCCGATCAAAATTGCAACTCGCACGCGACTCTTAATACGCTCGATGAGTTCAACCATAGAGGCACCCTTTGCCAAACCTCCTGCAATCCAAATGACTGAAATTGCTGACATGACAGAAGCTGCGGCTGCATGTGGGTTTGTAGCCTTGGAATCATTGATCCAGGTGATGGAATCCTTCTCCAGCACCTTCTCTATTCGATGGCTTCCCGGAGAGAAAGTGGTGATGGCAGAACGTATCGCCTCATGTGAAACCCCTACTGTTCGAGCCAACCCGGCCGCAGCCAGAGTATTTGAAACGTTATGTGGGACTGTTGGGGTGACTTCTGCCAGCTCTGCAAACATCGCCGCCTCTTGAGAATCGGCTACAAATGCTCTGTCCACCAACAACTCTTCGACTACTCCGATTTCACCAGGTCCTGGAGTATCTAGAGAGAAGAAAACCTTTCTGCCCTGCCAGTGCGTAGTCCGGGTAATCACCACTTCATCATCTGCGTTAAGTATCGCAGTGATAGCTCTATCTAAAATGGAAAGTTTATCTGTAGCGTAGGCATCGAAGGTGCCGTGCCAATCAACATGGTCTTGGGCGATATTCAGAACTGCAGCAGCGACAAATTGGGCATCCTCTAGCCAATGTAATTGAAAAGAAGAGAGTTCCAGAACGAGGTAGTCATAATTCTCCTGTGAATCAACGGATTCGATAACAGTTGTACCGACATTTCCGCAGGCGATTGCGCTAAGACCACCGCTTCGTAACATCGCAGCTGCGAGTTCAACCGTTGTGGTTTTGCCGTTGGTACCAGTTAGCGCAATCCATTTCTGTGTCGGGCTCTTCAGGCTCCATGCCAAATCAATTTCATTTGCTAACGCAATCTTCGCTTGTCGGGCGCTGAGAACAAGTGGGTGGTCTTCTCGCCAGCCGGGAGAGAGCAGAAATAGATCGTAATCTTTCCATTGGACATGGTCAGGGGTAATAATGCGAAAGCCTTCACCTTCTTCTACCTGCTCATCAACGATTGTTACTAGGGCTTCGCGTCGTACAAGTGCCTTGGCAGTTGCTACTCCCGTTACGCCAGCGCCAGCGACAAGAATTCGCTTGCCACGTAATTGCGAATAGAGAGACTGGGCCATCGCGAATTTACCCGGCTACCCATTTTGTATAGAAAAGGCCTAGACCAATTGCAACGCTTAACCCTGCAATGATCCAAAAACGAAGCACAATGGTGACTTCACCCCACCCTAAAAGTTCAAAGTGGTGGTGCAATGGAGCCATTTTAAAGAGACGCTTGCCGCCTGTAAGTCGAAAATAGATAACTTGTAGCGCTACAGAGAGAGTCACAATGACAAAGAGCCCACCCAGTGGAATTAGGAGAAGTTCGACTTGCAGCGATGCAGCAAGACCTGCAAGGGCTCCACCTAGCGCAAGTGAACCGGTATCTCCCATAAAAATCTTTGCAGGGGATGCATTCCACCATAAAAATCCGGTGCAAGAACCAGCAAATGCCGCAGCAAGTACTGCCAAATCGAGCGGATCGCGAACGTTATAGCAATTACTTGAAATAGCAACCGCACAACTTTGTCCGAATTCCCAGACACCGATAAGGATAAAGGCAAGAAATGTCATTACCGATGCACCAGTTGCCAGGCCATCTAAACCATCGGTTAAGTTTACTCCGTTACTTGTGGCGGTAACCATAAAAGCAACCAAGATGATGACGAGTACGACGCCTAATGTAATGCTGGTATCACGTACAGTTGAAAGGTTCTGAGAGATCGGAGTTAGGTCATCTTTGTCTGGAAATTGAAGTCCCATATATCCAAAGAGAGAGGCAAAAACTACTTGGCCGAATATCTTCTGTTTTCCACTTATCCCGCCAGAATTTTGTTTCGAAATCTTCATATAGTCATCGAGGAAACCAACAAAGCCCAGAGCTAGCACTAAACCAAGAATTAAAAGTGCAGAGACGCTAACTGAACTTTGGGTAATGAGATGAGCTGCAAAGTATGAAACGACGGAGGCTAAGATAATGATTATTCCGCCCATTGTCGGCGTTCCGCGTTTTACGTGATGCGTCTGCGGTCCATCATCGCGGATAAATTGGCCATATCCTCGGCGACCAAGAGCTTTGATCAATACGGGGGTACCAAAGAGCGAAATAAATAGCGCCAACGTTCCGGCAATTAAGATTAGCTTCATTCGGAGTCAACGCTCTCTCTCATCATTGCGACCCACTGTCTCGAGATTGCCTCGGCCAGCTCTTCTAACTTTTCAGATCGTGATGCTTTCACGAGCGCTACATCCCCTTTATTGAGATTGAGGGCTACAGCTAAAGCCTCAGTCTTATCGACACATCTATGTACAGATACTTGGCTATCGCCAGATAACTCTGCTGCGTACTCAGGTGCGCCAACACAGACGAGATGATCGATTCCAAGTTCTGAGGCAAGGGTGCCAATAGCTGCGTGGTCTGAAGCAGTTGACTCGCCGAGTTCATGCATTTTTCCTAAAAATGCCCAGGATTCACCGCCGCTCTCTTGAGCGAAAAGCGCTAGCGTCTGGAGCGCAGCCGCCGTCGCATCAGGGCTTGCGTTGTAGGCATCATTAATTAAAACGAGCGAATCAAGTTCTTCTATCTCCATGCGCCACTTAGCGTGAGTTTCGACTGTTGAAAGTCCACTTGCAATCTGATCAAGGGAGAAACCTAAAACAGTTGCAACGGATGCAACGGCCAACGCATTGGCTACTTGATGCATACCCACGATACGAAGTCCAACTGCGCTTCGACCCTCTGGTGTAACCAAATCGAAATGTGCCCGACCTTCGCGAACTTCAATATCAGTAGCTCGAATATCGCACTCAGCAGAGTTGCCAAAGTAGAGAGTCTTTCCTGCATGCAGCAACGACATTTGCGGAGTGAATGCATCATATCGACCTAAAATTGCGATTCCTTCAGGTCCCAGAGATTCAATGAGCTCTGCTTTTGTTTGGGCAATCGCTTGAATAGAGCCAAATTCTCCAACATGAGCTGAGCCCACTCGTAGAACGACGCCAATATTTGGCTTTGCAATTGCAGAAAGATGGGCAATATCGCCTTTGTGGCGAGCTCCCATTTCGACAATGCAGTAGCGCGTCTCGGGTGTGCATTGCAGTAGTGAAAGAGGTGCGCCAATTTCATTATTGAAGTTTCCCTCTGGAGCAACTGTTGGTCCTGCAGTTGATAAAATTGCCGCTAAAAGTTCTTTCGATGTTGTCTTGCCTTGAGAACCAGTGATTCCAATAACAGTAAGCTCGGTGAGCTCAGAACGAAGATGTTCTGCGAGTTTTCCTAGCGCGACGATGACATCCAAAACGATGACATGTGAGAT
>DJBN01000017.1:17121-17460 GCA_002430075.1 Actinobacteria bacterium UBA5975 | reverse complement strand
ATCTCGGGAACGATCGCTCTCTCATCTGCCTTACTTAATCGGGCGGGAATGGAGATGACGATTCGACCGCCTTGGCGATAGGCGGAGATACTTTTCTTACGCCGGGTAGAACGGATGACGAGAATTTCACCCTCATCAACTCCGGGCAGAGTCACCTCTTCAAACTCTGGCGAAAAGTCTCCACTTGTCATTGAGGAAATGTATTGGAAATTTGATGGCTGGTTGGCGAAAAGTAATTTTTTTGACAGAAATTTTTCTTGTGTCTTTGTTAATTTTGGTTGATTCTCGCCACTTTAGGCCGTACTTTTCTCATACGAGGTCCTCGGATAACCGTTTGAT
>DJBN01000017.1:0-16915 GCA_002430075.1 Actinobacteria bacterium UBA5975 | reverse complement strand
TGTGCGCCCGGGGACTTCGCTTTTCTATGGAAGACGTTTTAGATTAATTAGAGCAATCCGCTGAGATCATCGGGCACTTGTGTAGATGTCAGGAACTTCTCAGGATCTAATAACTCATCCGCCGTCGGCAGTATGGAACTCCATATCTGATCTCGCGCTGAAATATCTTGCGAGACTCGGATTCTGTTCCAGAAAGCGCTCGCTTCACGTGCAAGTTTTGGAGTGACCTCTAAACCTAAGAGCGTTTTAAATAGTTGTTGTGATGGAGCCTTCGTTGCGCGTTGACGCCGATAGATTTCGCGCAGTTGTGCAAGAGATGGAAGTCGATCACCTGCTGCAAGAGTTGTTACTTCATCGGCCCAACCATCAACGAGTGCGAGAGTAGTCTCTAACTTTGAGAGCGCTTCACGTTGTGCGGGAGTTTCTTCAGGAGTAAAAATTCCATTATTGAGCGCTAGCGCAAATGAATTCTCGTTTGATTCAGGGCTCATCTTTGTTGGGTCAAATTGTGATGGATCGAAGTTCTGCATCGCCTCTTCTGCTTGGCGCTGTATAGCTTCCATATCGATATGAATGCCGCGACCATATTCAACGATTGCGCTGCGCATATAAGAGACCAGCCAAGGATTGTGCTCGAAGAGTCGAGCTATCGCAGATTCTCGCAGCGCATGAAAGAGATAGACCTCAGATTGTGCGATCTCCAGCTCTGCGCCCCAATTCTCAATATTTTCTGGAATGAGCAGTGGGCGAGCAGGTGCAAGCAGTGGCAGACAGACATCGTGGGCGCCAGTTGCAGAAGCTGAGATATTGCCAATTGCCTGGCCCAGTTGAGTTGCAATCATGGAGCCGATAAAGGTTCGTAGAAGGCCAGCAATTGCGCCCATTGGCCCAGCCATCGCCTGTTCATTATCTGAATCTTGCTCTTGCTCTCTCATGGCATCATCGAGCAACCCAGAGATTGCAGAGGCGAGCCCCGTTGCAAGCGGCTCCATCAGGGTATGCCAGCCTTTAAGGGTTTCATCGACCCAGTCAGCTCTACTGACAGCGCGTTGAGATGTATTGCCCGGAGTTGCTGGAAAGACAGTTGCCTCATTGAGCCATAAATCTGCGATCTCAAATGCGTTAGTGACGACAGTGACATCTTTGGTGCCAATTAGTTGAGAGCCTTGAGCGTGGACAAATTTCTTCGCAGTATCTCGAACAATTGATTGTGGAAGCGCATCTTGCGAGCCAGGGGTAAAGGAGGCAAGGGGATTAACAAATCCTGCCGGAGTAATTCCAAGTTGCTCAAATTGCTTCTGAATCTGTTCTTGCATCTGCTTCATCATCGCAGCTAAATCCTCAGGTTGTGAATTTTCCTCGTCACCATTGTCAGGTGTAAATCCAAATGGTGACATCGGTAACTCCTCACATTAAAGATAGGCACGAGGTAAAGATTGGGTCGAGCGCGCTTTAGATTAATACTATCTACTAGCTGTAACCGTCCAGGTAAGCGCTTTCTTCCCGAAACCACTAAGATTTTTATATGTCCCAAATAGTTGCAGGTACCCAGATAGTTGAAGCGGCTCTAGGAGCCCCCAGCGCTCTTCTTGCAGGCTCAAGCGCATTTGCAGCTCTGATCTGGTGGGTAGTACCTCTGACGGGTCTTATTGGAGCGACTGGGTATGTGCTCTGGATTTCCAAATTTAAATCGAAGTTTGAAACTGAGACATCACGTTCTGTCGGGCAATTTCAGCGATTCCAAGATTCTTTCCGCCAGAGCGCGCCAGAGGATGAGAAGAAGTAAGCCGCTTCGAGTTTTTAGATGAATCTGCGCTTCTCTAAAACCCCGCGAACACTCAAGGCGCTCTTCGCGCTCTTCTTTATCGTTCCACTCTTTACTCCGGTTAACTTTGTGATTATTCAACCGGGGGATGGGACACCTCTCTTTCCTAAAGTTTTAACAATTTCTCAAAGCGATGCACCCACATATACCTCTGATGGCCAGATTTTCCTGCTCTCGATCTGGGTCTCAAACCCTGATGCAAAAATCCTTGGAGCTGAAGTCATTGGCTGCTGGGTTAGAGCTGATTGCGTAGTTCTTCCGAGATCTGTTATTTATAAGAAGAACACCTCCACTAAAGAAGAGCAGAAGAAATCTAAAATTGAAATGAAAACTTCGCAGAGTGATGCGCTCACTGCAACTAAGGCGCTACTTGCAAAGAGATATCCCAAGATTGTCACATCCCAATTAACTGATCAATCTATTAAAGTGAAATTACCAAACATTGGCGGCCCAAGTGGCGGTCTTATATTCTCACTAGGACTTATCGAGCTACTTACCCCTGAAAATATTTTGCAAGGAAAAAAGATCGCCGGAACTGGAACAATTTCAGCTGGTGGGGAAGTTGGCGCGATTGGCGGAATTTCTGAAAAGATCATCGCAGCACGCAAAGCTGGCGCCACAATTCTCTTTGCATCAAAGAAGAATTGCGATGAGATACCCGAAAGTGATTCAGGTATCTCTGTAATCGCCGTTTCAAGCCTAGAAGAGGCCTTAAATTATCTGCAAAACCCCTTACTTGAGGATTTTCGAGGCGTCACAGGGTGTACTAGCCTAAGGGCATGAATAGAAATCGTAGCCCTCTCGCAATTACCGCAGGAATACTGGTCGCGCTAGGAGCGCTCCTACTTTATTTCAGCGGTTATTACGTTGATTGGCTCTGGTTCCAATCAGTTGATGCCACCAGTGTCTGGACTACTGTCCTTGTGACAAAGATTCAACTCTTCCTCATCGTTGGACTTCTCACATCTCTCATCATTTCGCTCAATATTTACATTGCCTATAAGCGTCGCCCGCTCTATGTACCAATGAGCATCGAAATTAGTGGCCTAGAAAGACTTCGCGCACAAATCGAACCAATTCGTCGCTGGGTTTTCCTTGGAATTGTTTTGACTCTCGCATACTTTGCCGGATCATCAGGGATGGTCTTCTGGCGAGAATGGCTTCTCTTCAATAACTCCACAGAATTTGGAGTAACAGACCCACAATTTGGAATGGATATTTCATTCTTCGCCTTCCGCCTTCCTTTATGGCAGTCCCTAATTGGGTGGGCAATTTCAACACTGGTGCTCGCAGCCCTTGCAAGTGCATTTGTACATTACATGTATGGTGGAATTCGGACCACAGTTGAGGTAGATCGCACAACAGTTGCTGCGCGCGTTCAAATTTCTATTCTTCTTGGATTTATCGTTCTCTTTAAGGCAGTTGCGTATTGGTTTGATCGTTATGCACTGGCTCTCAAAGAGAGCAAATTGATTACTGGCCTTACCTACACAGATGTCAATGCAACTCTGCCTGCAAAAGCGATTTTGTCTGCCATCGCAGTTGTATGTGCCGTTCTCTTCTTCGCAAATATCGTTCGTCGTTCGTGGTTACTTCCAGCTGCAGGTAGCGCTCTACTTGTCGTCTCTTCAGTTTTGATTGCTGGGATCTACCCAGGTGCAATTCAGCAGTTCCAGGTAAAGCCATCTGAATCATCGAAGGAAGCTCCATATATTCAGCGCAATATCGACGCTACCCGCGCCGCATACGACCTCAATGGGGTTGTCATGCAGGATTACAATGCAACTATTTCAACAAGTGCAGGTCAGCTCGCAAAAGATGCAGCAACTATTGCAAATATCCGCCTCATGGATCCCAATGTTCTTTCAGCAACTTTCCGCCAGCTTCAGCAGATTAAGCCTTATTACGCATTTCCAGAGTCTTTGGATATCGATCGATACACAGTAAACGGTGTTTCTCGCGATGCTGTTGTAGCGGTGCGTGAATTAAATATTGATGGAAACCCAAGCCGTAACTGGATTAACGATCACTTGGTCTATACCCACGGATTTGGGTTCGTAGCAGCTTATGGAAATACGGTAGATGCAGATGGAAAGCCAAACTTCTTGGTTGGAGATCTTCCACCAACTGAAGGGCTTGGCGATTTTGAACCTCGCGTCTATTTCGGGGAGAACGTTCCCGACTACTCAATTATTGGTGGCGTAAAGACTGATTCGCCCGTTGAGTTCGATTACCCGGATGACACATCTGCTAATGGACAGAAGAATTACACTTATACAGGAAGTGGTGGAGTTCCAGTTGGTAACACAATCAATAAGTTGATCTTTGCAATTAAATATGGAGAGCAGAGAATTCTTCTCTCTAACCTCATTAATGCAGATTCCAAGATTCTCTACAATCGCTCACCTCGTGAGCGTGTTGCAAAAGTTGCACCATGGCTCACACTTGATGGAGATCCATACCCAGCAGTTGTTGACGGTAAAATCACCTGGATTATCGATGGTTATACAACCAGCGCTGGTTACCCATATTCGCAATCGACTTCACTATCAGAGGCAACCAATGATGCGCTGACTGCGAATTCCACATCGATCACCGCCCAATCAAATAGAGCTGTTAATTACATCCGTAACTCTGTTAAAGCCACAGTGGATGCATACGACGGAACAGTTACCTTGTATCAATGGGATGAGAAAGATCCAGTTCTTAAGACATGGATGAAGGCTTTCCCTAATACAGTCAAAGCTAAGAGCACCATTAGCGCTGACCTTCTTGACCATATCCGCTATCCAGAGGATATGTTCCGCGTACAACGCGATATTTTAAGCTCATATCACGTACAGAGCGCAGCGGCATTCTACGGTGGACAAGATTTCTGGCGCGTGCCACGAGACCCATCTACCTTCGGAGCAAATGCGGGCGCTCAACCTCCGTATTACATGACACTGGAAATGCCAGGATCAACAAGTCCTACATTCTCACTGACAACACCATTTGTACCACGAGGCGGACGTGAGAACCTTTCAGCATTTGCTGCAGTTAATTCAACTGCAGGTCCTGATTACGGAAAGATCACGGTGCTCCAACTTCCACGAAGCACAAATATCGCAGGCCCTTCGCAGGTAGCTTCAAACTTTGAAGCAAAACCTGATGTTGCCAATGCGCTTTCGTTGTTACGACAAGGCGGATCAGATGTTGTACTTGCAAGCCTTCTGACACTTCCTGTCGGAAATGGACTTCTTTATGTACAACCTGTCTATGTACGTGCAACAGGTAATGCATCTGCATATCCATTGCTTCAGAAAGTCCTAGTCTCCTTCGGTGATGTCATTGGATTTGATAATTCACTTAAGGGTGCACTGGATCAAGTCTTCGGTGGAAATTCAGGAACAAATTCATCATCGGCTGCGACAACAACTTCCAATAGCTCTGCAGATCTTGCAGGCGCACTTGCAAATGCAAAGCAAGCTATTGCCGATGGACAAGCTGCACTTGCAAAGGGAGATTTCGCTGCGTACGGTCGAGCACAAGATCGACTCAAGGCAGCAATTGCTGCAGCTGTGGCAGCACAAGCCCGCAAGTAGTAGCTTCTTCAGTAAGCGATTTGGTGGAAGGCGCTGCTGCGCAATACACTTGCCTCAATCCGACGCGGGGTGGAGCAGCTCGGTAGCTCGCTGGGCTCATAACCCAGAGGTCGTAGGTTCAAATCCTGCCCCCGCTACCAATCAAGGTAGGTACGTGAAAAAGGCGCTGATATCAGCGCCTTTTCTCATTTCAACAGACTTTACTCTGATCAGAGTCATCTAATCCGGAGCGAGTTGGTCACAACGAAGAGACTACTCAGCGCCATAGCGGCTGCGGCATAGATTGGTGACATCAAGCCCATCGCTGCAATCGGTAGACCGATAGCGTTATAGGCAAAGGCCCACCCAAGGTTTACGCGAATAGTTTTCAACGTCTTTCGTGAAAGATTGAGCGAATCAATAATGCTCATCAGCTCAGGGCGCATCAAAGTGATATCTGCAGTCGAGATTGCAGTATCTGTACCTGTTCCCATTGCAATACTCAGATCAGCTTTCGCAAGAGCTGCAGCGTCATTAACGCCGTCGCCAACCATCAAAACATGGTGACCTTCTGCTTGAAGGGCCGTTATCTTCGCCAACTTATCTTCAGGACGTGCAGATGCAATGATCCGCTCGGTCGAGATGCCAACGAGAGCTCCGACCTTTGCTGCGCTCTCTGAATTATCTCCAGTGACAAGCCATGTTTGAATTCCGCGGGCCTGCAGTTCTGTGATTGTTTCTGCGGCATCTGCCTTGATCACATCGCCAGTTGCAAAAATTGCAACGGCAACGCCATCCCACGCCAAGACCGCAACTGCATAAGATTGCGCCTCTGCCTCAGTAATTGCGTGAAGAATTTCTGCATCAAATGCAATAGTGCTATGTGCTACTGATGTGGGAGAACCAATAATGACTACCGGTGACTTATTGCCAATATTTACTCGTCCGGCTACTCCGATACCGGGAGTTTGTGTAAAGTCAGCAACGGGCAGTTGTTCTGTATTGCGCGAAAGACAGTACGCGGCAATTGCGTGAGCTACGGGATGATCGCTCTGACTTTCAAGGGCTAAGGCAGATGAGAGCACATTCTTCTCAGTCATTAACGGTGCAAATGAGGCACCAAGGGTTTTATGTGCCGACGATGGAATTGATACATGTTGAACTTTCATCGCGCCATCTGTCAGCGTTCCGGTCTTATCAAGAACTACAACGTCGATTTGACGTGAAGCTTCAAGGACTCGTGGATGGCGAATAACAATGCCGCGAAGAGCCCCTCGACCTGATGCGACCAGCAAGGCAACGGGCGTTGCAAGGCCGAGCGCACAAGGACATGCGATAACAAGGACCGTAATAGCGGTAGAAATTGAGTAGGTGAGTGATTTATCGCCGAAGTAGTACCAACCTTCAAAGGTTGCAATTGCAAGAACGGTGACAATGGGGACAAAGATTGAGGCAATTTTATCGGCCATCGCTTGGATTGGAGCTTTTGTCCCTTGCGCTGTCACAACCATCGCTGTGATACGAGCAAGTTCTGTATCACTTCCTACTCGCGTTGCACGAACAATAATACGTCCATTTTTATTGAGCGCAGATCCAATAACGCTCATACCTGGAGAAGTTTCAATAGGAGTAGATTCACCAGTGATTAGTGAGTTATCGACGGAGCTATTACCTGAGATAACAAGACCATCAGTTGCAATACGTGCACCGGGTTTAACAATGAATTCATCTCCCACCAGTAGGTGCGAAACTGGAATCAATGCTTCTATCCCGTTGCGAAGAACGGATACCTCTTTCTCACCGAGAGCTAAGAGCGTGGCGAGTGCGCTACTTGCGCTCTTTTTTGCACGAGATTCAAGGTAACGACCAAGGATGACAAAGAGCAGAACCCCAGCTGCGACTTCGGTATAAACATCACCTTGATTTGTATAGGTGGCATAAATCGACCAGCCATATGCGCTCAGCGAACCAAGAGATACAAGAGTATCCATCGTTGGGTGGGCAATATTTCTGATTGCCGCTCGGTGAATTGGAAAAGCGATGATGAATATAAGTGGCGCCGTAATTGCAAGAACGAGCCACGAAGTAAAGAGATGGTCTGCGTGTGGTGGTTGTGAAATCCCATAGGCGCCAAATATTGAAATCAACCAATCATTGATGGGTTGATGCCAGCTCATCACCATAGAGATAGCTATTGCAGGAAGAGCAAAAATTGTTGCGAAGATAATGGCCTGTGCTGCGCCTTTGCGATGGAGCGCAGGGTCAGCCTGATCGGTTAGTAACGTTGCCCCATAACCCGCTCCTTTAATCTTCTTAATAACTAGCTCAGGCGAAAGGTCGGCCGCTGCCAAGATATGCACTGTTTCAGATGCAAAATTTACTGAAGCTGAAACGCCGGGTATTTCATTAAGAGTTCGTTCAATACTATTAACACAGGCAGAGCAGGTCATTCCCGTGACTGCAAAGGTTTGAGTCAGCAGGGAAGATGATTTAGATGGTGAATAATCTTCAGGTGAGCTATCTACTTGACGATGTTTTTGAAGATCAATCTGAAAATCTTCCATGGATTCCTACCCATCTACTTTCAGAGCTTGCACCACATAATCATGGATCGATGCATTCGTTGAGAGAGCATTGCCACCCAGTGAACCATCGACTCCATCGAGGTTTGTAAATCTTCCACCCGCTTCGCGAACGATAATATCGAGAGCTGCCATATCCCAGAGAGCAAGAGAAGGTTCAGCTGCTATCTCAACGGCGCCTTCGGCAACGAGCATATGAGACCAAAAATCACCGTGTGCTCGTGTGCGCCATGCCTGGCGGAGTAAGGTTTCAAATGCTTTCAGGCGTTGACCCCAGCCTATGAAATCAGAGTGAGAAATAGATGCATCTTCAATCCTTGCAACGGATGAGACGTTAATTCTCTTCGGAACTTCGTGGTTGACGATGACAAACGCCCCGCCTCCTTCAAATGCGTACCATCTACGAAAGAGAGCAGGAGCGCTGACAACACCAACCACAACTTTCTCAGCTCCATCTTCTGATCTTTCAATAAGTCCAATTAGCGTTGCCCAGGTAGGAACTCCGCGGAGAAAATTCTTTGTTCCATCGATAGGATCGATTACCCAGTAGCGCTGCTTCTCGATTCCTTCAGTTCCAAACTCTTCACCCACAATTCCATCTTCAGGTTTATGAGCGCGCAAGAGTGAACGAATGGCATCTTCTGCTGATTTATCAGCATCTGTTACAGGGGTGTTATCTGGTTTCGTTGCAATGCTGAGATCAATCGCCTGATAGCGCGCAAGAGTAATTGCATCGGCTGCATCGGCTAAACGATGCGCCAGAGCGAGATCTTCACCTCGGCGTGTACTCATAGAGCCAGTCTAACGCTCCTCATCCGTAGCCTTGACTTCTAATAACGATTGCAAACTTGTGACTCTAATCAATCGCTCGGATTTAAGTGCAAGATCAGATTCAATCCACAGATTGAGCGCGCAGCCGGATTCATTGTGAGAACAGTTAGGCATGCAGGTCTGGGTGATCTGATAGACATCAGGGAAAGATTCGATGACCCGTTCTTTATTTAAGTGCGAAAGACCAAAGGCGCGAATACCTGGAGTATCAATAATCCACCCACCATTAATCAGCGGTAGCGCTATTGCGCTAGAAGATGTGTGGCGCCCGCGTCCTGTGACATCGTTGACGACACCTGTTAGCCGTTCAGCATCGGGCACCAGTTCATTAATAAGCGTTGATTTACCAACACCAGAATGGCCAACAAGCACTGAGATTTTCTCATCCAGAACTTCGAGCAGTGATGCGATATCAGTATTTCGTGATGCGCCCTTAGACGAGGTTGAGATGATATCTACGCCGAGTGCTTTGTATTCTTGGATAAAATCTGGAATCGGTGAAACATCTACTTTGGTCACGATAATAATGGGTTTGATGGATTCGTGAAATGCGCTAACTAGAAATCGATCGATTAAACCTCTTCGTGGTTCAGGGTTAGCAGATGCCACAACAATGAGAAGTTGATCAATATTGGCAACAATGGTGCGTTCAACACGGGCTGCGTCATCGACGGTTCTACTTAGAGAATTGGTGCGTTCATTGACTGAAACAATTCGCGCAAGAGATCCTTCGCTGCCGGTGACATCGCCAACTATCTCAACGAGATCTCCAACTACAACTGACTTGGGACCAAGCTCGCGCGCTTTCATAGCGGTAATAACAACGCCATCATCTGTGACGCATGTTGTGCGTCCACGATCTACCGTTGTGACAAATGCTGTAATTGAATCAGCATGTGCTGGCCGATCTTTAGTGCGTCTACGTGTTGTGCGCGATGGGCGAATCCGGGCATCGCTTTCGTCGTATTCGCGTGGACTCATATAGCCAAACTATTCCAGAGACCAGGAAAATCAGTCAGAGTTTTGCGAGTTGTCGCTACATTTTCGATAAGAAGATTAGGCACAACGAGTCCAATAACAGCCCCGGCCGTTGCTAGCCGATGGTCTTCGTAGGTGTGAAAGATGCCCCCGTGAAGGGGGGCTGGAGTGATGTGAAGAGCTGTCTCTTCTTCAACAACGGCACCACCCAGGCTATTAATTTCACGAGTAAGAGCTGCAAGGCGATCTGTTTCATGAAGGCGTAGATGGCCAATACCGCGAAGGTGGGATGGTGAATCTGCAAGGGCAGCAAGGGCTGCAATAGAAGGAGTCAACTCTCCGACATCATGGAGGTCAATATCAATTCCATGAATTGATTCACCGCCAGTAAGAGTAAGGCCACCGGAAGTGAACTGCACATCTGCGCCCATTTGTGTAAAAATTTGGCGGAGTTGATCACCAGGTTGGGTTGTCTGCTTGGGCCAATCTGTAATAGTGATACTTCCACCGCAGACCATTGCAATAGATAAGAAGGGCGATGCATTTGATAAATCAGGTTCAATTCTCAGATCTAATCCATGCAAGGTACCTGGCTCAACTCTCCAACTTTGTGCGCTTTTATCAACATGGACATTTGCACCAAATTCGCGGAGCATCTGCACAGTCATATCGATATGTGGCATAGATGGAAGGGGACCTCCACGATGGTGTGCAGTAATTCCATTTGTCATACTTGGCGCTATAAGAAGTAGCGCCGACAAGAATTGGCTTGATGCGCTTGCATCAATTGTCAGTGCGCCTCCTGGTATTACACCGTGTGCCTTAATAACCATCGGCAAGCTGTAACGGCCACCGTGGTCTATCTCAATACCCAACTCTTCAAGAGCTTTGATAACCGGCGTAAGTGGTCGCTCATAGGAGCGAGGGTCACCATCAAATGAAATATCTCCGTGAGCAAGGGCTGCTAGGGGTGGAAGAAAACGCATTACGGTTCCGGCATTTCCTACATCAATTACTGCAGGCCCTTGAAGTGGGGCTGGATTTACAACCCACCTTTCATCGGCCTGCGTGATTGAAATTCCAAGTGAGCGCAATCCTTGCAACATCAATTCGGAGTCGCGAGAAATTAGCGGACGATGAAGAATTGTTGGAGAAGCTGCTTGAGAAGCCAGAATCAGAGCTCGATTTGTTACTGATTTGGATCCGGGAATTCTCGCACTGCTCTGTATCGGTACACGACCACGAAAGGGCGCTGGCCAGAGATCGTGTGCATCGGACATATGCGAAGTCTATCTCTATGCCGCCAGCATAGGATTGGCTATATGTGCGGCAGATATGTGCAGAGTTTAGATGCGCAAGAGATAGTTCAATCCTTTGAATTGGCTGGATCGACCTTGGATCAATCACTGCCACTGAATTGGAATATTGCTCCCACCAATGACATCTACATCATTCGCAATGAAGCTGATTCAAGAATTCTCGACTCTGCTTCGTGGGGAATTATTGCTCCCTGGCAGAAAAATTATGTCGATGCCCGGGCGTCGCAATCCCATGCAATTAATGCTCGTAGCGAATCTATCCATGAAAAACCAACATTCAGACATGCCTTTCGAACATCACGTTGTTTGATTCCGGCAACGGGATATTACGAATGGGCAACATCGCTAGGAAAATATGCTCCAAAGCAACCGTTCTATATTTCCAATAAAGATGGAGAAGAACTGTCTATAGCTGGAATTTGGAGTTCATGGCAGAGCGAAAAGGGCGTAGTCATTCAAAGCGCTGCAATCATTACGCGCGAAGCAGTGGGAGAGTTAGCAACAATTCATAGTCGGATGCCTGTTTTCATGCCGATCGATCGCTGGATTCCATGGCTTGATCCTCAAGCTCGCGATATTAACCGCTTGATAAAGATGATGGATATAGCAGTACCCGATGCTGGTCTTATTGCAACGCCCATCTCGAATCGTGTAAACGTTGTGGCGAACAATGGCCCTGAATTAATTATCCCCATTGAACTTGGGGCCCCTGAAACTCTCTTTTAAAGTGCCACCTCTTGCAAGAAGTTGCGCCACTGCGCAGTTGATATAGCCTTACTTCAATGAGTTCCAAGGATCTAGTCCTCGAGAGCGCTTCCGATCGCACCGTTCGGTTCGAGCGCGATGCTTTGGTTTTCACAAATCAGCTCTACGCTGCAGCGCTTCGGTATACAAAGAATCCAGAAGACGCTCGCGATTTAGTTCAAGATACCTATCTCAAAGCCTTCTCTTCATTTCATCAATTTGAGGAAGGCACCAATCTTCGCGCTTGGCTTTACAGGGTCTTAACGACAACCTTTATTAATACATATCGCAAAGGTCAGCGTCAGCCACAAATTGCACATAATGAATTAGAAGAGTGGCAAGTCGCAGAGGCGCAATCACACACAAGCGATCAAGGAAAATCTGCAGAGCAAGAGGCTCTAGAAAATCTTCCCGATAGTGATATTAAACGCGCCTTACATGAGATTCCAGAAGATTTTCGTATCGTTGTCTACCTCGCTGATGTCGAGGGCTTCTCCTATAAGGAGATTGCAGAGATAGTTGGCGCGCCAGCAGGAACAGTGATGTCACGCCTTCATCGCGGCCGAAAGCAACTTCGCGAAAAACTAGCGAGCTATGCAGAAAGTCTCGGCTATTCAACGAATGCTCCTAGCAAGAAGGGGGGCAGAGAATGAGTTTTATTGAAATTCAATGTGGGGATGTTCTCTCTTCTGTGATCTTCATTATTGAAGGCGAGCTCGAGCAGATTCCTCAGGCGAAGGCGATTGAGTCTCACCTCACGACCTGTACGCCATGTGCGGCTGAAATAGAACATGAGCGTCTGATGCACCAGATGCTTCAACACGTTTTACAACGTTCATGTGATGAAAAGGCCCCCGAGGATCTTCATCAGAGTATCCATCGACAGCTTCGCGCCCAGATGGCAGGCGGCGCATCAACTGAGGTCGTCACATCCTTTAGCATGACTGAGATATCAATTGAGATTGATGAGTTCGGCAATGTTGAACATCGCGAAATTCAAATAGAACAGACTCATATCCAGCACTTTATCGACGAAGAAGACTAATCTTCAAAGCATGAAACCTGCAGAAGACCTCCTAGGGGCCGTTGGCTTCTCAGTCATGACTGCTCGTCCTGGTGACACATGCGTCACGATGGGTGTTTCAGATCTTCCAGTTGTAGCGCCATCACATTATTTAACGCTGATGGAGAGCGCCTGCGTTACCGCACTCTCTGAATATCTTGATTCAGGAGAGACTACTTTTCTGACACGCTCATCTCTTGAGATTCTGGGATCAGCTGTTGCAGGCGTTGAGGTCAGAGCAAATGCGAGAGTAACTAGCGTTGACGGTCGTGAGTTAACTTTTTCGTGCGAGGTATTTGATGGCGATCGAATTCTGGCGAGAGCGGAAATTACAAGAGCGACAGTCAAGCGAATATCGTTCCTCGCTCGAACTGCCGCTCAATCACTCATTAGTTAGGGAGTGATGTAAGAACTTATGCCTTCTTGGTTGCCCAGAAGATTTCTGCTATTTCGTCAATCTTTGCAATGAGCTGATCTGCAACCTTTACATCTTGAGTGCCCTTTGTGCCCGCAGCACCTGCAAGCTTTGTTGCATCATTAAAGAGTGCGTGCAACTGAGGGTATGCCTCAAAGTGTGGCGCCTTGAAGTAATCAGTCCAGAGAACCCAGAGGTGCTCCTTTACCTGATGTGAACGCTCTTCTTTAATTGCAACAGAGCGTGAGCGGAAATCAGCATCAGTATTTGCTGCATATTTTTCCATGCATGCCTTTACTGAGAGCGCTTCAATCTTTGCTTGTGCTGGGTCATAAACGCCGCAAGGAAGGTCGCAGTGAGCTAGGACAGTAATTTTAGGTGTAAGAATTTTTCTCATGTGCACGAGACTACTCCAGCCTCTAGGAATCTGCATCCTCGAGGCTGGCAGATAGAATTACTGGTATGTCTAAGTACGCATCGATGGTCATTGAGGGCGACTCAATGGAACCCACCTATAACGCTGGTGACTGGCTAATGGGTCGGTGGGCTGATTATCGCCTGACGGGTATGAGGCGAATAAAGGTGGGCGATGTTGTCGTTATTGAACGAGATGAACAACCGGGAATCTTCTATGTGAAGCGAGTGAGTGAAACTCGTTTCACAGAGGAGCATCTTCCATCAATTTATTTATTGAGTGATAATCCTTCAGGGACGGATTCGCGTCAATGGGGATGGCTTCCAATTACAAGTGTTCGCGCGAAAATTGAATTTAGGATGAAGCGAGCTCGTTAAAGAGATGCAAGCTTCTCTTTAACTGCTATTACCGATGGATTGGTAAGTGCGCTTCCATCTGAGAAGAGAAGAGTTGGGACAATGCGATTGCCTCCATTGACCTGCTCTACAAAGGCTGCAGCGCCAAGATCTTCTTCGGCATCTATCTCTTGAAAAGTAATTCCTACTTCAGCGAGTTGGCTTTTCAATCGCTTGCAGTAACCACACCAGACAGTACTGAACATGACAAACTCTTGGCTAGAAAGTGCGGGCGCCACGAAACTCATCGCATGAACGCTTCAATAAGTAGAGCTTTTGCTTCATCCTCATGCAAGTGGTGATTACCGGTTGCTGGAGATGCTGCAGCGCGACGTGAGACACGACGCAGAACTCGAGCATCAACTGCAGTTCCACCAATAACTTCGGTAGTACTGAGTGCAACATGCGGCCAAGAACCTTGATTTGCAGGTTCATCTTGAACCCAGAGCAAGTTTGCTTTTGGATGCTTCTTCGCTTCAACTTCCATCTGCGCTACAGGAAGTGGATAGAGGCGTTCTACGCGAACTATTGCAGTGCTGCTGTCATTAAGGCGGGCGCGCTCTGCAACAAGATCGTGGTAAATCTTTCCTGAACAGAAGATTACGCGGGACGCATTGGTAACTGTTGTATCACCGATAACTGGAAGGAATGTTCCAGAGGTGAAATCACTGATTGACGATGCCGCAGCTTTTAGGCGCAACATTGATTTAGGCGTGAAGACAACCATTGGGCGACGCTTTGGATTTGCTGCGTGGAAACGGAGTAAGTGGAAGTAAGAGGCAGGCGTTGATGGTTGAGCCACGGTCATATTCTTCTCAGCACAGAGTGCAAGAAAGCGTTCGATGCGAGCTGATGAATGATCTGGCCCTTGACCTTCGTAGCCATGAGGAAGTAGCAGCACAACAGATGAACGCTCACCCCATTTCTGTAGAGCAGATGAGACAAATTCATCGATAATTGTTTGAGCGCCATTGGCGAAATCGCCGAACTGGCCTTCCCAAAGAACTAGCGCATCTTCTCGAACTACCGAATACCCATACTCAAATCCCATTGCAGCATATTCACTGAGCAATGAGTCGATGATAAAGAATTGATTTTCATCAGAAATTAGTGAGCGCAGCGGAATCCACTCGCTGCCATTCTCTTTATCAATAATGACTGCATGGCGATTTGAGAAAGTTCCACGCCGTGAATCTTGGCCTGCTAAGCGAATTGGCCGTCCCTCTTTGAGCAAAGAACCGAAGGCGAGCATTTCACCTGTAGACCAATCAATAGTTGCGTCATTGATTGACTCCGCACGCTTTTGAAGTTGCGGCAGAAGTTTTGGATGCACGTTGAAGCCTTCAGGAATTGCTACTTGCGTGGCAGCAATCTCGCGCACCAACTGCTCAGAAATAAATGTAGGAACATCTTCGGCGTTGGGAACAATTGATGGAATAAAGTTTGGATCGCGCTCATCTTGGTAATTGGCAACAGAGGCATATACATCCTCGAGTTGTGCCTGGTAATCACGTGCAATTTCATCAGCCTGGGCTGGTGTGATATCGCCACGACCGACGAGAGCTTCAGTGTAGAGAGTTCGAGTAGAACGCTTTGAATCGATGAGTTTGTACATCAGTGGCTGAGTAAAGCTTGGCTCATCACCTTCATTATGTCCACGACGTCGGTAACAGACCATATCGATGACTACATCTTTATTAAATTTCTGACGATAGTCGAAGGCAAGGCGAGCAATACGAACACAAGCTTCAGGGTCATCGCCATTAACGTGGAAAACTGGTGACTCAATTAACTTGGCGATATCTGTTGAGTAGCGCGATGAACGTGATGCATCCGGCGATGTCGTAAAGCCAACCTGGTTATTGACGACTACATGGATTGTTCCACCTGTGCGATAACCCGGTAGTTGCGAAAGTTGCAGCGTTTCGGCATTAACGCCTTGTCCTGCAAAGGATGCATCTCCGTGAAGCAGAATAGGAAGGACCGAATAGGCGCCCTTTGTATTTAGGCGATCTTGCTTTGCGCGAACGATTCCTTCAAGAACAGGATTAACTGCTTCAAGGTGAGATGGGTTAGCAGCAAGATAAATATTTGTTGTGGCTCCAGATTCAGCAATGAATACACCGTGAGTTCCTAGGTGGTACTTCACATCTCCTGAACCTTGAATTTCGTTCTCTTTGTAATGACCTTGGAACTCTTGGAAAATTTGTCCAACCGATTTACCAGCGATATTTGCGAGCATATTAAGGCGCCCACGGTGAGGCATTCCGATACAGACTTCATCAAGTCCACTCTCGGCCGCTGCTGAAACAATCGCATCAGTTAATGGAATGACAGATTCGCCACCTTCGAGAGAGAAGCGCTTTTGTCCGACGAACTTTGTCTGCAAGAAGGATTCAAATGCCTCAGCGCTATTGAGTTTGCGCAAGATACGAAGTTGCTCTTCGCGTGGAGTCAGCGGTATGCCGATTTCAATATGTTCTTGAATCCATATGCGTTCGGCTGGGACTGAGATATGCATGTATTCAATACCAACTGAACGGCAGTAAGAGTCACGAAGAATTCCAAGAATTTTACGTAGTGGAAGGAAACTCTTTCCACCGAATCCACCTGTTGCAAATTCACGGTCAAGATCCCAGAGCGTAAGTCCATGAGTGACTACATCGAGATCTGGATGAGTGCGCTGAACATAGACGAGCGGATCAATATCGGCCATGAGGTGACCCCATGTGCGATATGCATGAATAAGCTGCTGAACTCGTGCAGTCTTATCAATCTCTTCTTC
>DJBN01000009.1:4289-4605 GCA_002430075.1 Actinobacteria bacterium UBA5975 | reverse complement strand
CTCAGTACGGAATGACTGAAGCTATTGGAGCTATCAAGTTAGGTACTGATGCATCCGAACCATTTATGGGCCGCGACTACGGACACCAGCGTGATTATTCAGAGTACGTAGCAGCACTTGTTGATACTGAGATTAGAAAATTGATTGAAAAGGCCCATCAAGAGGCCTATGACATTCTTGAAGCCAATCGAAGCATCCTGGATGAAATGGTTCTGCAACTTCTTGAGAGGGAGACTCTTAACAAAGAAGAGATTGCAGCGATCTTTGCAAATGTCACTCCGTGGCCAAAGCGCCCAGCATGGACAGGCTCTGAGAC
>DJBN01000009.1:3947-4129 GCA_002430075.1 Actinobacteria bacterium UBA5975 | reverse complement strand
CTCTGAGACTCGAATTCCATCAATGCGACCACCAGTAGATATCCCAGAACGCATTACCCCGGTAAAAAGTGATTCTCCGAAGCGTGCCCGGCGGGTAAAGAAGGCTTCCAGCGACGATGAGTGAAATCTCATCCGTTTCAATGGGACCTCACGATGGTCGTTCGGTGCATCCCTATGATCAG
>DJBN01000009.1:3344-3777 GCA_002430075.1 Actinobacteria bacterium UBA5975 | reverse complement strand
AGCGAGCTGAAAGAGCTGTGAAAGAACTTCTCTTGGCTCTTGGCGAAGATCCAGAACGCGAAGGCCTCAAAGAGACTCCTGCGCGAGTAGCGCGTGCTTTTAAAGAGAATTTTCAAGGTCTATGGCAGAGGCCCGAGGATGTGCTGACAACTATATTCGATATAGGCCACAAAGAACTTGTCATCATTCGCGATATTGAAGTTTTTTCACATTGCGAACATCACCTGACGCCATTCCATGGCGTAGCTCATGTGGGTTACATTCCAAGTGGGAAAATTACTGGGCTATCTAAAGTTGCCCGCCTTGTAGATGTTTTCGCTCGACGTCCCCAAGTTCAAGAGCGCCTTACAACTCAGATTGCAGATGCCCTTGTAGAAATTCTTAATCCAATGGGAGTTATTGTCATTATTGATTGTGAACACTTGTGTATGTC
>DJBN01000009.1:0-3239 GCA_002430075.1 Actinobacteria bacterium UBA5975 | reverse complement strand
GATTGTGAACACTTGTGTATGTCTATGCGTGGTGTACGTAAATCACAGGCACGTACAACAACATCAGCTGTTCGTGGGGTTCTTCGAGATGCAACAACTCGCGCAGAAGCAATTAGCCTTATTACGAATCGATAAATTTCTATGTTAGTGATGGGAATTTTAAACGTCACGCCCGACTCATTTTCAGATGGCGGAAGACATTTCGAGACATCTCAAGCAATTGCACGGGGCCTTGAAATGATTAGTGAAGGCGTTGACATTATTGATGTCGGCGGAGAATCAACGAGGCCCGGAGCCGATCGTGTCACAGAGGAAGAAGAACAGTCACGAGTACTGCCAATAATTGAAGAACTTTCAAGACAGAATATTTTGATCAGCGTAGACACCATGCGCGCATCGACTGCAAAGTTGGCTGTCCAGGCAGGTGCCTCGATCGTCAATGACGTGAGCGGAGGAGCTGCTGACCCAGAGATGTTTACAACTATTGCCTCCCTGGGCTGCAAGTACAGCCTGATGCATTGGCGCGGATATTCAAAAGATATGAATACGAAGGCAATTTATGGCGATGTAGTTGCCGATGTCATTCAAGAGGTGACTATTCAGTTAGATAAAGCTCTTGCTGCCGGCATAAAGAGAGAGAACATCATTCTTGATCCAGGAATTGGCTTTGCAAAAGATGCCGACCATAATTGGGAGATTTTGCAACGTATCGATGAATTTGTGGCGCTGGGATATCCCGTACTGATTGGACATTCACGTAAGCGCTTTCTTGGCGGCGATGACCCTGACAATCGAGAATCAGCCACGGTGCAAGTCACTCAATCACTCGTCGGCCGCGGTATTTGGGCAGTTAGAGTTCATGGCGTGAAGGCAAATGTAGAGGTAGCGCGCTCATGAGTGATCGCATCAACCTCAAAGGTATCAAGGGATTTGGGTATCACGGCGTCTTCGAAGATGAAGCAAAGAATGGTCAAGATTTCTTTGTTGACTTGGAAATTAGCCTCGATCTTTCACGAGCTAGCTCTACAGATGATTTGAAGGACACTATTGATTATGGATCGCTAGCATCACTAGTTGTTGATGAAATATCAGGCGATAGAGTTCAACTCATCGAAAGACTTGCCGGTCGTATTGCAGATCGAATTAAGTCTGGCCATCCACAAATAATAAAAATTTCTGTGACAGTACATAAGCCAATGGCTCCTGTGTCCGCTCAGGTATCAGATATATCAGTAACAATTACTCGATGAAGGCTGTGGTGGCTCTGGGTGCCAACATTGGGCAGCCGAAAGAACAGATGGATTTAGCAGTCAGCATGTTGCAAGGCGCCACCGAACTTATTGCAACCTCTTCGTATTTTGTCACTAAACCTGTTGGTGGCCCCGATCAACCTGATTACCTCAATGCAGTATGCATTCTTGAGAGTGAGCTACCTGCAGCTGACTTATTGGCACTGCTGCATGGAATTGAGAAAGCGTTAGGAAGAGAACGCATTGAGAAATGGGGACCGCGCACAATTGATCTTGACCTCATTCAATATGGTGCACTTCTTAGCAGCGCTGATGAATTAACTCTGCCTCATCCTCGAGCACATGAACGGCGCTTTGTCCTAGAGCCATGGCTTGAAGTTGAGCCCGACGCAATATTGCTTACGCATGGCAAGATTTCACAACTTTTGGAGCAATTGCCTTAACGCCTTAGAATTACCTCACTGCCTGCCCGGTACCTGAAAGGACTGGAGCCATGAAAGTAGTAAGAGATGCTCACCAGCTCCCTTCAGGCTGCGCATTTGTTCCAACACTGGGAGCCTTACATGCCGGCCACACATCGCTCTTTCAATTAGCAAAAAAATATAGCGACAATATTGTTGCCAGTATCTTTGTTAATCCCTTGCAATTTGATAAAGCTGAAGATCTCGCACAATATCCGAGGACCCCAGAGTTAGATATCGAATTGGCCGCGGCGTCCGGAGTAACTCACCTCTGGCTTCCGACACAAATGGAAATTTATCCAGATGGTTTTGAAAAGTGTAAGGCTGGAAAAATTGGCAGGATATATGAAGGAGCCTCAAGGCCAGGACATTTTGATGGTGTACTAACCGTTGTTAACCGATTCTTCCAACTTGTGCGACCAGAAGTGGCAATATTCGGAGAGAAAGATTTTCAACAGCTACACCTCATCAGAACTATTGCCGGTGATGTTGCAATAGTGGCTGCACCTACAATTCGGGAAGCAGATGGCTTGGCTCTCTCTTCACGAAATGTTCGCCTAACGCCGGAAGATCGAGCGGCTGCCTCAATCATTTATAAAGCTCTCTCGCAGGCTAAGTCAGAAGAAGAGCTAAGAAGTATTGTGGCCACAGAAAGTGCGCTTAAGCTCGATTACGCCGATTTCATCGATGAAGAAACTTTTGATCACGCTCACGAGCAGACGCGTTATGTGCGAGCACTCATTGCGGGCTGGATTAACGGGGTACGTTTGATTGACAATATGCCTATGGGTAATCGCGTATGAAACTTTTGGCGCCAACACCTGGATGGACAGCGACCGCTGATGTAATAGTTGTCGGTTCAGGCATTGCAGGGTTAACGACTGCCTTGCAATGTAGAACATATGGTTTATCAGTCTTGCTCGTTACGAAAGCTCGCGTTGATGAAGGATCTACAAAGTGGGCTCAGGGAGGCATTGCTGCAGCTCTTGGAGATGGCGATTCTCCAGAGGCTCATGAAAGAGACACTCTTGTCGCAGGTGCTGATTTATGCGATGTCGATGCTGTTCGTGTATTGGTAACAGAAGGGCCAGAGGCTGTACGTAAATTAATTGAACGCGGCGCAATTTTTGATAGAGAAGATAGTGGAGAAATAGCCCTGACGCGCGAGGGTGGCCATCTGCGTAATCGCATTCTTCATGCTGGTGGAGATGCAACGGGAGCAGAAGTTTCTCGTGCACTTCTTGCAGCTGTTCAGAATGACCCAGAGATTGAAGTTCTCGAACATGCTCTTGTACTCGATGCACTCAAGAACGATATCGGCGAAGTTTGTGGAGTTACCCTTCACGTCATTGGTGCTGGTAGTCGAGATGGGGTTGGACGAGGACTTGCTCGTGCAGTAGTTCTTGCCACAGGCGGTCTTGGCCAAGTATTTGCTCAAACAACTAATCCATCTGTTTCCACTGGAGATGGCGTTGCGCTTGCACTTCGAGCCGGCGCGAAGGTGGCCGATGTTGAATTCATTCAATTC
>DJBN01000028.1:8741-23995 GCA_002430075.1 Actinobacteria bacterium UBA5975 | reverse complement strand
CCCGTAAGGATTGGTTGATATGAATTTTGAAGTAATAACGTCGCAGTTCTGGTCCTTGGCGCTCCAAGGACTCGCTCTTGGCCTGATCTACTCTTTAGTGGCCCTGGGCTACACAATGGTCTATGGAGTTTTACGCCTCATCAACTTTGCAAACTCTGAAGTATTTATGTTTGGAACGTTTGCAACCTTATGGGTTGAAGTCAATCTGCTCGGAAATCCTGTTGCAACACAACCGCTCCACGGATTTAAGTTAGTAGGCCATTTAGTTCTAGCCCTTGTCGGATCAATGATTGCATGTGCACTGCTGGCAGTCTTGGTAGAACTCGTTGCTTATCGTAGATTGCGAGCACGAGGCGCTAGTCGTCTCTCATCTCTCATTTCAGCTATTGGCGTATCAATCTTTCTTCTGGAAGCTATGCGAATCTTCACAAACTCTCGGCCTAAGACCGCTCCCAGATTATTGGAAAAGTGGACCTTCGGTGAAGTTGCGGGAGCGAACTTCCGCATCGATACGATGTTGGTAATCGTGGCTCCGATTCTTATCTTTATTCTTCTTGATCGATTCGTAAATCTCTCTAGGTTCGGTAAGGCAATCAGAGCGGTCTCACTTTCAGAAGAGAATTCCAAATTGATGGGTATCAATATCAATAAAGTTGTGACTTTAACATTCATGATTGGTGGGCTCACCACAGGGGCTGCAGCTTTTCTCTACACGACTGTCTATGAAAATACTGTATTTAATGTAGGTTTCACAATGGGCATCGCTGCCTTTACTGCGGCCATTATGGGCGGAATTGGCAATATCCGTGGTGCGTTTTTCGGAGGCTTAGCCCTTGGAATGGTCGAACAGTTTGCGTCGGCAATCCTTGGTTCACAATGGAAGGCAGTTACAGTTTTCGTTATTTTGGTTACAGTTCTTTTATTTAGACCAAATGGTCTATTCGGTGAAGCAGTTCAGCAAACGAGGACATGATGGCTAATCTAAAGAGTCGATTTAATTTACGTGATTTTGGCGCCAATCTCTGGGAAGGCTGGAATCGGCAAACGAGAGTGACTTTCACCCTCGTTCTTATTGGTCTAGTGGCACTTTTACCCTTTGCAGCATCCTGGGGACCAACCTCTTTTCTTAATACCCCTATTACTTCCTTCGAGAACGTGTTGGTATATCCAGTAGGAATGTTTGTTCTCATGGCTCTTGGCCTCAATATCGTGGTGGGAAAATCTGGCTTACTTGATTTAGGATATGTCGCCTTCTTTGCTATTGGTGCCTACACCCAAGCAATCATGTCAACTACCCTGGGGTGGAATACATGGGAAGTTCTTCCCTTCGGAATTGCCTTTGCCATGGTTGCGGGCGTGATGCTTGGATTGCCTGCGCTGCGATTAAGAGGGGATTATCTTGCGATAATTACTTTAGGGTTTGGTGAAATTATTCGTATCGTTGCCCTCAATCTAAAAATCACAAAGGGCCCTGATGGGATCCCAGGAATCCCTAACCCGCCTGCCATTCTCGGTTTGGATTTTTCACTTGAGAATCCTTCGCATTATTTCTGGCTTGTCCTAGGAATGATTCTTCTTGTTATTTGGATGATTAGGCGATTTACCATCCGTCGTCCAGGTAGGGCTTGGGAAGCTATTCGCCAAGATGAGGATGTTGCCTCCCTTATGGGAGTAAATACCTTGATCTACAAGTTATGGTCTTTTGTAATCGGGGGTGCCGTGGGCGGTGCTGCTGGAGTGCTTTATGCCTCTAAAACAATGGTCATTTCACCCGATATGTTTAAATTTGAAGTTTCAATTCTGATTCTTGGGTGTGTGGTTTTCGGCGGTATTGGAAATATTTGGGGAGTGGTCGTGGGGGCTTCTATTTTGGCCTATCTGCCAGAACGTATTCGCTTTATTTCGGATGCCCGCCAGTTGGTATTTGGTGCCGTCCTAATTCTCATGATGAATCTGCGACCGGATGGTCTTCTTCCGCGCAAAAAGCGCGAGAAGCTAACTAAGAGAGGTTCACTGTGATGAGCGAGAAGGTTCTGGAGTTGAAGCAGGTCACCATCAAGTTTGGCGGTGTGACTGCTCTAGATAGCGTTGATTTTCATGTGAACCGTGGTGAGATTTGTGCGCTCATTGGACCTAACGGTGCTGGAAAGACAACAGTCTTTAATGTTATTACAGGCGTCTACCCAGCTACTTCAGGCGAGATCCTCTTCAAAGAGAAAAGTATTCTTGGTCTCAAGAAACACCAAGTCACAAAGACTGGTTTAGCCAGAACTTTCCAAAATGTTCGCCTATTTGGCGAGATGACCGCACTTGATAATGTCATCGTAGCCACAGATGTTCATAAGCGAACAGGTCTAGTGCGCGCCCTTTTTGGAACTCCCTTAAATAGAAGAGAAGAACGTTCAGGTAGTGAACGAGCGCACGAACTTTTAAAGTTGGTAGGTATTGATCACCGCTCTGATCAATTGGCTAAGAATCTGCCTTACGGAGATCAGCGACGTTTAGAGATTGCACGAGCGCTCGGAACCGAACCAGAAGTCCTATTACTCGATGAACCTGCAGCAGGATTTAATCCTGCCGAGAAGGTGGAGCTGGCAGACCTGATCAAAAAGATTCGCGATACCGGTTATACGATTCTGCTGATCGAGCACGATATGTCGCTCATTATGGGAATCTCAGATCGTGTTGTAGTCCTTGACTTTGGTCAGAAGATCGCAGATGACTTGCCAACCATCGTTCAAAATGACCCTCGAGTTATCGAGGCTTACCTAGGAGTGCCCGCAGATGCGTCTTGAAATTAAAGATCTCCGAGTTCACTACGGCAAGATCGAAGCGATTAAGGGTGTATCGGTTGTTGTCAATCAAGGTGAAATAGTCACTCTTATCGGAGCTAATGGTGCTGGAAAGACAACAATCCTTAAAACCATTTCTGGACTTCGCCCAGTTACCAGTGGCAGCATCACCTTTGATGGCGTCGACCTTAACAAGATTCCGGCACATAAACGTGTAGACCTCGGTATCTCTCAGGTTCCAGAAGGCCGCGGAATCTTTCCTGGAATGACAGTTCTTGAAAACCTAGAGATGGGTAAGTTCAATCGTAAGAGTCGCAAAGATGAAATGGTTGAAGATCTCGAACTTGTTTATGGTCTCTTCCCTCGCTTGAAGGAACGTACGGCTCAAGCTGGCGGAACTCTTTCAGGCGGTGAACAACAGATGCTTGCGATGGGTCGCGCCCTCATGGCTCGCCCGAAGGTACTGCTCTTGGATGAGCCGTCTATGGGACTTGCGCCACAGATGATCGCAAATATCTTCCGCATTATTACTGAGATCAATAAACAAGGCGTGACAATTCTCCTTGTTGAACAGAATGCACAGCAGGCGCTACAACGCGCAGATCGTGCTTATATTCTCGAAACTGGAAATGTTACGAAAGAAGCGGCAGCCTCAGATTTACTCAATGATCCAGCTGTCCGCGAGGCATACCTTGGAACCGGTGCGCACTAAGTAGGAAGAGTTGGAGATTAATCCTTATTAAGGATGAGGCAGGTTATGCGAGCTGTACAAGTTCGCTGACCTGCCTCATTTGTTATTACAATCTCATAGACACAGAGCGTGCGCCCTAAGGAAACTGGCGTAGCAACTGCTGTTACGTATCCGCTGGTTGCTGATTTGTGGTGAGTTGCGTTGATATCGACACCAACAACCTTTCGATCAGGACCTGCATGTAATTGGGTACCGATAGAGCCAAGAGATTCTGCAAGAACAACGTTTGCTCCACCATGCAAGAGTCCGATGGGTTGGGTATTGCCCTCAACTGGCATTCGAGCCACGAGGCGTTCAGGTGAGACTTCCAGCATCTCGATACCCATCTTGATATCGAGAGCTCCTTGGCCACGTTCTTTGATGATTGCTAAGTAATCTGGCTGCGTCATAGTCGATGAGTTTATACCTAAGATGTGCGCTGTGAGCGTTACAAAGCGAGTTCTCCTGATTGATGGACACTCGATGGCCTATCGCGCCTTCTTTGCTCTTCCGGCCGAAAACTTCACAACAGCCCAGGGGCAACATACAAATGCAATTTACGGCTTTGCGACCATGATGATCTCACTGCTTAAGGATGAAAAACCCACCCATGTAGCTGTGGCCTTCGATGTTTCACGTAAGACATTTCGCACAGAGATATTCCCTGAGTACAAGGCAAATAGAGCAAAGACTCCCGATGAGTTTCGGTCGCAGATGTCATTTCTTCATGAGCTGGTTAAGGGATTTGGAATAAACCAATTTGAAATTGAGGGTTATGAAGCCGATGACATTATTGCAACAATTACTAAGCGAGCCGAAAAGGAGGGCGCAGAGGTTCTGATCTGCACAGGGGACCGTGACAGCTTTCAATTGGTAAGTCATCAGACCACGGTCTTATATCCAAAACGTGGCGTCAGCGAAATGGCTCGAATGACGCCAGAGGCAGTCATGGCAAAGTATGCAATGACTCCAGAGCAGTATCCAGATTTTGCGGCTTTGCGCGGAGACCCCAGCGATAACCTGCCTTCGGTTCCAGGGGTCGGTGAAAAGACTGCAGCGAAATGGATTATTGAATATGGCTCTCTGGTCGAATTGCTAGCACAGGTGGACAAGCTGGGAGGAAAGGTTGGCCAGTCACTTCGAGACAATATTGATAATGTGATTCGAAACCGCGAACTCACCCAACTGATTCACGATGCCCCCATGGAATTTGATATTGACTCACTTGCCTGGAGCGGCGTTGATGGTTCACAACTTGTATCTCTCTTTGACCAACTTGAATTCAGAACGCTGAAAGATCGACTCAAGCCAATCTCGCTGGCTACAGGAGAGCAGAAGTTAGAAAAAAAGGAGTCCGAGCTCTCACTCTTCGGTTCAGACATTGACTCGGCTGTTCTCAATCCTCAAGAGATGACCGCGAAGATCATGCAACATTCAGGACCAATTGCACTTGCTTGCGAAATAACCGAGGATAAAATCCATCGCTATGCGGTGGCGCTCGATCGATCGACTGCTTACCTGGTTCATGAATCCACAATGGGGGATTGGGCGCAGAACTCAGATGTCGAGAAGATTGCTCACAACGCAAAATCAATAGCGCGCGATAACGGATTAAGGGGAGTCGCATTTGATACCTCCCTTGCGGCTTACTTAGTTAATCCTGGGGTTCGCGCACAAGAGGTCTCAGACCTACTTGAACGGTGGGGGGATGGAAGCCAACTCGATAAATCTTCACCTGATCAATTACTACTGACAGCAGCGTGTTCTCTCTTCGCCTTACGTGGCTCGCTCACCAAAGAGCTACAGGACCGAAAGCTGAGCGCTCTCTATGAAGAACTCGAATTACCGATAGCAGACCTCTTGGCCGTGATGGAGAGTCGGGGAATTGCAGTCGATAAGAAGGCCCTTGAGAAGTTGGCGGCATTCTTTGAAGCAGAAGTTTCTCGCGAGACCAAGAACGCCCACAGCGCGGCTGGTCACGAATTCAATGTTGCTTCCCCTAAGCAGCTTCAAGTCGTCCTCTTTGACGAATTAGCACTACCTAAAACGAAGAAGATCAAGACGGGATTTACCACCGATGCCGAAGCACTGAACTGGCTTTACGAGAAGACTTCCCATCCTGTTCTGGCTGCCCTCCTTCGAATTCGAGAGACTAAGAAGTTGGCAACAACTATTGAGGGCCTGTTGGTTGAAATTAGAGAAGATAATCGTATTCACACCCATTTTGCACAGACAGTTGCAGCAACCGGAAGGCTCTCATCCGTTGCTCCCAATCTGCAGAACATTCCCGTTCGTACCGAAGAAGGTCGCAAAATCCGAGATTGTTTCATCGCCGGAAGTGGATATGACGCACTTCTTACCGCCGATTACAGCCAGATCGAGATGCGCATCATGGCTCACCTTTCGGATGATAAACATCTACTTGCGGCATTTGAATCGGGTGAAGATCTGCATGCAACAGTTGCAGCGGAGGTCTTCGGAGTTGGCCCCGCAGATGTAGACCCTGAGATGCGTAGACAGATTAAAGCTATGTCTTACGGTCTGGCCTATGGGTTAAGTTCCTATGGACTTGCAGCACAGTTAGATCTATCTCCACCTGCAGCACAAGATCTGATGGATCGATACTTCCAGCGCTTTGGAGGAATCAGAGATTATTTAAAGACTGTTGTAGAAAATGCTCGTAAAGTTGGATACACAGAGACTGTGATGGGTCGCAGACGTTATCTTCCAGACCTTTTACATGACAATCGTCAGCGTCGCGAAGTTGCAGAACGCATGGCACTTAACGCTCCGATTCAAGGATCGGCAGCAGATATCATTAAACAGGCGATGCTCAATGTTCAGCTCGCGTTAGTCAAAGCCAAAGTAAAATCTCGCTTGCTTCTTCAAGTCCACGATGAATTGATTCTTGAGGTAGTCAAAGATGAAATTGAAGAAGTTTCAGAGCTGGTGCGCTTACAGATGGGGCGAGCATATCCACTGAAAGCTCCGCTAGATGTATCAGTTGGAATTGGTAAGAGCTGGAATGAGGCGGCGCACTAAAGATTTGTAGGCGAATTATCTTTCATCGCAGCTAAATCTTCTTCATCAGTTGGAATTCGATCGGCAGCTTTCAAGCGATCTTTACCAATTCCCAAGATAAGGTAACCTGCACCGATACATATACTTGTGAGCGCTAGCGCAAATGTAGGCGAACGCTTCTCAGAAATCACACCGCCGACCATCGCACCTACTGACATCAAGGTTCCCTCTACCGTCCACAACCAACCCATCATGGCAGTCGGGGATCCTTTTGGACGAATTGCCTCCATCACTTCCCAGTAGAAAACTTGAATCGCACCTCCCACAAGACCCAACCCTGCACTTGCCAGAATCATTGTCCAACCAGGATGCGTGAAAGCGATGGGGATTGAAACCACAAACCAGACTGCATACGCACGACGCATCGCGCGCAGCGATGATGTTTTCCTTGATACCAAACCAGCAAGTAGGCCACCAAGAATATTGCAAACCCCCATAGCGGCAAAAATCCACGCAGTCAGATGGGGAACCTTTTCAATAGTTGTGAAGGCTGGAATTGCAACATCAAAGACGCCCCAACCAAAGCCAATGAAGCAACCTTCAATCATGAGCAGCTGTAGTGGTTTGTGTTTCCATAGAGGAAGGTGATCGGCGCCCTTCTTCTCTGGAATCCAACCACTTGATACCTTTGTTATCGCAAGAGATCCTCCGCCAATTAACATCAACGCTGCGCAGATGTTAAGTGGTAGCGATGGATGAGATGAAAGCGCAAGCGTTGTTGCAATGACGGGCCCAACAACTCCTGCAGCGCTCATGATTGCGGTATCGACTGCGTAGGCAGTTCGTAAGAAATCTTCTGGTACAACAATTTTCCATAGCGGTCGCACCGAAAGATTAATGGGCGGAGCGCTCAGCCCCATGATGAATGCAAAGGTAAGCATCAGTGGCTTGGAATGCATCGTATTGAGTAGAAGTGCCATCGATGCATATGTAGGTACCATGATGCGAAGCGGCCATTTCTGTCCATACTTATCAAGAATTGAACCGCGAATACCGGCGGTAAAAGAACCAGCTGCTCCATTGAGGCCGATTGCAAGGCCGGCAACGGCAATCGAATTAGTTGCTTGTTCCACTTTGAAGAAGATAGCCAGGCCAACCATGCCATAGGCAACACGGGCCGGAAAGCAGGCAAGAACTAGTACCCAGACATTGGGGATTCGAAAAAGTTCTGTATATCGCTTCATTGCGCCCGCAATCGTAGTCGGGGGCCCTTGATTTATGCGCGGATTTGCCCCTATTTCACCCTCACCCGTACTCTTGGCCTTCGCGCTTCACTTGAATCGCAAAAAAAATTAATAGCCCTATCCCTACTACTTTCTATCCCTACGGAGCATCTTGACTACACAAATTGCAATTAACGATATTGGTTCAGCAGAAGATTTTCTTGCCGCTATTGAAGGCACAATCAGAAATTTCAGTGATGGAGACCTCGTCATTGGTACGGTGGTACAGATCGATCGCGAAGAAGTACTCCTTGATGTTGGTTATAAGACTGAAGGCGTAATTCCATCACGCGAACTCTCAATTCGCCACGACGCAGATCCAAATGACATCGTCAAAGTTGGCGATAAAGTCGAAGCTTTAGTTCTTCAGAAAGAAGATAAAGAAGGACGTCTTATTCTCTCTAAGAAGCGTGCTCAGTATGAGCGTGCATGGGGTGAGATTGAAGGAAAGAAAGAGCGCGACGAAGTTGTCGTTGGAACAGTTATTGAAGTTGTTAAGGGCGGGCTTATCGTCGACATCGGATTACGCGGCTTCTTGCCAGCATCCCTTGTCGAAATGCGTCGCGTACGTGATTTAACTCCATATATCGGCAAGCAGATCGAAGCTCGCATTATCGAACTCGATAAGAATCGAAACAATGTTGTGCTTTCACGCCGTGCCTTCCTTGAGCAGACACAGTCACAATCTCGCACAGAGTTCTTGAATCAGCTTCAGAAGGGTCAAGTTCGTACAGGCGTTGTCTCATCTATCGTCAATTTCGGTGCCTTCGTTGATCTTGGTGGTGTTGATGGTCTTGTTCACGTTTCAGAACTTTCATGGAAGCACATCGATCATCCAGGCGAAGTTGTTGAAGTTGGAGATGAAGTTACAGTTGAAGTTCTCGAGGTAGATTTCGAGCGCGAGCGTGTATCTCTATCACTTAAGGCAACTCAAGAAGATCCATGGCAAGCATTTGCGCGTACTCACACAATTAATACGGTTGTGCCAGGCGTTGTGACAAAGCTTGTGCCATTCGGAGCATTCATTCGCGTTCACGAGGGTATTGAAGGACTTGTTCACATCTCAGAGCTAGCAGAACGCCATGTTGAGATTCCAGAGCAGGTTGTTGCTGTCGATGACGAACTATTTGTAAAGATCATTGATATCGATCTAGAACGTCGCCGTATTTCACTCTCATTGAAGCAGGCTAACGAAGGACAAGAAGTTGAGATCCAAGCATTCGATCCAACTCAGTACGGAATGTCTGCTCGTTACGATGCAGAAGGAAACTTCATCTATCCTGAAGGATTCGATGCAGAATCACAAGAGTGGAAGCCAGGTTTTGATACTCAGCGCGAAGAGTGGGAGCGTCAATACGCTGTTGCTCAGGAGCGTTTCTTAGCCCACAAGAAGCAGAAAGCAGAAGCGAAGGAAGCTGAAGCGAAGGAAGCTGAAGAAGCTGCTGTTGTTGCAGAGTAACTTTTAACGAAAAATCCGGCTGTACCGCGAGCTGTTCCTTAACCTCACGTTACCCAGCCGGATTTTTCTTTGCAAAAATACTCACAACAGCGGATTCTTCTGCCCGGAAGGTAAGGTTGGAGTATGTTGGTTGTGGCACTCACTGGGGGCATTGGAGCGGGCAAATCCGTCGTCGCACAAAATTTCGCTCTGCTCGGAGCCCTCGTTATCGATGCTGATCAACTGGCGCGTAAGGCAATTGAACGGGGCAGTGATGGCTTTGCGGAAGTTTTACTGCGCTTCGGGGATGACATCATTCGCAGTGGCGATATAGATCGACAGAAACTTGCCGAGATTGTTTTTAGCGATGAAAAGGCGCGTAAGGATTTAGAAGCTATAGTCCACCCGCGAGTCCAAGCCATTTTCACCGAGGCTCTCGCAGATTTGGGCTCGGATGAGATTCTGATTTATGAGATCCCGTTGCTTGCTGAGACTCAATCAAAAGGGAAATTTGATTATGTGATCACCGTTGAATCAAATATTGAGCTGCGCAAATCACGGCTACTTAAAAAGGGCCTATCTATGTCGCAGATTGAGAAGAGAATGTCCGTCCAGGCTACAGAAGTTGATCGTGAATCGTTAGCAGATACAGTCATTCACAATGATGGTGATGAAGATTCACTCCTGCGGCAGGTGGAGAATCTCTGGGAGAGCGTATTACTTCCTCGCTCCGTAGGATAGTTGAGTGCGCCCAGTAACTGACCTTCAGCGAAAGCTTGCACCATTCCAGGTAATTAGCGATTACGTTCCTGCTGGCGATCAACCTGCCGCTATTGAAGAGATAGCCCGCCGTATTGCTGATGGTGAACAGGATGTAGTTCTTCTCGGTGCAACCGGTACAGGTAAATCAGCAACGACTGCATGGCTCATTGAGCGTCTACAGCGACCAACGCTTGTCCTTGCACCCAACAAAACACTTGCTGCTCAACTTGCCAATGAATTTCGAGAGCTTCTACCCAACAATGCCGTTGAATATTTTGTTTCGTATTACGACTATTACCAGCCTGAAGCTTATGTTCCTCAAACAGATACATTCATTGAGAAGGATTCAAGCGTCAATGATGAGGTCGAGCGCTTACGACACTCTGCTACAAATTCTCTACTCACGCGACGCGATGTCATTGTTGTAGCAACAGTCTCGTGTATCTATGGACTTGGAACTCCTCAGGAATATATCGACCGAATGATTCGTCTTAAGGTTGGGGATTCAATCGAACGTAACGCCCTTTTGCGCAAATTCGTCGATGTCCAATATAAGCGAAATGATATGGCCTTTGAACGGGGAACTTTTCGAGTTCGTGGAGACACGGTAGAAATCATCCCGATGTATGAAGAACTCGCAGTCCGCATTGAAATGTTTGGCGACGAGATTGAGAAGATTATGACGCTCAATCCACTGACGGGTGAAATCGTGCATGATGAGACTGAAATCTATATTTTTCCTGCGACCCACTACGCGGCGGGTCCTGAAACTATGAAACGCGCGATGAGCGATATTCAAGATGAGCTACAGATTCAGCTTAACCAATTCACAAAGCAGGGAAAGCTTCTAGAAGAGCAACGGCTTCGCATGCGCACCACTTTTGATTTGGAAATGATGGAACAACTTGGTTTCTGCTCTGGCATCGAGAATTACTCAAGGCATCTCGATGGTCGAGAACCAGGATCTGCGCCCAATTGTTTACTAGATTATTTCCCTGAAGACTTTCTGGTCGTAATCGATGAAAGCCATGTAACAGTTCCACAGATTGGCGCGATGTATGAAGGCGATGCCGCACGTAAGCGCACGCTCGTCGAACATGGTTTTAGACTTCCGAGCGCTCTCGATAATCGCCCATTGAAATGGCCGGAATTCCTCGACCGGACTGGTCAGACAATCTATCTCTCTGCAACTCCGGGAAAGTACGAGATGGCCAAAGTTGAAGGGGATGTCGTTGAACAAGTCATCCGACCTACAGGCCTTGTTGATCCTCAAATCATCGTTAAGCCTAGTAAGGGCCAGATTGACGATCTCTTGCACGAGATTAATATTCGCGCCGAGCGTAACGAGCGAGTACTTGTGACGACCCTGACCAAGAAAATGTCTGAAGATTTAACTGAATACCTACAGGAGAAGGGTGTTCGAGTTAGATATCTGCATTCAGAGGTAGATACCTTGCGGCGAGTAGAACTTCTTCGCGAACTTCGTAGTGGCCAATATGACGTGCTGATCGGCATCAATTTACTGCGTGAAGGGCTCGATCTTCCAGAAGTTTCCTTAGTTGCGATCCTCGATGCGGATAAAGAAGGCTTCCTTCGTTCAGCTACCTCTCTTATTCAGACTATTGGTCGTGCTGCTCGAAATGTATCCGGTGAAGTTCATATGTATGCAGATAACATGACTGCATCTATGACCAAGGCGATAGATGAGACCAATCGCCGTCGCGAAAAGCAGGTCGCCTATAACCTCGAACGAGGAGTTGACCCTCAACCTCTGCGTAAGAAGATTTCTGACATTACTGATTTGATCGCACAAGAGAGCGATGACACAGATGCTTTGATGGCCACGCTGAAGGGCGGAAAGAGCAAGGCGGTACTGCCGTTTACATCTAAGTCATCTAACTCGATGCCGCGCCAAGAGCTGATTGCGTTGATAGGCTCCCTCTCCGAACAGATGCGCGGCGCAGCCGATCAATTGCACTTCGAACTCGCAGCGCGTTTACGAGATGAATTGAAAGATTTGAAGCGCGAACTTCGCGGAATGGAAGAGGCAGGAACATGAGCATCGATAAGTTGGTAGTGCGCGGTGCTCGCGAGCATAATCTCAAGGATGTATCTATCGAACTTCCGCGAGATGCTCTCATTGTCTTTACAGGTCTATCAGGTTCAGGAAAATCCAGCTTGGCATTCGACACAATATTTGCCGAAGGCCAACGTCGCTACGTCGAATCTCTTTCAGCCTATGCCCGTCAATTTTTGGGTCAGATGGATAAGCCAGATGTTGACTTCATTGAAGGGCTATCGCCTGCCGTTTCCATTGATCAAAAATCAACGAACCGCAACCCACGTTCTACCGTTGGAACTATCACAGAGGTCTACGACTACTTCAGATTGCTCTTTGCCCGTGCAGGTCGTCCTCACTGTCCCAATTGTTCGAAGCCAGTTTCACGGCAGAGCCCGCAACAAATTGTGGATCAGATACTTACTATGGCTGCGGCGACAAAGTTCCAGGTCCTGGCTCCCGTCGTTCGTGAGCGTAAAGGCGAATTTGTCGATCTCTTTGCAGAGCTAGTGATGCAAGGCTATTCGCGTGCACGAGTAGATGGGGAAACAATCGCACTCACTGAACCACCGAAGCTTAAGAAGCAAGAGAAGCATACGATTGAAGTCGTCGTTGATCGCCTGACAGCTAAGGCCGAAAGTAAATCTCGTCTTACTGATTCAATCGAAACGGCGCTCAAGCTGGGCAACGGGCTCGTACTCCTTGATTTTGTCGATGCAAAGGGGCCAGAGAGGGAACATACATATAGCGAGCATTTGGCATGCCATGAGTGCGACCTCTCTTTTGAAGAGTTAGAACCACGATCCTTCTCCTTTAACTCACCTTTTGGTGCATGCGATGAATGTACGGGTATTGGAACAAAACTTGAAGTTGATCAAGACCTCATTATTCCCGATGATTCAATTTCGATAAATGAGGGCGCTATCGCACCATGGTCTGGTGGCCAATCATCTGAATATTTCTTAAGGTTACTTGAAGCGTTAGCTACAGAACTTAAATTCTCACTCGATAACCCTTGGAAAAAACTAACTGTCAAAGCCAAAGAGGCAATTATCAATGGCTTCGATTACGAAGTTCATGTCAAGTATAAGAACCGATACGGTCGTGTCCGCAATTATTCAACTGGCTTTGAAGGAGTCGTTCCCTTCATTCATCGTCGTCATGGCGAGACCGATAGCGATTACAGCCGCGGTAAGTACGAGGCCTATATGCGCCAGACTCCATGTCCTGCCTGTAAGGGTGCAAGGCTTAAGCCAGAAGTATTGGCTGTGACCTTAGGTGGCAAAAGTATCGCTGAAGTCTGTGCCTTATCGATCGATGAGTGCGCAGCATTTCTCAAAGAGGTAAAGCTGAATAAACGTGAGGCACAGATTGCCGAACGTGTGATGAAAGAAGTTCATGCGCGCTTAGGATTCTTGCTCGATGTAGGTCTTGATTATCTATCTCTCGATCGCCCTGCTGCAACGTTGTCAGGGGGAGAAGCTCAGCGCATCCGCCTTGCAACTCAAATTGGATCTGGCTTAGTTGGTGTGCTCTATGTTCTCGACGAACCATCGATTGGACTTCACCAAAGAGATAACAGGCGTCTGATTGAAACGCTGACACACCTTCGTGATTTAGGAAATACTCTCATTGTTGTCGAACATGATGAGGAAACCATTCGCGCTGCTGACTGGATCGTCGATATTGGTCCAGGTGCTGGAGAACATGGCGGAAAAGTTGTTGTCTCAGGCTCGTATGAAGAACTCATTGCATCTAAAGAATCCATCACCGGCGCATATTTATCAGGGCGTCGCGCAATCGCGATTCCCGAAAGGCGTCGTCCTAGAGATATTAAGCGCCAACTGGTTATCAAAGGCGCAAAAGAGAATAATTTGAAGGATTTAGAGGTGAGCATTCCACTGGGCCTCTTTGTATCTGTTACAGGCGTTTCGGGTTCTGGAAAATCAACGCTTGTTAATGACATTCTCTACACAACTCTTGCCAATAAGCTCAACGGCGCGCGACTTGTTCCCGGGCGCCATCGCACCGTGACCGGAATCGATCAGCTCGACAAAGTTGTCCATGTCGATCAATCACCCATCGGACGCACGCCACGATCAAACCCTGCAACCTATACAGGCGTCTTCGACAAGGTACGCGCTCTCTTCGCAGAAACTACAGAAGCGAAAGTGCGCGGGTATCAACAAGGTCGATTCTCCTTCAATGTAAAGGGCGGACGCTGCGAGAATTGTTCTGGAGACGGAACCATTACGATCGAGATGAACTTCTTGCCTGATGTCTATGTTCCTTGCGAAGTCTGCCACGGAGCTCGCTATAACCGCGAAACTCTTGAAGTCCATTACAAGGGTAGAACAATCGCAGGAGTTTTAGATATGTCCATTGAGATTGCCTATGATTTCTTTGAATCTGTACCTACTATCGCTCGGTATCTCAAGACGCTCTGCGATGTTGGGCTTGGCTATGTTCGACTTGGCCAATCAGCGCCAACGCTCTCAGGGGGTGAAGCTCAACGCGTGAAGTTGGCTACTGAACTTCAACGCAGATCAACGGGACGAACCATTTACGTCTTAGATGAACCAACAACCGGCCTGCACTTTGAAGATGTAAATAAACTTCTTGGGGTTCTCCAGCGACTTGTTGAATCTGGAAATACAGTCATTGTGATCGAGCATAATTTGGATGTTATCAAATCCTCCGACTGGGTGATCGATATGGGCCCTGGAGGTGGATATCGAGGGGGAACTGTCGTTGCTGAAGGAACGCCTGAAGAGGTAGCTAAAGTGAAGGCTAGTTATACCGGGGAATTCTTAGCCGAAGTATTGGCGACCAACCGCAAGGCAGTTAAGAAGAGGTAGCAATGGCGCAACCAGCGAGTTACCGCCCCAAGGAGATTCCCGAAGAACCCGGTGTCTATCGTTTCTACGACGCATCCGAGAAGGTCATCTACGTCGGCAAAGCTAAAAATCTTAAGAATCGTCTGACAACGTATTTTGGTTCAAATTTAGCCCAAAAGACCTATCGCATGGTGCATGAAGCGGTTCGAGTTGATTGGACCATCGTTGCCACGGAGCTAGAAGCACTGGCGCTTGAATTTTCGTGGATTAAGCAGTACCACCCGACCTATAACGTGCAATTTAAAGATGATAAGTCCTACCCCTATCTAGCT
>DJBN01000028.1:583-8521 GCA_002430075.1 Actinobacteria bacterium UBA5975 | reverse complement strand
CCTATCTAGCTATCTCCATGGCAGATGAATTCCCACGCATATTTATTACGCGCAAAGAGAAACGTCCAGGTCTTAAATATTTTGGACCCTATACAAATGCATGGGCGCTTCGTAATACCTATGAAGTTCTGCTTAAAGTATTTCCCGTGCGATCATGTAGTGCTGGAAACTTTCAACGAGCCCAGCGGAGTAAACGTCAATGCCTACTGGGCGATATTGGAAAGTGCGCAGCTCCGTGCGTGGGATGGGTAACTCCCGAGGAACATAAAGAGATTGCCGTCAAACTTGATGCCTTTATGGAGACGGGGATGGAGAATCTACTTCCGACTTTACGAGAAGAGATGGCTACTGCCTCTGATCACGAAGAGTTTGAACGCGCCGCACGCTTACGAGATCAAATTGAGTCATTTGAAAAGGCTCAGAAATCTACTCAAGGAAATCTCTCGGATGAACTCGATGGCGATTTCATCTCAATCCACGAAGAAGGCTTGCACGCTGCGGGTTCTATATTCATTGTACGGCGAGGCTCTATCAAGGGGTCTCGTTCGTGGATAGTCGATCAAGAGCGAGCTCTTGAAGGAGATGATCAGATTGGTTCGCTCTTCTTCTCAATCTATAGCCAGAGCGCTCCTGGTGATATACCTTCAGAAATTTTCCTTAACCACGAGCCAACAGATCGAAGTGCGCTCGAAGAATGGCTTACATCCTTAAGAGGCTCCCGAGTATCCATCAAAGTTCCTCAACGCGGCGAGAAGGTTGAGCTCCTACAGACCGTGGAAAGAAATGCGCATTATGCCCTGGTTCAGTATCTGAGCAAAAGAGCAACGGATGCTGCTGTTTCTGGCAAAGCGCTCTTGGAACTTGAAGAGGAACTTCAGTTATCCCGCACCCCGCTACGCATTGAATGTTATGACATCTCAAATATTTCGGGGACATCCGTTGTTGCATCGATGGTTGTCTTTGAAGATGGACTGGCCAAGAAGAGTGAATATCGCCGTTTCATCATTGATACAGATACTGCCCAAGATGACACCCGTGCGATGCATCAAGTAATTACTCGTCGAATGAAACGCTTACTTGCTGATCGATCAGTAAACCAAAGCGAGATTGCGCAAACCGGTGGACGGTTAAGCAAATTCGCGTATCCACCTCAACTCATTGTGGTCGACGGAGGAGCTCCTCAAGTTGCTGCTGCGCAGAGAGCTCTGGATGAACTAGGTATTACAGATGTGGCACTATGCGGATTGGCGAAGAGGTTAGAGGAGGTATGGATGCCAGGGGATAAAGATCCCTTGATCTTGCCCCGGACAAGTGAAGGCATGTATCTACTGCAACGAATTCGAGATGAGGCACATCGATTTGCAATTACATTCCATAGATCCAGGCGTTCAAAGGTAATGCTCGAATCCCTTCTCGATGAGATTCCGCAGTTAGGAGAAAGTCGCAGAGCAGCGCTCTTGGATCGATTTGGTTCCGTGACAGCGATGAGAAAGGTAAGTGCTGAGGAACTCGCTGCGACCCCTGGAATTGGAGCGACTATCGCTGGAATCATCTATGCGCACCTTGAAAATCTAGCTACCCCTGGAGTTGATATGGCAACAGGTGAGATACTTGACAGCTAAGGCAGAATAAAGACCATGACCACTCAAGAGTTACTCATTCTGACTGGAATGTCGGGTGCCGGTCGTTCAACTGTGGCACATGCACTTGAAGATCTAGGTTGGTATGTAGTCGATAATTTGCCGCCAGTGCTACTGCCACAGCTTGCTGAGCAGAGCCTTGATACTCATTCGAAACTGGCAGTTGTCGTCGATGTACGAGGTGGAAAATTCTTTGACGATCTCAATAATGCTCTGCAGAAGTTGAAGGATTTGAAGATTGATTTTACAGCGCTCTTTCTCGATGCTAGCGATCAATCACTGGTTCAGAGATTTGAGTCAACGCGGCGCCCTCACCCACTACAGGCAAGTGACCGAATTGTTGACGGTATTGCACGAGAACGTGCAAAACTTGAAGAGATTCGTGCTCAGGCAGATGTTGTCATTGATACATCGAATCTGAATGTCCATCAGCTAGAAAAACGCACCTCTGAGATATTTGCAGCTGGCTTAGCGCCTACGATTCGAATCAATCTCCTTTCTTTCGGATATAAGTATGGGATTCCAGTGGATGCAGATCTCGTTCTTGATTGCCGCTTTATACCCAATCCTCATTGGATTCCCGAGTTAAGACCGCTCAATGGCTTAGACGCACTTGTGTCTCAGAAAGTTTTATCTAGCGAGGGGGTAGCCGAATTTGTAAGGAGCTATCTGTCAGTTGTTACTCAGATGCTGCCTGGCTATTTCCACGAAGGAAAGAAATATGTCACGATTGCAGTTGGATGTACGGGTGGAAAACATCGATCTGTAGCAGTTGCTCAAGAAATTGCACGTCAGCTCTCTCTATCCTCTAACGATCTGGAAATCTCTGCTCATGCAACACATCGCGATGTCGGACGTGAATGAGTAAGAAAGTTGTGGCCCTAGGTGGTGGGCACGGACTCGCGGCGACGTTGACCGCTCTGCGCAGCATGACAAATCAAATTACAGCGATAGTGACCGTTGCAGATAATGGCGGTTCAAGTGGTCGTCTACGTGAAGAATTTCCCATCATGCCACCAGGCGACTTGCGAATGGCGTTAGCTGCGCTCTGCGGTGATGACGAATGGGGGCGTAGCTGGGCTGAAATAATACAATATCGCTTTACAAGCGAAGGCGCACTCAATGGTCATGCAGTTGGGAATTTGCTTCTTGCAGCGCTCTGGGATCGCGATGAAGATACTGTCGCAGGTTTGGATCGCGTGGGCGCACTGCTCAAAGTTGTAGGTCGAGTACTACCGATGGCATCTCATGCGCTAGATATTGAAGCCACATTTGAAAATTCAATAGGCACACAAATAGTGCGTGGGCAGGCTCAAGTTGCTACAACGAAGGGCCGGTTGAAATCTCTTCGGATTCTTCCTGAAAATCCGCCAGCACATCTGCAAGCGATACAGGCGATAGAAGAAGCGGAATGGATAACAATGGGACCAGGTTCCTGGTTCTCGAGCGTTATTCCACATCTGCTTGTTCCAGATCAGCGGCGCACACTTGAAGCATCGCGAGCGAAGAAGATACTTCTGCTAAATCTTGATATCGCCGATAAATCGGCAGGGGAGTACGCGGGATACTCACCAATTGAGCATCTAGAAATTCTTCATCAATATTCGCCGGATCTCCACTTTGATCTGGTTATTGCAGACCAATCCACAGGTGGCCAAGAAGAGTTACGTAGCCATCTTTCAACCCAAGGTTCAGAGTTATTGGTCGCTGATCTACGTGATGATCACGAGCTTCTGCACCATGATGTAAAGAAATTGGGTCTGCTTTTCGCACACATTGGGAGAGAAATACTGGTTGGATAACCCCCATGGCGATGACAGCAGCGGTAAAAGATGAACTCAGTCGTCTCTCTGTTACCAAACCGTGTTGCCGCAAGGCAGAAGTTTCTTCACTCCTACGCTTTGCAGGTGGTCTCCATATTGCCGCGGGCAAAGTCTTAATCGAGGTAGAGCTCGATACATCTCAGAGCGCACGTCGTCTTAAAAAGGATATTGCAGATATCTATGGCCACGATAGCGATCTCGCTGTTCTCTCATCAAGTGGTTTACGTAAAGGCTCTCGCTATGTAGTGCGAGTCGTCGAAGCCGGCGATGCGCTAGCTCGTCAAACAGGCTTAATTGATGCCAATGGTCGTCCAGTTCGCGGTCTTCCTCCACAAGTCGTTGCTGCCAATGTCTGTGATGCAGAAGCCGCATGGCGTGGCGCATTTATTGCGCATGGTTCGCTGACTGAGCCAGGGCGTTCCTCATCTCTTGAAATCACCTGCCCCGGGCCTGAAGCAGCTCTTGCTCTTGTTGGCGCAGCGCGCCGTTTAGGAATTGTTGCCAAAGCTCGTGAGGTACGCGGAGTAGATCGTGTTGTTATTCGCGATGGAGATGCAATTGGAGTTCTTCTGACACGTCTTGGCGCACACGAATCTGTCTTGGCTTGGGAAGAACGTCGCATGCGCCGTGAAGTCCGAGCAACTGCTAATCGATTGGCCAATTTTGATGATGCTAATTTACGTCGCTCTGCTCGCGCCGCAGTAGCGGCGGCGGCTCGCGTGCAACGCGCCATGGAAATTCTTGGAGCCGAAATTCCTGATCACCTCAAAGAGGCAGGCGAACTTCGTATTTCTCACGGACAGGCAAGTCTGGAAGAGCTCGGATCCCTTGCAACGCCTCCCATGACAAAGGATGCGATTGCAGGACGTATTAGACGTCTACTTGCAATGGCCGATAAGCGTGCCATCGAATTAGGAATTCCAGATACTGAAGCTGGTCTCTCACCTGATCTGCTCGGCGAATGACACTTAATCTTTATCTGCACGCTTGCCGAACTGTTCAGTAGCCATCTGCCTGCTGGTAGACTTCGCCTCACGAGCCCCCAATGTTGTGGTGTAACCGAAAGCCACCTTTATGTAGGGTGATTTATTTTCTAGAAGAGGTCTTGAGATGATTAATGTCGGAATCAATGGTTTTGGACGTATTGGACGCAATTTTTTTCGCGCAGCGCTAACAAACCCTAATATCAATATCGTAGGTATCAACGACCTCACAGATAATGCAACCCTTGCTCACCTTTTGAAGTACGACTCAATTTTGGGCCGCCTTGGCCTAGAAGTCACATATACAGAAGACTCAATCACTGTAGGTGGCAAGACTATGAAGGTCTTTGCAGATCGCGACCCTGCTAATCTTCCTTGGGCTTCCGTGAAGGCTGATATCGTCATTGAATCAACCGGTCACTTCACGAAGGCATCTGATGCTCAAAAGCACATCACCGCAGGAGCGAAGAAGGTCATTATTTCAGCGCCTGCCACTGATGAAGATATCACCATCGTTATGGGCGTAAATCATGAGAAGTACGACTCAACAAAGCACAACGTGATTTCAAACGCTTCATGCACTACAAACTGTCTTGCCCCAATGGCAAAGGTTCTTGATGAGAAGTTCGGAATTGTTCGCGGATTAATGACAACTATCCATGCTTACACAAATGACCAAGTAATTCTTGATTTCCCTCACAAGGATCTGCGTCGCGCACGTGCTGCGGCGACAAATATCATTCCAAGCTCGACTGGTGCTGCGAAGGCAATTTCCCTTGTGCTTCCACAGCTCAAGGGCAAGCTTGATGGTTTTGCGATGCGTGTACCTGTTCCAACTGGTTCAGCTACCGACCTCACAGTTGAACTTGCAAAAGAGGCAACTGCAGCAGAGATTAACGCTGCAATGAAAGAAGCAGCTAACGGCTCACTTAAGGGTTTCCTCACTTACACTGAAGATCCAATCGTCTCCTCAGATATTGTCACTGACCCATCATCTTGTATTTTTGATGCCGGTCTTACAAAGGCAATTGGAACAACTGTCAAAGTTGTTGGTTGGTATGACAACGAGTGGGGCTATTCAAATCGCCTCGTTGATCTTGTTGACTATGTAGGCAAGTCACTCTAAAGAGAGAAGCGCTATTTAATGTCATCTTTGGCAGACCTTGATGTGGCTGGAAAGCGAGTATTTCTTCGTTGCGATCTCAATGTTCCTTTGAAAGAAGGAAAGATCACCGACGATGGCCGTATTCGGGCATCCCTTCCGACGATCAACGCTCTCCTTGAAAAGGGCGCAAGCATCGTTATTGCTGCCCATCTTGGCCGTCCAAATGGTGAAGCAAAACCAGAGCTCTCACTTGCACCTATTGCCGTGCGTTTAGCTGAACTATTAGGTAAGCCAGTGCAATTTGCTGGAGCAATTACAGGAAGTGATGTAACAGCAAAGGCATCTGCGCTAGTAGCTGGAGGGATTCTCCTTCTAGAAAATATTCGTTTCTCAGCAGCGGAAACGTCAAAAGATGAATCAGAGCGAGCAGCCCTTGCCAAGGAACTGTCGCTGCTTGCAGATTTCTATGTTGGTGATGGATTCGGCGCGGTACACCGCAAACACGCCTCTGTATTTGATCTTCCTCGTCTACTTCCACATGCAGCAGGGCATTTGGTTTCTGCTGAAGTCGATGTACTTAAGAGGCTAACAATTGATCCGGTGCGACCTTATGGAGTTGTACTAGGAGGCTCTAAAGTCTCAGATAAAATTGGAGTTATCTCCAATCTACTGGGCAAAGTTGATGTAATGGCTATCGGCGGAGGAATGCTATTTACCTTCCTTGCAGCTCAAGGAAGAGAGATCGGTAAATCTCTCGTTGAACCCGATCTCATTGACACTGTCCGCGCGCTGATTAAACAGGCAGAAGATTCTGGCGTGAAGCTCTTAATTCCAACAGATATTGTCGTTGCTCCATCTTTCTCAGCTGATGCGACTCCAACCCTTGTCAGTTCAGATGCGATTCCTGCCGATCAAATCGGTTTAGATATCGGCCCCGAAAGTGCTGTGGCATTTGCCGCGGCTATCAAAAAATGCAAAACTGTTTTCTGGAACGGGCCTATGGGCGTCTTTGAATTTCCTGCATTTGCCTCTGGCACAAAGATTCTGGCCCAGGCGCTGACTGAAGTCGATGGGATTTCGGTGGTAGGTGGCGGAGATTCAGCAGCTGCGGTACGCGCGCTTGGATTTAAAGATTCACAATTTGGATATATTTCAACCGGTGGGGGAGCTTCCCTTGAATTTCTCGAGGGTAAGGAACTTCCGGGCCTCACAGCTTTAGATCTTTAAAGATAATCTCAACGAGAAAATATCTCACCAACGCTAAATCTACTGACTAGAGGAGTACACGATGCGCAAGCCGCTGATGGCAGGAAACTGGAAGATGAACCTCAATCACCTTGAGGCGATTGCAGTTGCGCAAAAGCTTGTCTACTCACTCGACGATAAGGATTATGACGCGGTAGATGTCGCAATCATTCCGCCATTTACAGATATCCGTTCAATCCAGACAATGGTTGATGGAGATCGCTTACGTATTCAATATGGAGCACAAGACCTTTCTCCCGAGCCATCAGGTGCATTTACTGGTGATATTTCGGGCTCAATGTTGGCAAAGCTTGGTTGCACCTTCGTTGTCGTTGGCCACTCTGAAAGACGCGCAATCCATAAGGAAGATGATGCGTTGGTAAATCGTAAAATCAAGGCAGCCCTGGCCAACGAGTTGATTCCAATCTTCTGCGTTGGAGAAGAGCTCGCAATCCGCGAATCTGGCACTCATGTTTCTCATGTTATCCGCCAGGTGCGCGCAGGACTTGAAGGTCTTCACAAACCAGATCTCAAAAAAATCGTCATTGCATATGAACCTGTTTGGGCAATTGGAACCGGTAAGACTGCGACTCCAGAAGACGCACAGGAAGTATGCGCTGCTATCCGAGAAGAAGTTGAACAGATTGGCTCAAGTGAGATTGCTGCAAATATGCGAATCCTCTATGGCGGTTCTGTGAAATCTGCCAATATCTCCGAGATTATGAAACAGGCTGATGTGGATGGCGCGCTCATCGGAGGAGCTAGCCTGGACCCAGAAGAATTGGCAAAGATCACAAAATTTCACGCTCAGGACTAGGCGAAAAATATTCTGTCTCGTCGGGTATCCTGTACCCCTACCTCTAGAGGAGTTCCACCGTGGCTTTAACGCTTTCAATCTTTCTCATCATCACAAGTATCGTGATGATTCTTCTGGTCCTTCTTCATAAGGGCAAAGGTTCTGGCCTCTCAGATTTATTCGGTGGCGGAATTTCAACCAACTACGGCGGTTCATCTGTTGTAGAACGTAACCTTGATCGGATCACCATTCTGGTCGGTGGATTATGGTTTGCCTGCGTCGTAGGCCTCTCTCTTGTATTGAAGGGTTAATCCATGGCAAGTGCAATTCGCGGAAGTCGTGTTGG
>DJBN01000028.1:0-276 GCA_002430075.1 Actinobacteria bacterium UBA5975 | reverse complement strand
ATGGCAAGTGCAATTCGCGGAAGCCGTGTTGGTGCAGGCCCAATGGGCGAGGCCGAGCGTGGCGATCAGATCGAACGCGCTAGCGTCTCGTATTGGTGTGGAAATGGTCATGAAGTTCGTCCATCATTTGCTGTAGAAGAGACTGTGGTAATCCCAGCTGAATGGGATTGCCCGAAGTGTGGATTACCCTCAGGTCGGGATAAGAATAATCCACCCAGCGCTGTAGTAAACGTTCCTTACAAAACTCATCTTGCCTATGTTAAAGAACGTCGCACT
>DJBN01000063.1:19190-19496 GCA_002430075.1 Actinobacteria bacterium UBA5975 | reverse complement strand
GGTTATCTTCTCGCAAAAAGGCGGGATAATTGAACTTATGAGCTTTGAAAATAGTGGCGCTGGTCAGTTTGTATCAAACTGCACAGCAGATGCGATGGTACGGGCTGCGCAGATTTTAAAATCTGGCGCTTTAGTCGCTTTTCCAACTGAGACCGTTTATGGCCTTGGCGCCGATGCCACCAATCCCGAAGCCGTTGCCCGTATCTACACAGCAAAAGCTCGCCCATCAGATCATCCGTTGATTGTGCATCTTGGCGATATGCAGGACATAGCGGATTGGTCCGATGACATCCCAGATTATGCAAT
>DJBN01000063.1:18638-18961 GCA_002430075.1 Actinobacteria bacterium UBA5975 | reverse complement strand
AAATTAGCTAGAAATTTCTGGCCAGGTCCGATGACGCTAATTCTAAAAAGATCGGCGCTCGCTCAGGATTTCATTACAGGCGGACAGGACACTGTCGGCCTTCGAGTCCCAGATCATGTCATCGCACTCGCACTCTTAAACGAATTTAAGAAAGTTGGCGGTAAAGGAATTGCAGCCCCTAGTGCAAATAGATTCGGCCATGTCTCTCCTACAACCGCGCAAGCGGTGGCAACAGAGTTATCTGAATATTTGGCTCCTGAAGATTTAATCCTTGATGGTGGCCCATGTCTTGTCGGGGTTGAATCCACCATCATTGATTGCAC
>DJBN01000063.1:18113-18425 GCA_002430075.1 Actinobacteria bacterium UBA5975 | reverse complement strand
GAATCCACCATCATTGATTGCACGACCGAGAACCCAAAAGTTCTGCGACCAGGGGCAATAACCGATGAGATGATTGAGATCGGTACAGGTCTTACCTTGTCAAACAATTCATCAGATATCCGAGTAAGTGGCTCACTTGAAAACCACTACTCGCCCAGCGCAAAAGTTTTACTGGATATTGCACCGGTGCCAGGTGATGGGTTAATTGCAACTTCAGATTTTGCAACTCCATATGGCGTTATCCGACTTGCCTCCCCCAGGAATAATGAAGAATTTGCACGAATTCTTTACTCTGCCCTGCGGAGTGCAGAC
>DJBN01000063.1:16293-17830 GCA_002430075.1 Actinobacteria bacterium UBA5975 | reverse complement strand
CACAAGGAATTTCTCGCGTAGTTGTCCATCAACCACTGGGAGACGATATCTCGACAGCAATTCGTGATCGATTACAGCGAGCCAGTAACGGACGTTAAAGTGATAAAGTTCGGCATCTAGCAAATGTGGTTATTTCTAAAATTTTAGCAAAGGATAAAAATGCTCGCACTTTCTGCGGTTGCAGTATTCGTCGTTGCCTACATTCTTATCGCGACCGAGAAATTTAACCGAGTAGCCATAGTGTGTGGTGGAGCGGCCATGATGGCGATCATTGGAGCCACTGACACTAAGTCTGCTTTTTATAGCCATGAGACCGGAGTCGATTGGGATGTCATCTTCCTCCTCCTCGGAATGATGATCATCGTTGGAGTCATCCACAAAACGGGACTCTTCGAGTTTTTGGCTATTAAATCCATCCAGTTTGGCAAGGGCGAACCGAAGCGAGCATTTGTCTATATTCTTCTATTGGTTGCAGTTGCAAGCGCCCTACTAGATAACGTGACAACAATTTTACTGGCAGTTCCTATGACCTTTGTAATCGCTTCTCACCTAAAAGTGAACCCCGTACCGTTCATCCTTGGAGAAGTTTTTATCTCCAATATTGGTGGGGCTGCCACCCTTATTGGCGATCCTCCCAACATTATTATTGCTTCCAAAGCAAACCTTGAATTTAATGATTTTCTGGTGAACATGGCCCCAATCGTTCTTGTCGTAACAGTCTTCATCGTGCCATTCTTGGTATGGTCATTTAGAAAAGAGTTGGTCAATACAGAAGAAGATCGTTCCGCTATTCAACATCTTGATGCCAAAAGCTTTATCACCAATAAAGTTTTGATGAAAAAGAGTTTGTTTGTTCTACTTCTAGTGGTTATAAATTTTACAGCTCATTCTTTGACCCACTTTGAGCCTGCGCTGGTTGCACTTTTGGGCGCCGGACTTCTAGTCCTTATTAGTAATTTAAAGCCGGCAGATTTTGCCATGGATGTTGAATGGGGGACTCTTGTCTTCTTTGCAGGACTATTCATCATGGTCGGGGCCCTGGTTAAAGTTGGCGCATTAGCGGAATTTTCAAATTTAATATCTGATGCAGTTGGGGATAATGCAGCTGTTGCTGGTACGGCGATTTTATTTGTTTCAGCAATCGTCTCTGGAATCGTTGATAATATTCCATACGTTGCAAGCATGATCCCTGTAGTCACTCAATTGACGGAATCAATCACTACTATCAATAACGATGGGCTGTGGTGGTCACTCGCACTTGGTGCAGATTTCGGTGGAAACTTAACCATCGTTGGAGCAAGCGCGAATGTGGTCGCTATTGGTCTTGCCCATGCAAATGGCGTCAAAATCTCCTTCTGGCACTTCGCCAAATATGGAGTCCCAGTAACTATCATTTCAACCCTTATCTCCTTCCCTTACCTGCTTATGCGGTACTTCTAAAGCGAAGGGCAATTTGTAGGTCTCTCTCCAGGGAGTAGACTGCGCCAGTTACACAGTGGGGCCTATAGCTCAGCCGGTAGAGCAACGGACTTTTAAT
>DJBN01000063.1:10598-16103 GCA_002430075.1 Actinobacteria bacterium UBA5975 | reverse complement strand
ACGGACTTTTAATCCGTGGGTCGACAGTTCGAGCCTGTCTGGGCCCACAATTATTTATCGTTGTCCTTATCTTGTTGTAACTCTTCCAAATTAGGACGTGGAATCTTTGGACGATCTCCACGTAAGAATCGGCGATACATATAGACAGCCACTATGGCGAAGAAGGGCCATTCAAAGGCGTAAACCCATGCACGCCAATGACCTTCGTGGGCGCGATTCCATTCAAACCATCCCGCCGTCTGGTGGATCTGGATGGTTGTGTCATCATTGCTAGGTGCTTTCTCGCTCAGCTACACCTAAGAAGAATTCTCAGTGGGCAGCCCCATACCTCGCCGTTGGCGTCGTGTGGGGCTGTTCTTTTATCTTTATTAAGTTGGGCCTTGAATTCCTCACCCCATTTGGAGTCGCATTTGGGCGTTGCGCACTGGGCGCCGTCACGCTTCTCATCGTTGCGCGGGTACAAGGTTTTACTCTCCCTCAAGGTCGAGCCATTCGCTTTCATCTCTGGATTGTCGCCTTACTTCTTAACGTATTTCCTGGAATTCTCTTTGCTTTAGCAGAAACAGAAGTCACTTCAATTCTTGCAGGAATCATCAATGCAGTAACGCCACTCATGACACTTATTGCAATCTTGGTTGTCAATCGAGAAGAGAAGCCCAAGCCTTTTCAGATTGTCGGCCTTGCAATCGGCTTCTCTGGTGTTCTTATTGTTCTTGGCGCCTGGAAAGGGCTAGGCGATAACCCGTTGTGGGCAATTCTCGTCCTGCTTCTTGCCGTCACTTGTTATGGGTTTTCATTTCCCTATACACGTCGATTCGTTATGCCTTACAGGTTGCAACCAGAATCCATTGTTGCAATGCAGCTAACTTTGGCAGCAGTTACCCTGCTGCCCTTCTATCTCATCGACGGAATTTCGAGCGATAACTATTCTCTTGGCCCGGTTCTTGGAATGCTAGCTCTTGGAATTTTTGGAAGTGGCTTTGCCTACCTCTGGAATTTTCGAGTGATGGAGCTGGCGGGAAGTGCGATCGCAAGTAGCGTCACGTATCTGACCCCACTCGTTGCTGTGATTGTTGGGCTAGCTTTTCTCAATGAACATCTAACATGGCATGAACCTGTAGGTGCGTTAGTCGTGCTTCTTGGAGCAGCAATTGCTCAGGAACGAATACCTTTAAGAAAGCGAGAAACCAACAGGTAGCTCGAGGCGGTGGGATGCCAGAAGGTCGGCATTCTTCAGAATAGATTCAGTACTTGAATCGGCCACGATAATTCCACCTGACAAAATTACGGCACGCTCACAAAGCTCATAGGCATAAGGCAGATCGTGGGTAACCATCACTATGGTGACATCGAGCGCTCTTAAAATATCTGCAAGCTCTCGTCGGCTCGCTGGATCTAAGTTAGATGATGGCTCATCCATAACAAGAATTTCGGGCTTCATGGCAAGCACTGTTGCAACTGCAATACGTCTACGTTGTCCGAATGAGAGGTGATGAGGCGGGCGGTCTTTGAACTCGCTCATTCCAACTTGTGCGAGAGCTTGATCAACAATGGCATCAAGTTCTGCGCCACGTTTACCCATGTTATAAGGCCCAAATGCAATATCTTCGCCGACAGTTGGCATAAATAGCTGGTCATCTGGATCTTGAAAGACAATGCCTACTTTAGATCGAATTCTCTTGAGCGCTTCTTTATCCTTGGCATCGACAATCTGGCCTGCAATTGATATTTCTCCTTGCATTGCAGGATGGATGCCGTTCATATGGAGAACAAGAGTTGTCTTACCTGCGCCATTTGGACCCAGTAGTGCAACGCGTTCACCTTGGTTAACAATGAGGTTCACTCCATAAAGAGCTTGGTTGCCGTCCGGATAGGCGAATGCGAGATTTGTGATAACAAGGCTAGGTGCAGTTGTCATTGATTTAACCAATCACTTGAGTCAGTATCGAAATAAGTAAGGCAATAATTGAAATAGATAGCGCCTTCAACCATACGTTAACACCCACGCGTCGGAGTTCACTCTGTGGCAGATTTCCATCAAAGCCACGGGAGAGCATTGCAAGGTGCACCCGCTCTCCACGTTCATATGAACGGATAAAGAGGGCAGCAGCAGAAGTTGCAAGGATTTTCCAATGTTTGATCCCAGTCGCCTCAAACCCACGAGATTCACGAGCAACTTTCATTCGTTGCATCTCATCGCTAATGACATTGATGTAGCGCAACATAAAGGAGGCAATCTGGACCATAACGATAGGCAACCGAAGGCGCTCTAGCCCACGAAGTAACTCACGAGCCGTAGTTGTTGTAGAAAGTAGGACTGCGCAGAGAACGCCTAAAGTTCCCTTGGCCACGATTGATGCGCCAGCTAGCAGTCCCGCACGGTAGAGGTCTAAAGGTCCAACCGAGAATTTTTCACCGGTTCCGAAAAATGGCATCAGAATTGCAAAGAGAATAAATGGAACTTCAATCACTGCGCGCTTTAAGAGAGTTGTAATTTCAATCTTAGCGATGAGCGAAGCTGTAATTACTAGCGCAAGGAAAGCTATAAATGCTTGCCACTCTGAAATTGGTGTAGCAACCACCGAAAGAATAAATACTAAAACGCTGACTATCTTGACATGAGGGGGTAGCGAATGCAGAAGCGAATGGCGATGGATATATAGCCGTTCGCCAACATCATGGCCATGGTGGTGGCCATGAGAGTGAACTTGATTGAGGGTTGAGCTCTTGGCGTTTACTTTTCTACACCATTCTTGCGTCGAACTACATAGAAGAGTCCGTAGGAGATTAAACCAGTTGCTGTAATACCGATAACTCCAGCCAAACCTGTTGAAAGACGTTGATTTTCAACACCCTTGATACCGTAATTGGCCAAAGGACCCGAACTGAAAGAATGGTCTTTTGCCGAATCAATAAAGCCGATTTCTCCGGCAACCTTCACAAGTCCATCATGGCTAGAAGATGCATAGAAGGAGAGAACGCCAGCGAGAAAAAAAGAGAGTATGAAACCGCCAATTAATAATTTATTACTCTTCTTTGCCTCGCCTTTATTCATTGTGAGTCCTTACCTCTAATGGCGTTGTTTCGCCTTTAAATCCATAGACCAGATCTGACCTGCTAGCCATCACAGCTGCAACTGCGAAGCCGGTGATAATCGCCTCGCCAATACCTATCAAGATGTGAGTACCGATCATGGCGGTAAATACAGCACCGATTGAGAAAGTTGATGTTCCACCTAGTGCATACTGGAGCCCGAAGCTAGCGGCTGCCGCAGGTACAGATAGAAGAGCACCGATTGTTGCTGCGATAGCGATAGAAGATTTTGATCGCGGAAGAAGCTTCTTAACTAGTAGGAAAATCGTGTACCCAACCCAAACGCCGACCACGGACATGTTAAAGACATTCAGACCCATGGCGCTTAGGCCGCCATCTGCAAAGAGCAAACCTTGCATGAGCAAGACGACGGTGATTGCAAGGGTCGCCGCAAACGGGCCGATTAAGACTGCAGCAAGGGCGCCCCCCAAGAGGTGACCGCTAGTTCCGGCCGCAACTGGAAAGTTAAGCATCTGTACAGCAAAGATAAAGGTCGCTGTGAGGCCTGCTAGAGGAGCTGTCTTCTCATCGAGGGAAGATTTCGCACCCTTAAGAGAGATGGCAACCGCTGCGGCAGCTATGGCAGCAAAGGCTGCTGACGTGGGGATATCAATGAATCCGTCAGGAATATGCATGGGCCGATTTTAATGCAAATCATTCGCATCTGCATCTTGAAAGCGAGTGAAGGATAGGTGAATTCTCGGGAATCTCCAAGGGGAAATAACCGCGCCAGAGCGAGCGTTGGGACTAGAGTGCAGGAATCTGCGAGCGTATCGGGGAGGTCTATTCGATGAATGAAGATGAAGGCCAGGATGAGCTTGTCACCGAGGAGATGCTCTGGGATCGAATCCCCGAGGTCCAAGGAGAAGAACGTGCCAATACCTATTACGAACTCTCTGCTCGAATTTTTGCGCGAGGTCAATATGATGAAGCGCTCGCTCTCGCAGAAACCGCACGAGATATTTTCTCCGAACTTGGAGCTTCTGCTCCCAGCGAAGGTTTAGCACAAGCTTATTCAGCAATCGGTTACAACCTTAATCAATTGAAGCGAATGGATGAAGCTGCAACTGCCATGAGCCAGGCGGTAGCAATTTTACGAGAAAACAAATCACCTATTGCTCTTGAACTCGCATGCACGCTCGGCGAGTGGTGGTATTCATCAAAGAAATATGAAAAAGTAATCGAGACGATGTACGAATGTTCGCAAGAACATCTTGTAGATGGCAACACAATTGGGGCTGCAAACGATATGCATCTGATTGGGTGCGCTCAGCGCGAGTTAAAGAATTACACAGAAGCAATTATCTGTTTTCAAGAGGCGCGAAAAATGTTCAAACTTGAAAAGGAAGTCATTCATATCGCGCGTTGCGATCAGAAGATTGCTTCCTGTTTCGTAGAACTTGGCGAAGGCGAGAAAGCCCTCGATGCAGCACGTAAATCGATAGATGTCTTTGAAACGGCCCATGATCACAGACGCGAAACTTTCGCCTTATTTGAATATGGAAAGGCAGAAATTCTTCTTGAAAAATTAGAAGATGGTCTGTTGACTCTCGATGGCGTGCTTCAAATTGTCGCAGAGGATGAACCGAAAGATTTTGAATTCATACTCGATATCGAATCGCGCATGGTGGCAGTGATGCGCAAGCTCGGTCGAATGGATGAAGCTAATGAGGTTGAAAGACGTTTAGCTTCTGTGCGCGAAGCGCTCGAAGAAGAACCTGCTCCCGAAGTAGATCGCACCTAAGCCAGCTCCAACTCCCGCAAGGATTAAAACTGGTTGGGTAGAACCTTTAGACCAGAAGGCACCACCCCAGATACCTGCTCCTAGCACTGCAAAGCTCATCGATGCTTGGTAAACACCCTGCGCTCTACCTCGGTGTTCGGGCAAACTCAATTTTGCAATCCAGGCTTTACCCACACCATCTGTGAGAGCTGGAAATATTCCATAAATAACTAGCGCAAGGACTGCAATCGACTTATTTGTGGTCGCGCCAAGGAGAACATACGAAATTGCAAATGCAATTAATCCTGTTGCATAAACGATTTGTGGCGAAAACTTGTCGGCTAGATATCCACCAGGAAATGCGAATAGAACAGTTACGAAACTGTAAAAGGCGTATGCAAGCACAACCCCCTGTACGGAGAAATCAAGATCATAAAGACGAAGTAGAAGGAGTGCATCTGGGATATTTGTCAGCTGAATAAGTACCAAAATTGCGATTGCCTTTTTCATAGGTTTAGGGAGTTCAACCTTTGGCTCTTTTACTACCGAAGCTTTTCGTTGAGTAACTGTCTCTTTAACAAAAAGAGTCAATAAGCCAGATAGGAGCGCTGGAATAAGCGCCCATTTGGCTACGGAACGGACATCATCATTAAAGAGAGAAAGTCCGAGTAGAGCAATAAGTGGACCAA
>DJBN01000063.1:343-10457 GCA_002430075.1 Actinobacteria bacterium UBA5975 | reverse complement strand
CCACGTAAACCTTTTCCAATTCGATCAGTGACACGACCGAGAAATACCACCGACCAGAGAGTTCCGAAGATAACTAGCGCCTTACCTACACCGGCAATAGAGTAACCAGCAATTACAAATGGTTTTCTACCAACGCTGTCACTCTTTTTGCCTGAATAAAGTTTTGTAAATCCTGCTGCAGCTTCGGCACATCCCTCAATGAGACCTAAAGTAATAGGAGCTGCGCCGATAACGCCTGCAGTAATAATGTAGGGCAAGAGCGGGTAGAGAAGTTCGCTGGCAGCGTCTTGCGCGAGAGAAACAAGGGTTAAGACGATGAGATTTCGACTCATCCACTTCTTCATGTTCAGACTTTACGCGGAAGGTGCTGCAACGCCCAGTGGTACATAGCTATCGCACCAGCTGCAGAGGCATTCATTGAACGAGTAGAGCCGTACTGTTCAATGGCATAGAGAACTTTACAAATAGCGATTCCTTCATCTGACATACCAGCGCCTTCTTGCCCGAAGAGCAGAACGCAGCTCTCAGGAAGTTCTGAGCCTTCGAGATGTTTAGAACCAGGAACATTATCGATTCCGATGATGGGAACGCTATTTTCACTGCACCACTTGGCAAATTCTTCAACAGTTGGGTGGTGCATAACTTTGAGATAGCGATCAGTAACCATAGCTCCGCGCTTATTCCAATCGCGTTTTCCAATGATATGAACGAGTGATGCATTAAATGCATTAGCAGTTCGAACTATGGAGCCGATATTTAAATCATGTTGCCAATTTTCAATGGCGATTTGGAGCCCGTGCCGCTTTGTATCAAGGTCAGCGACAATCGCTTCAACAGTCCAATATCTATAGTGATCGAGCACGTTACGACGATCACCATTAGCAAGTAATTCTTGATCAAATTCGGGACCAGTGGGCCATGGCTTTTCGTGAGGGCCGACTCCAATTACTGGGAAAAATTCACCTGGTCCGATGACTGCAGGCGTAGTGATTTCCATGTATGCACTCTAAACTTAAACGACCACAATCACCAAGGAGTCTTATGAGCACCATCTATAACATCGCGCTAGGAATCCATATCCTGTGCGTAGTGGCGATATTGGCGATGCTACTTACTCAGGTAAAGAAATCCCCCAAAAAACTCAATCCGGGAATTCTCCATGCCACGCTGACAGCCTTGATAGTTGGTTTAGTCATGGTCGGGCTTTTCAAGACCGTCAATACGGACGAGGTGCTTAATCACACAAAGATCGGAATAAAATTTCTCGTGCTCGTAGGAATTCTTGTCCTTGGGTATAAGAACGTAAAGAAGCCAGAACTCAAGGGCTCTATCTGGGCAACCATGATGGGGTTAACAATTTTCAATGTATTGATCGCCAGCTTCTGGAATTAATTCATTTATGAAGAAGTTGGTAGTGCTAGTTTCTCTCATTGTGGGCATTTCTAGCGCCACGTCAACTTCTGCGCAAGCCCTTAGTAAGAGCGCCATTACCAATCTATTCAGTCGCATTACTGCAGGTTCGGCACTTGCCGATCCATCTATAATTGTTATAGACAAATTAACCGGCGAAGTTGTTTTTCGAAAGAATTCTAATTCACCTCGCAAGCCAGCTTCAGTTATGAAGATTTACACGGCAGCTGCGGCGCTCACCTATCTGAAACCTGATCAGAGATTTACAACTTCAGTCTGGTTGGGAATCGAAAAGAAGAGCATCGTGATTCAAGGTTCACTTGATCCATGGTTTAGCTTGAACTCTGACCAAGCCAAGAAGATGGGTCGAACTTCTCTTCCTCGAATTGAATACAAATCGCTATCGGCTCTGAGAGATGCGAATAAAGGTTCTATTCGTAATTCAACAATCTATTACTCCAATCTGTACTCAAAAGATGTTGCGTACGTAAAGAGTTTCTATAAGAAGCGTGGAATCAACGCCACCATGTTGAAAGTAACTTCACTTGAAGCTCAGGCGCTATCAGATGAACGGATTCTGACTTCTAAATCACCCGAACTTCAAGAAATGCTTGCCTTTACTCTCACCTGGAGCGATAACGTACTTGCTGAGCGAATAGCGCGTGTAGCTTCTCGCGCTGCAGGGAATTCACTAAATGACCAAGGAGTGGCTCAGACTTTCACGCAAATGCTAGATGATCTCGGAGTTGAGCGCAAAGGGCTAGTTATTCGCGATGCCAGTGGACTTTCCAGGAAAAACCGCGTGACTGCAAATCAAGTTGGGCAGCTCTTATTAAAGATTCGAAGTGATTCGCGTTTTGCTCCATTGTTATCAGGGTTGCCTATCTCGGGGCTAACTGGCACATTAAAGAATCGTTTTGTAGAAACTGCTCGTGAGGCTGTCGGATTAGTAAAAGCAAAGACTGGCACACTTAGCGGAACTGCAAATCTTGCTGGATATGTTGAAGCAGGGGATAGGGAATATATCTTTGTAATAATTGCCGATCGTCTTAAACGAACTTATTCGGCCGCAAATCTAGCTCGGAAAACCGTGGATAGAATTCTGGGAAAGATTGCCTCTCCGTTGCTGCCACAACTTCCTGGCCAACCAAATGAAATTGAAATTAAGATCGAGGATGGTACTGAAACGAACACCGCAACGACTATTGAAGAAGCGGTGGTAACAACTTAGTCGTCATCCCGCTCTTGCTTCTTTCCTTCACCACCTTCATGCTCACGACCTTCATGCTCACCACCTTCGCCCTCGTCGTCATCACCACGATTTGAAACGCTGGCAACAATAGGTGCAGGTAGTGCGCTAACTGGTGCAGGAGCCGCAGCAACAGGTGCTGGATCAGATTGTGCAGTCACTAATTTTGTTCGTGTTGCAACTTTTTCGCTCTTAACTTTTATATTCTTCTGTGCAGGTACTGCTGACTGAGCCTGAGTCGTCGGCGTTGTAATTGGAGTTTCGGCTACTGCTGCAGGTTCGCTTTGGGTATTTGCAAATACAGAACCGGCCACAATAATTGCACCAAATGCCGCAGCTACAGTTAAAGGAAATTTCTTATTAATTTTACGAATCTCTCGTGCAGAGTTGTCTCTTTCAGAGAGCTCAAACCATTCTGGCTTCTTTGATGTCATTGCGGACCCCTTTCGTTATGCCGAAAGTAGGCCTTGATGCTTAAAGAAAACTGAGAAAGAACTCCGATTTAGGTGTTAATAACGGTTACCCTAAGCATGTGTTAGCCCTCCGAGCCTATGTAGACCTTATGAAATTGAGGGTAGTTGAGCTTCTGATTATCACCACGTTGCCTGCCATGGTCTTAGCAAATAAAGGCCTACCTTCTTTTGGGTTAGTTGTGGCGACTCTTATCGGAGGCACTCTGGCTGCAGGATCTTCCAATGCCTTCAATATGGTTATCGAAGCTGATACAGATAAGTTAATGGCACGTACTTCAAAGAGACCACTTGTTCTTGGTATGGTGACAAAGACCCAAGCCACGGTATTTGCTTCTGCAATCGGATTGCTCTCACTCGCAATCTTTCAAATTTTTACAACAACGCTTGCAACCTTACTTACTGCTATTGCAATTTTTTATTATGTAGTCATTTACACAATCATCCTAAAGCCAAATACGGCGCAGAATATTGTCTGGGGTGGGGCAGCAGGTTGTATGCCAGTTCTAATTGGGTGGGCTGCAGTAACCGGATCTCTAACGTGGGTCCCTGTCGCATTCTTTATGGTAATTTTCTTTTGGACGCCTCCACATTTCTGGGCTCTTGCAATTAAATATAAGGATGATTATTCGGCAGCAGGAATTCCTATGCTGCCTTCTGTTTCAACACAATCTGTTGTGATTAGCCAAATGTGGTTTCACACAATTGCGATGGTTATCTCTTCAACTGCCATGATTCAGCTGGCTCACTTACCAGTCTGGGTTCTCTGTTTGACAGTTCTCCTAGGTGCGGTATTCACTTTTCAACTCTTTGCACTTAAAGAGAATGCAGAAAATTACAATAAAGTTGCCGCGGGAATCTTTCATTGGTCTATAACTTATTTGAGTCTATTATCTGTTTTATTGGTCGTAGCTCAACTCGTCAGTAATTAGCCCTACTTCTTATTCAGCTCACAAAGTTGAATCATCCAATGCAATAAATTGGAGGGTATACTGCTCACATGTATTCTCTGGCTATCTCAGTGAAAGATCTGAGCAAGAAGTATGACTCTACCTTGGCAGTTTCACATGCCAATTTTGAGGTTCCACTCGGCACCATCTGTGGGTTTGTGGGTCCTAATGGCGCCGGCAAGACAACGACGATTCGAATGCTCCTAGGACTCATTACTCCAACCGGTGGCACTGCAGAAATTTTGGGCGAATCTATTAACCATCCCGACAGATATCTATCAAAAGTTGGTGCCTTGATCGAGGGGCCCGCTTTCTACCCGGCACTTTCGGGCGAAGAGAACCTTAAAGTTTTAGCAACACTTGGTGGATATCCCATCGAACGAGTTAGCGAATTAATCAAGACAGTTGGCCTTGATGGACGCGGTGGGTCTAAATATAAAACTTATTCACTTGGCATGAAGCAGCGGCTAGGAATTGCGGCTGCTCTACTTCCACGCCCGCAAGTTTTGATTCTTGACGAACCAACCAATGGTTTGGACCCAGAAGGGATACAAGAAGTTCGAGACCTACTGAAAAAGTTAGCAAGTGAAGGCACGACAGTATTTGTCTCATCACATTTACTTTCTGAGCTAGAGCTCATTAGCGAATATATTGTGATGCTGCGCAAAGGAGAGGTCGTTTTTGCGGGCTCGATGCAAGATCTTTTGATGCAGCAGCAACCGATTATTCTCGTTAAAACTGAGTCACAAACTGATTTACATAAGATTGTAGAAATCGCAGAAGGTGACGGGCATAAGGCAACGATTAGATCTGAAGTTGCACACATCGAGGGACCTGCTGAATGGGCAGGAGTACTCAATAAGAAGGCGTTCGAAGCAGGGATTTTACTGACTCAGCTTTCGCCTCAACTTCCAAACCTTGAAGAGACATTCTTTGAAATGACTGGAGATCGCTCATGATGCGCGTCGTCTTAGCTGAATGGCGAAAGTTGCGCCGCCCAACGCTCTTGCTTGGAACCCTTGGTGCTGCGCTATTTTTCACCGGCTTAACAACTACCTTTCTCTACTTAATGATCGATTCCGAACAAGGAAATTCAGATCGAGGCCGCCAAGTTGGACGAGAGGTACTTAATCTTGCGAGTGGTTCTGTCTTTGGCTTTGCTTCAGTCGGTGGCCTACTTGGAATTATCGCGCTCTGCGTCTTTGCAGCTCAAACCGCTCAGGAGTACACCTATGGAACTTTACGTAATCTTCTAGTACGTCAGCCTGGTCGAATTCGAATCCTTCTAGGCAAGCTCATTGCGATGAAGTTATTTGCGCTCATTATGGTTGGCATCGCTGCACTTGTGAGTATTTCTCTCTCATATTTCTTATCAGATCGCGCCAAGGTATCGACTGATCTCTGGTTCACAAGCGAGGGAATACATGCAATCGGCCAAACCATTTTAAATGTTGCAATTTCAGTTATCTACTTCGGAATTGTCGGAATGGTACTCGGGCTGCTTTTGCGTTCACCTATTTCTGCAATCTCTTTCGGGGTACTTTGGTTATTAATTATTGAGAACCTTATTGGGGCGGTAAAACCAGTAACTCTTGATTGGATGCCTGGCAGCCAGCTCTCAATAATCGCTCAGGGCGGTAGCCCAGAAGTTTCATATTCGCATGCGTTAACTCTGGGAACTCTCTATGTATTTGCTGGCGCAGTAGTTGCAACCGTGCTTTTTTCCCGAAGAGACGTGGCTAACTAGCGACACTCGACCTTTAGAGTCGCTGCCAGTACATAGCTCAATTATTCTTAAGCAATGCGTCGCTCTTATCGGTTGGTAGGTCTTGCCATAATTGCAAGCCTGACTCTTGCGAGCACGCCTGCAATTGCAAAACCAAAACCCAGCCTTGCAGAAATTAAAGCTGCAAAGCAGGCGGAAACTGCTAAAAAGAAGGCTGCAGCTGCCTCCTCAAAAAAGTTGGCGGCAGCTAATTTATCGCTCAAGCAGTTAACAGTTCGTGCCAAGGCCGCCCGTGCTCGATACCTGAAAGCGAATCAAGAGCTTGATGTAGCCACCGCCGCCGCGATTGCTGCTGCTAAATATGCTGCTAAAAGGGCAGCTAATGTTGCGCAAGCTCACAGAGTTATCGGCAAGCTTGCAGCAAATGCCTACATTCTTGGCGGAAATATGAGCGATATCCAGCCATTACTTAGCTCTAACGGGCCACAGGATTTAGTTGATGAGCTATCGACTCTTAATACCCTAGGTGCACGCAATACGACTGCACTTGAACGCTTCAGAGCTGCTGAAATAGTCGCCAAGGAGGCGAAAGCTAAAGCAGAGGATGCAAAAATTGCACAAGAATCAGCAACAGCAAAGGTTGCAGCAACGAAGAAAGTTGCAGATGAAGCTCAAGCGCTGCAACAGAAAGAGGTAGATAAACTTCGAGCTGTCCAAGATAAATTGATTAAAGACCTTGCAAAAGCACGTAGCGTTCGGGTGACTTTAGAGCAACAGCGGCAACTTGCTTTGCTTGAAGAGAGTCAAGCAAATACTGCTTCGACAACAATCAATCAGGCAAAAATTTGGCCAGATATTGGATTTAAGGGCCGTTCTACTAGTCGCACGACTGAGCAACAGCGATTAAAGGCAGTGGCTTTTGCAAAGAAGCAGGTGCAGGCGCGCAAGCCATATGTTTGGGGCTCAGAGGGACCAAATTCTTTTGATTGCTCTGGACTTGTTTATGCCGCATACCGAGCAGCTGGGCTTGGTTGGCCAAATTGGGATCGACTTAACTCAGCTTTATATTCAGGATATACGATGCATGTCTCACTGACCCAGCTGCAACCAGGCGACCTACTCTTCTATTCATACAAAGGCACAATTTCAACAATTCACCATATTACAATCTATGCAGGCGGCGGGATGATGTGGGAAGCCAATTCCAAAAATGCGGGCCTTTTATATTCAAGTATTTATAGCGTTAAAGGGCTTATGCCATTCGGAGGACGGGTCTAACCTTGGTCTATGACCGATGCAACCGTTGCTATTCGCAACGCTGTTAAACCCCATTTAGCTACCCTCGAAGCGGGCGATGCCATCATTGTCGCTGTATCTGGTGGCGCGGACTCACTTGCGTTGGCATATGCAATTATTAAAGAGTCCACGGTAAATGCGATTACACCCATTGCGGTCACAATCGATCATCAATTGCAGAGCGGCTCTGAAATTCAGGCGCTAAAAGTTAAGACTCAATTAGAGGCAATGGGTTATCACAAGGTACGAATTGAAAAAGTTACTGTTTCTACTAAATCTGGAATTGAGGCTGGCGCTCGAGATGCGCGATATTCGGCTTTAGAAAAATGTCTGAAAGAAGAGAATTCAGTCAAAGTATTTCTGGGACATACTCGAGATGACCAAGCCGAAACTGTTCTTCTTGGATTAGCACGCGGTTCTGGGACTCGATCTTTATCGGGTATGGCAATTGAAAACGGAATCTATATTCGCCCATTACTTTCACTAACTCGCCGAGAAACAGTTTTAGCATGTAGTGAACTAAAAATTGAACCATGGAATGATCCACAGAACGACAACCCTGATTTTTCGAGAGTCAGAGTTCGCAGAGAAATTCTTCCTCTCATGGAAGAAAAACTAGGACCCGGAATTTCTGCAGCTCTGGCTCGCAGCGCATCACTTTTTCGAGATGACGCAGATGCTCTAGATGAAATGGCTCAGCATGAAATCCAGAGCTCTGTGCTCTCTGACCTCGATTGTCAGCGTTTGGAGGCCCTTCCGAGAGCTATTCGCAGCAGAGTCTTGCGCGCTGCTATTTATGCTGCTGGCGCCCCTTCAGGCTCAATTTCAGCCGATCAGGTGGCCTCTATTGAGGCACTGGTCACTTCTTGGCACGGTCAGGGAGCGTTGAACCTTCCAGGTGGTGTGAAGGTTGAGCGAATTTCGGGCAGACTTTCGCTCTTAGCCCAGAACCCAAAGACCAATCCCTAAGCGTGAGCGAATGATCAAGGAGCAGACCCGGTGGATTTAGCAGCAGTCGGAACCGATGTAGAAAGAGTTATCGCAACAAGAGAGCAACTTGCGTCAAGAATTGCAGAGCTTGCTGCGCAAGTCGATACAGATTACGAAGATAAGAAAGTACTTCTTGTTGGAGTTCTTAAAGGTGCGATCATGGCAATGGCAGATCTGACGCGTGCGATGCAGACACATATCGAAATGGATTGGATGGCTGTTTCATCCTATGGTTCTGGAACAAAATCAAGCGGAGTAGTACGAATTCTTAAAGATTTAGACCGGGATATAACTGGGCGTCACGTATTAATCGTTGAGGATATTGTTGATTCAGGTTTAACGTTATCGTGGTTGAGGGCAAATCTACTTTCACGTGGAGCTGCATCCGTTGAAATTCTTGCAATTTTACGTAAGCCTGAGGCTGCAAAAGTAGATGTAGAAGTTAAATATGTAGGATTTGATATTCCTAAAGAATTTGTTGTTGGATACGGTTTGGACTTCGATGAGAAGTACCGCAACCTCTCATTTATTGGTGTGCTTGCAAAGCACACGTATTCATAAGGAAATCTATGACTTCCCAGAACCTCTTTGATAAATTGAAGAAGAAGCCAAAGCAGGAGGCTACTAAAAGCGCTAGAGCTCGAGATAAGAAGCCTCCACAAACTAGGGCAGAAAAGATTTTTAGAGGACCACTTTTTTGGATCATTGTTGCAATTTTCGCCGTCACAGCTTTTGGGCAGATAACAAGCGCTTCAAATCGCTACACGCAGATTGATACCTCTCAGGCAGTCGATGCGATCTCAAAGTCTCAAGTTCAATCTGCTGTACTGGTAGATAGATCCCAGAAAATTCGACTGATACTTTCGAGCGGAAATACAATAAAGGGCGCTACCAAGGTGGAAGCGTCTTATGTGCTCCGACAAGAACCAACTTTGGTTGATGCGCTTACAGCTAATCCGCCAAGAGAAGGTTGGAATGTTGACGTTCCTTCGCAATCATTCTTCTCTACATTCTTCTTTACCTTTGGCCCAATTCTCATTATTGGACTCCTCTTCTTCCTCATGCTCAGCAGATCCCAAGGCGGAAACAAAGTCTTTTCATTCGGTAAATCACGCGCAAAATTACAGGACAACGATGTACCTCAAAGTACCTTTGATGATGTAGCTGGCGCCGATGAAGCGATTGCAGAACTTGAAGAGATTAAAGATTTTCTTGCAGATCCTGCAAAGTACGCGCTACTCGGAGCAAAGATTCCAAAGGGAGTTCTGCTCTACGGGCCTCCAGGAACAGGTAAAACACTTCTTGCTAGAGCTGTTGCCGGAGAAGCAAAAGTTCCCTTCTATTCAATTTCAGGTTCTGATTTTGTTGAGATGTTTGTCGGTGTAGGTGCGGCTCGTGTCCGCGATCTCTTTATGCAAGCAAAGGCGAACGCTCCGGCAATTGTGTTCGTTGACGAAATTGACGCCGTTGGGCGTCAGCGTGGAGCTGGCATGGGTGGGGGTCATGATGAACGTGAGCAGACCCTGAATCAACTACTTGTTGAAATGGATGGCTTTGAAGCCAATGGCCAAGTTATTTTGATTGCTGCAACCAACCGTCCGGATGTTTTAGATCCAGCGTTATTACGTCCTGGTCGTTTTGACCGTCAGATTCCGGTAGAACGACCAGATCTAAAGGGTCGTGAAGACATTCTTAAAGTGCATGCGAAAGGTAAGCCGATTTCCAAGGATGTTGAACTTCTTGCCTATGCACGTCGCACACCTGGCTTTACCGGTGCAGATCTAGCCAATGTACTTAATGAAGCTGCGCTCCTGGCCGCTCGAGAAGGCCAGAAAACAATTGCAAACTCGCAAATTGATGAAGCAATTGATCGAGTTATGGCTGGACCACAACGTAAATCACGACTGATGTCTGAAGAAGAGCGTCGAGTTACCGCATATCACGAGGCAGGGCATGCACTTGTGGCACATGCACTTCCACATACAGATCCCGTTCACAAGATCACAATCATGCCGCGTGGGCG
>DJBN01000063.1:0-149 GCA_002430075.1 Actinobacteria bacterium UBA5975 | reverse complement strand
ATCATGCCGCGTGGGCGAGCTCTCGGCTACACCATGGTTCTTCCTGATGATGACAGGTATTCAACAACTCGGAATCAACTCCTGGATCAACTTTCGTATTCACTTGGCGGTCGCGCAGCTGAAGAACTTATCTTCCACGATCCATCAAC
>DJBN01000090.1 GCA_002430075.1 Actinobacteria bacterium UBA5975 | reverse complement strand
CCTTCTCGTACAAGTCTTTAGCCGCCATCTACTTATTTATTCACTCTCTGGATCTGTTACTGCAACCCGTGCAGGGCGCAGGATGCGTTCTTTGTATTTGTACCCAGGTTGCAAGATCTTCGATGTAGTCGGCACGGTTACCTCACTTGATGTGTCATGAAGGAGCGCTTCATGTACTTGTGGATCAAAGGCGTCGCCTTCGCTTCCATACTTTTCAAGTCCTAAGCGGGTAGTAAGTGCGTTCATGTGGTCGGCAATAGCTTTAAAGCCGCCCGTCAGTTCGCCGTGTTCGGCTGCGCGATCGAGGTCATCAAGAATGACAAGAAGTTCTGTAAGAACTGAACCGATGGCAAGCTCATGAGCCACCGCTCGATCTCGTTCAATACGTTTTCTGTAGTTGGCATATTCAGCCTGAAGTCGTTGTAAATCAGCGGTGAGAGCTACAACCGGATCAATTTCTTGATCCGGCGCAGCTTCAGCGACTTCAGTTACCTCTTCAACCAATTGTTCTGTTGGCTCTGTGGTTATTTGATCCTCAGTTGTCATTCTTTATGACCGGTTTCTAACGAGTGACACTTTTATGCTTCGCCTTCTTCGACAACTTCTGCATCTTCAACATGGTCTTCTGAACCAGCTGTTGCGCCTTCTGTCTGAGCCGATGCATTTGCATACATCATCGCACCAAGTGCTTGAGAGGTAGTTGAAACCTTCTCAGTGTTTGACTTGATTGATTCGAAGTTAGCTCCATCGAGATCTGTTTTAAGAAGTGCTAGAGCCTCATCGAGTTCGGCCTTCTTTGTTGCAGCTTCACCTTCTGTAAATTTATCTGCGTTATCAGTTAAGAACTTTTCGGTCTGGTAAACAAGTGAATCGCCAGTGTTACGGATTTCAGCTTCTTCGCGACGCTGCTTATCTTCATTAGCGTGTGTTTCAGCATCAGCCATCATTTGTGCAATTTCATCTTTAGAAAGAGCGGAGCCGCCTGTGATGGTCATACCCTGCTCTTTACCTGTTGCAAGATCCTTTGCAGAGACATGCACGATTCCGTTTGCATCAATGTCGAAGGTGACTTCAACTTGTGGGACTCCACGGGGAGCTGGTGCAATTCCAGTCAGTTCGAACATGCCGAGCTTCTTGTTATAGGCCGCCATCTCGCGCTCACCCTGGTAAGCCTGAATCTGTACAGCTGGTTGATTGTCATCAGCGGTTGTAAAGACCTCTGAACGCTTTGTAGGAATGGTTGTGTTGCGTTCGATTAACTTTGTCATGACCCCACCTTTGGTTTCAATACCAAGTGATAGTGGTGTGACATCGAGAAGCAATACATCTTTCACTTCGCCTTTAAGTACGCCTGCTTGAAGGGATGCGCCAACTGCGACCACTTCATCAGGATTTACGCCTTTATTTGGCTCTTTCCCACCTGTGAGGTCCCGAACGAGATCTACGACAGCTGGCATACGGGTTGATCCACCAACAAGAACGACTGATTGGATATTAGCCATCGGAATTCCGGCGTCTTTGAGAACTGCTTGGAATGGCTTCTTGCAGCGATCAAGTAGATCTGCAGTAAGTGATTGGAATTGTGCGCGTGTAATAGTTTCATCTAAAAACATCGGATTCTTCTCAGAATCTACAGTGATGTATGGCAAGTTAATTGTTGCTGATTGTGACGATGAGAGTTCAATCTTCGCTTTTTCAGCAGCCTCGCGAATACGCTGCATTGCCATCTTATCTTTTGTGAGATCAATTCCATTTGCAGAACCGAATGTCTTTACAAGGTGATCAACGAGTGCTTGATCCCAGTCATCTCCACCAAGGTTATTATCTCCATTGGTCGCTTTTACTTCTACAACACCGTCGCCGATTTCTAGAAGTGAGACGTCGAATGTTCCGCCACCAAGGTCAAAAACGAGAATTGTTTGTTCTTGATCAGCCTTATCGAGCCCGTAGGCAAGGGCTGCAGCTGTTGGCTCATTGATAATACGGAGAACATTTAGCCCTGCGATTTCACCAGCTTCTTTAGTAGCTTGGCGCTGAGCATCATTAAAGTATGCAGGAACTGTAATTACTGCATCGGTGACCGTGTCGCCAAGATAAGCCTCTGCATCGCGCTTTAACTTTTGAAGTACGCGCGCTGAAATTTCTTGTGGTGTGTACTTCTTGCCGTCGATATCGATAGTCCAATTGGTACCCATGTGACGTTTAACAGATCGGATTGTGCGATCAACGTTTGTTACAGATTGACGCTTTGCAACTTCACCGACAAGAACTTCGCCATTCTTTGCGAATGCGACGATCGATGGGGTTGTGCGAGCGCCTTCTGCGTTTGCAATAACTGTTGGTTCTCCGCCTTCAAGAACTGATACGCAGCTGTTGGTTGTTCCTAAGTCGATTCCGACTGTTCTAGCCATGGTCGTGCTCCTTTATTTATTAATTATCTATTTATCCCGGCTTCACTCGAGCCAATCTGGGTCGAGGTCGCCCTGTAGGGGCTTTTGTAACCTGAGTCGATTCTACCTAAAGAGTTGAGTCGCATCGACTCAAGTTACATAGGGTGTAACTGGGCTCGCCCCTCTTTTATTCCCTCTCGCTATCAGCCGTAGGTGTCGCGGGGGCCGCGGCCGTTGGAAATGGAGCGAAGGCCGCGTTTCCAGGATGGCGCTTGGGGTCCGATGAAATCTAGGGACTCGATAAGAGCACCTGGGGCGCTAGAGCGGATGGTTTCGAGCAAGGTTGGGCCAACAAGGTTGAGTTGGGTTGCCCAGGCTGTTGAGGAGCATTGGATTAAGAGGCGGCCATCGAGTGTAGAAAGTGGGGTTGTGTGGCTTGCGATTTCTGGGCCAACAATCTGGGGCCAGGTAGCAAAGAGGGTTCCTTCAGCTAGCCCTGAATTCCAATCGCGTTGGGCAATGAGTTCGCTGAGCACGGTTGCAATCAAGGTTGGATCCCCTGGGGTTTGAGATCTCTCTTCGATAATCTTCTTTTTTTTCGTGAAGCCGGTCTTATAGCTGCGAAAGAGGTCGACAGCTAGGTCGCGTTTTTTAGGGGTCTTCTCACTCATTGCGCCACTGCCCCCGGACTCACATAGAACTTGGTAGATAGTAATTCGGCGGGCAGATCGCTTTCAACAGCCGCGGTAATAAAAGTTTGTTCGGCCATTTGGGTTACCGATGTTAATTGCTGGCGGCGATCGGTATCAAGCTCTGCAAAAATATCGTCCAGGATTAATACTGGTTCTGCACCCTCTGACTTAAGTAAGTTGTAAGAACCGATGCGTAGTGAGATCGCCATTGACCACGATTCGCCGTGGCTTGCATAGCCTTTGGCTGGAAAATCACCTAGTTGTAGATGAAGATCGTCTCGGTGTGGCCCTATTAATGAAACACCTCGTTCTTGTTCTTGACGGGAAACCTCTAATTGTCTTGCTGTCAAGATTTCCACATTGTGTGTTGTATCCGCGGATAGATCTTCAGTTGATGACTTATAGGAAATTGATGCTGGTTTTACCTCATTTAAATTTGCATAATTAGCTGCAATATAAGGGTTGAGGTCATCAACTAACTTTATTCGCTCAGCAGATAGTTGGGCGCCATATGAAATTAGCTGCTCAGTCCAAGGTGCAAGGGCGCTCTCTGGTGCTCGTGTTTTTAGTAGCGTATTGCGTTGTTTCACCACACGTTCATAATCACTAATTACACCCGCTAGGCGCGGTGATTGGGTAATAAGTAATTTGTTTAAAAAATCACGGCGGTGTGTTGGTTCACCCCGCACTAAATCTAAATCTTCAGGGGAGAAATAAATTATTTGAAGAGCTCCTAGAATCTCTCGTTGAGACTTTACAGGGTTGCCGTTGAGGCGCGCGCGATTTGCTTTATTTGCATTGATCTCAAGATCAACTTGCAGTATTCGTCCTTGGCTTTCAATCTCAGTTCGGATGATTGCCTGATCAGTATTAAGTAAAATAAGTGGTTGGTTATTAGAGGTTCTATGAGATGACAGGTAGGCAAGATAGATCAAACTTTCAGCGATATTTGTTTTTCCGCTGCCGTTGTTACCAATAAAAGTGGTCGGACCTGTTGGAAATTCGAGCTCTAAATTTTTATAAGATCGAAAATTGGTCAGCGCCAATTTTGTCACGCGCATTGCAGAGGCCTAGTTTTTTCGTTTAAGAGGCGTAACGCATTGGCATTAAAAGATAGCGGTAGTTTTCAATGGAAGCACCGTTGGGTTCTGTCCGTCCTGTCAGAATCGCTGGTTTATTCGACCCTGTAAAGGAGATTTGAACAAACGGCGTCCCGACGGCCTGTAGACCATCCGCTAAAAAGATAGGGTTGAAAGCGATTGAAATTGGCTCACCGTTAAGTAAGACATCAATTGTTTCAGTTGCTTGTGCTTCTTCTCCGGCTCCTGCCTCGAGTGAGACGCCACCATCTTTAAATTCAAGGCGTAGCGGAACAGTTTTGTCGGTTACAAGTGCAACGCGGCGAACCGAATCAAGAAAGGGTGCAACTTCAACGACTGCCGTTGTTACAGATTCTGTAGGTAGTAAGTGACGGTATGGAGGAAATGTTCCATCTAACATTCGAGATGTCATTGCTTTACCATCTCCGGAAAAACCTGCTAGGCGATCGTTTGATGTTGTAGGGGCAAATGAGAGTGATACGTTCTTAGTTCCAACAAGGGATTTTGCAGCATCGGCGAGTGTGCGAGCTCGCATAAGTGCTGATGTAGAAAATCCTGGTGTGGCAGGGTTCCATGAGAATTCACGAACAGCTAAGCGGTAACGATCTGTGGCAGCGAGCGTAATTGTCTCTTCATTGATTTCTACATGGACACCTGTAAGTGTTGGTAGTGAATCGTCACGGCCTGCAGCGATCGCAACTTGCGCAACAGCTGTTGCAAATATATCGCTAGCAACCGTTCCGGTAGTTTCAGGAAGTTCTGGAAGGTTTGGATACTCAGAGAGTGAGAGCGTTGGAAGTGTAAATTTTGCAGCGCCTGATGTTACGAGTACGCGTGTTCCCTCTAGCGCGATAGTGATTGGTTTATTTGGAAGAGATCGGCAAATTTCAGCCAGCAACTTTCCTGGAACTAAAACTGCTCCTTTTTCAAAGACATCTGCTTTGAAGTTTGCTTTACTTGAAGTTTCTAAATCAGAGCCGCTGAGAATTACTTCATCTCCAGTTGCATCTATCTTTATTCCTAAAAGTTCTGTTTTTATTGGGCGGGTTGAAAGGCTTCGAGAAACCCAATTAACTCCGTCGGTAAGCGAATGTTGATCAACTGTAAATTTCACGCCGTAGCCCTCACACTCATATTGTTTTTATATTGGGTTTTCTCTGAACGAACTCTAATTTGGAAGAGGTCCGCTTGGGAACGAGATTTATATATATAAAGGTAGTAGTAGTAACCGGAGGTAAAAACTGTGGATAAGCGGTAAAAGCCCAGTTCAGAGCCTTTATTTACCTTCAAAAAGCTGTGGGTAAAGGCGGAAAAGCTGTGGGTAAGGGTGTGTGGTGCTGAACTCATCTTCAACCAACCTTCTTCCTTCTTAGTAATAGATAGAGCTTTACCCACATAAATAAAGCCTCTATCCACAGTTATCCACAACTTATC
>DJBN01000049.1:29272-34762 GCA_002430075.1 Actinobacteria bacterium UBA5975 | reverse complement strand
GATAAGGCGATAGTGAAATGCCACCAATGTCCACGCTTGGTGCAATGGCGAGAAGAAGTAGCAGTTACCAAGCGTAAATCGTATGAAGATCAGAAGTACTGGGGTAAACCAGTTCCAGGCTTCGGTTCATCAAAACCCAAGATGTTAATTGTTGGACTAGCCCCAGGTGCACATGGTGCTAACCGGACCGGTCGTATCTTCACTGGTGATTCATCGGGGGATTGGCTCTACGGTTCATTACATCGCATCGGCATTGCAAAGATTGCTACCTCAACTTCACGTGATGATGGACAAGAGCTTAAAGAGACTCGCATCTCTATGGCCGTTCGCTGCGCACCTCCTGAAAATAAACCCACCACGGAAGAGCGCGATACCTGCGCACCATTTTTCGTGAACGAACTAGAACTCATTGCACCCACCGTGCGCTCCTTTGTCGCGCTAGGAAACTTTGGATGGCAAGTTCTTATCAAATCTCTGAAAGCACAGGGCCACGTAATTCCCACAACTAAATTTGGCCACGGTTCAACTATTAAGTATTCGCATAACGGAATTAACTACATGATCATCGGCAGCTACCACCCAAGTCAGCAGAACACATTTACAGGAAAGCTCACAAAGCCGATGCTTGATACGGTATTGAAAAAAGCCGTTAAATTCGCGGGAATTCTCTAACTTTTCACCTAGTAGACTTCGGCACCTATTGGCCCCCATAGTCCAATGGCAGAGACAGAGGACTTAAAATCCTTCCAGTATCGGTTCGAGTCCGATTGGGGGCACGTTGTGCAGGCTATTTAGTTATCTTCGTGCGTAAATTATGGCACTGATCCTCGATAACTCAAGGTGTATCAATTCAAAACTAATACACATTTCATACACCGCCTGAAGGATTTGAAGGCGATGCTCTGATCCTCGTTATCTCTCAGCCCAAAGCATCTGCGCTCGAGCAAAGCTCGCACTCCACCTGTCTGCGGCCATTGGAGTAAAACAGAATCGGGGTTACGATTTCCCTGAAGTTAAGAACTATTAACTTGCCCTCGTGGCTCAGTGGTAGAGCGGCTCATTCGTAACGAGCAGATCGTCGGTTCAATCCCGACCGAGGGCTCCAGATCTTTCGCTATAGATTATTTTTTAAAGTAGCTCTCTTCTGCAGATATATGGTTCTTCTCTGCAGATAATGCACTTCTTTATATCTTCGTTCTCTAGCGCTCCTGTGCTTATAATTTTTATTTCAAATTTAATGAAGGAGAGCAGGCGCACTGCACCGGAGAATAGTAAAAACGATGTATGGTTGATGTGTGAGTATAGAAATTGCTAGCACGTGGATTCTGATAGCTAAAATTGTTGGTCTTTTTCTAGGATTTATGGTTTTGATCCGAGTAATAAGATTCTTAATGCATCGTACAATTGTGAGAATTCTGCGCATCCGCGAATCTGGGCAAATTGAGTCAAACTTAGATAAAAGAATTAATCAACGAGCAGATGCTTTGACGGCAGTTTCAAATTCACTTGTCTCAATATTTTTTACTGTTCTTGCATTTCTCCTTTTTCTAGACCTTATAAAGGTAAATTTGGCACCCCTGCTAGCTGGAGCCAGCGTATTTGGTGTGGCAATTGGTTTCGGCGCTCAGAATTTAGTGAAAGATTTTATTGCCGGAATATCGAATTTAGCTGAGGATCAATACGGCGTGGGAGATGTTGTTGATCTGGGGGATGCAATCGGGGTTGTTGAATCTGTTACTTTAAAAAGCACGAGAATTCGCTCTCTTGATGGAACTCTTTGGCATATTCCTAATGGCTCGATCGAGCGCGTTGCCAATAAGAGCCAAGAATGGTCAAGGATGGTCCTTGATATAAGCGTTGCATATAAGAGCGACCTCAAGGTAGTCGAGAAAACAATTTTGGCGATTTTGCACGAATATTCTTTGCAATCAGATGTTAAGGAATTTTTGATTGATTCGCCTGAGCTTTTAGGTATTGAACGCCTGGCAGATAGCTCTATCGATTTTCGAGTCGTAGCTAGAGTGACAGCTGGCAAGCAGTGGGATATGGCGCGAAAGTTACGGTTCTTGGTTAAGGAACGTTTTGATGAGGCAGAGATTGAATTCCCATTCCCTCAGCTGACTGTTTGGAAGGGCATAGATCGCCAAGATGTACTCGAGTAAGGCGCAACTCACAACTATTTCTCAAAATTCACGCTCACCAAAAAGTTGAAAATTGGGGGCTTTGCCGTACTTTAAGAACCGTACGGAGAGCTTTTCTCCGCACGTATATGAGGAGAAATTAATGCGCAGTTCTAACCCAGTCCTTACAGGCCGCGGTTTTGCTCGTATCAATCCAGATGCAATTGGTACACGCGACACCGCCGTTCGCGATCTCAATACGATTGAGAGCCGACCAACATCTGCACCGATGTCTATCGATGATGTCGTTATTAAAACCGCAGCCCTCTTTGCTGTCCTTGTGACAGTCGGAGGTTTTGCATGGAGAGCTAATAGCCCATCCCTTGCACTGGTTGGCTTCCTTGGCGGCTTCGCTTTAGCAATAGTAAATTCTTTTTCAAAGAAAGTTCGCCCACCTCTAGTTATTGCCTATGCAGCAGCTCAGGGTCTTGCACTCGGAACAATTAGCCGTATCTATAACGATGCATACGCTGGCATTGTTGGACAGGCTGTTATTGGCACTCTCTGTGCATTCCTTGGAGTGCTCGTTGCATACCGCAGCGGCAAGATTCGCGTGACTCCTAAGTTCACTCGCATCATGATGGGTGCGCTTATTGGTTATGTTGTCTTCGCTCTCTTCTCAATGTTCGTTGGATTCCCAGGTGGAGGCCTTGGACTCTTGATCTCAGTAGGCGGAGTCGCTCTTGCATCAATGTTTATTGTGATGGACTTTGATCAGATCGAGAAGGCAGTCGCAGCGCGCGTTCCACAAGAGGAATCATGGCGCTGTGCATTTGGCCTTATGGTCACACTTGTTTGGCTCTATCTAGAAGTATTGCGCTTGATTTCAATTCTTCGAAGTGGTGATTAATTAAGTAGCTATTTAGCAAGTTGCCCGCGATGCGAAGACCGCGTCTCGGGCAATTTTGTTGCCACAAATACTGCAACTGCCATGAGCGCAGCACTTGCTAAAAATGCTGGTCTAAATCCATGATGATCTGCAATTACTCCAAGAACAAGAGGGGCAACCATTGCTCCAGCATCTCCTGCCATTTGGAAGAGACCGATTACTTGGCCGCCTTTACCTTCAAGTACATCGCCAACAATTGAGGCAGGCGTTGTCGATAGGAATGCTCCACCAAAGCCAACAATGACACTAGCTGCAAGGAACATCCAAGGTTGAGTAGTGAAGGCAATCGCGAGGATATACAAAGCGATGAAAGATGTGCCAATAATGGCCGAATATTTACGACCCTTAAGGTCTGAAAGCTTGCCAGCTTTGAGAAGGAAAGCGCCATTAATGATTGTTGTAATGGTGAAGCCAAGACCCATAAAGCTTGGAGTTACCTTGATATCTTCGACTAAGAAGAGCGGCAAGATTGAACGGCCCATGCCGAAGAGAACCCATGAAGAGATGAAAGAGATAATGAGCGCGCTTCTATAAGGCTTGAGAGCAAGAGCAGTTCTAATTGTGATTGTCTGGCGCCCCTGCTTTGCGATGGGTTTTGCGGCAAGTACTGAATTGCGAAGAAGGACCGCACCCGATGAACTGGCGACAATGAGAAGAAATCCATAAATAATCAGCGGTGCGCGAAGTGAAAATCCTGAAAGTATTCCGCCAACAACTGGCCCTGCCATCATGCCGACAAGGAATGAGCCGTTATAGAGCGATTGTGCACGTGCGCGGTGGCTATCATCGACTGCGCGAAGCAGAATTGAACCGGCTGCAACAGAGAACATGGATGAGCCAAAACCACCCACTGCGCGGAAGATCAGCAGTTGGTCATAGCTCTGTGCCATACCTGCGGCAAATGAGGTAATTGAGACAAATCCAATTCCAAATGAGTAGATAAGCCGTTCACCGAAGTGATCGACAAGCTTTCCTGAGATAAGTCCTGTGGCAAACCGCGCGAAGGCAAAGGCTGAAAGTATTGCCCCAACCTGTGCGTTATTGACGCCAAATGAACGGGCGAAGAGCGGCAAGGTGGGAGAGATGATTCCAAAGCCAACAGCTACGAAAAATGAGGCAAAGACAAGGACTCCAACTTCTCGCGGAAATTCCGCAAAAGGGTTTGTGAACTTATTCTTCATTGTAATTTTCTAAAGCTCCCGGGTTAACCGAGAGCTTCACCAGCAGCTTCGCTGCGCGCTGTTGCGTAATCCGCATTGGTACGCAGTGGAGCTTCGCGAAGGAAGAGAGCTGCAATAAATCCAAGAGCAACTATTGGAGCTGCAACAAGGAAGACAACATGGAAAGAATCTACAAAGGCGCTAAGCGCTGTCATTCTGCTTTCGGCAGGTAGCGCTCCAATGGCCGCGGTATTGCTTTGAATGAGCTCGGCTTGTGCAGGATCAAAGCCAGAAGTGAGTAGATAATGTCCAAGTCGGTTGGTAAGGATTGTTCCGAAGATTGCTGTTCCGAATACGGAACCGAGTGAACGGAAGAATGTATTGGAACTTGTTGCAACTCCCATATCCTTAAAATCAACTGCATTTTGCAGTGCGATAACAATTGTCTGCATAGATAGTCCTAGCCCTGCGCCGACCATAATTGCATAGATTGAAAGCTCCCAGAAAGGGGTCTCGATATTAAGTCGAACCATTGCCAAGATGCCAAGAGACATAATTGCGGTACCCATAATTGGATAGCGCTTGTAATGACCGTGCTTAGTAATCAACTTACCGCTTGCGATAGAGGTGGTAACGATGCCGAGCATCAGTGGAATTAATTTAAGTCCCGCTTCTGTAGCTGAATATCCCTTAACAACCTGCATATAGAGAGGCAACATCACTATGGCCCCAAACATGCCTGCACCAATGATTGCACCAAGAATTGATGTCAAAGAGAAGGTGTGATTCTTAAAGAGAGATAGAGGGATGATTGGTTCTACTGCCTTGGATTCCCACTTAAGGAAGGCAAGAGTCAGAAGTAAACCGATTACGAGGAATCCAACTGTGCGAGAGTCAGACCAGCCGTTTTGGGGGCCATAGATTGAAACTGCAAGAAGAGTTGTTGTTACTGCGCTAACAAGAAGTATTGCGCCAAGATAATCGATCTTATGTTCACGCTTAATTTTTGGAATATGGAGCACCGCTGATGTAATGATAAGAGCTGCAATTCCGAATGGAAGGTTGATGTAGAAAATCCAACGCCACCCAGTGATGCCAAAGATTGTTGCGTGGTCAGAGAAGAATCCGCCAAGGAGTGGACCTGCAACAGATGACAAGCCCCACACCGCTCCGAAGTAACCCTGGTAACGACCGCGTTCGCGAGGAGGAACAATGTCACCGATGATCACAAAGGTCAGTGCCATCAGGCCACCTGCGCCAA
>DJBN01000049.1:18274-29184 GCA_002430075.1 Actinobacteria bacterium UBA5975 | reverse complement strand
CAGGCCACCTGCGCCAAGTCCTTGAACTGCGCGAGTTCCAATTAACTGCGCCATACTCTGCGATGCACCCGCTGCAAATGAACCGATAAGGAAAGTCACGATTGCAAACTGGAAGACGATACGCCGTCCGTAAAGGTCAGAGATTTTTCCGTAGAGTGGAGTTGATGCTGTTGACGTTAAAAGATAAGCGGTTACAACCCATGTGTAATGATCGAGGCCGTTAAAGTCTTCAACAATACTCTTTAGGGCAGTTGAAACGATGGTCTGGTCAAGGGCTGCAAGTAGCATGCCTGTCATCAACCCACTGAGAATGATCATAATCTCGCGGTGGGTATGTATTTTGGTAGGGCCATCATTTGTCATAGGCGGTAAGTTTATGGGGTGAAATCAATAATTGCCCACGACCTCGTGAAGACCTATGACAAAGGCAAAGTCCGCGCACTCGATAGTTTGAGTCTGGATGTAGAAGAAGGAACAGTGCTGAGTGTTCTTGGACCTAATGGCGCAGGGAAAACAACAGTGGTCCGTATTTTGACTACTTTGTTGCGACCTGATTCAGGTAGCGCATCAGTTGCCGGTATCGATGTGATCAAGAGCCCCGAAAAAGTGCGTGAAGTCATTGGTTTATCAGGACAATATGCAGCAGTCGATGAGATTTTGACTGGATATGACAACTTGGTGATGTTCGGTGAGCTGTATCACCTAGGTAAGAAGCAGGCGGTTGTTCGAGCTCATGAATTACTAGAGCGTTTTTCACTCACAGAAGCTTCAAAGCGGCCTATCAAGACATACTCGGGTGGAATGCGTCGCCGTTTAGATTTAGCAGCTTCGTTAATCGTTAAACCAAAGGTTCTCTTCCTCGATGAACCCACAACTGGCCTTGATCCTCGTGGTCGCCAAGAGATGTGGGGCGTTATTCAAGAGTTGGTAAAAGGTGGCGTCACACTGCTGCTTACTACTCAATACCTTGAAGAGGCCGACCAGTTAGCTGACGAGATTGCGGTAATCGATACGGGAAAGGTCATTGCTCGGGGGACATCAGATACCCTGAAGAAACAGGTAGGCGGGGAGCGACTTGAAGTAGTTGTCGAACAAGCACATGTTGCTAAGACAATGGAGATCGTTGCAGCTGTGAGCCACAACAAGGTAACTCTTGATGAGGGGCTGCGCCAAATTTCTGCGCCAGTTTCTACAGGGTCTGTAGCCCTCTTTGAAGTTTTGAAAGCTCTCGATAGCGCCGGAATACATGCCTTGGATGTGGGTTTAAAGAGACCGTCGCTCGATGATGTATTTCTCTCTCTGACAGGACACGTTGCAGAAGAGAAGGTAGAAGAAGAGTTAGGCAAGAAGAAGTCAAAGGAGAAGGCCAAATGAGCGCAATCAATGATGTAGCAATTATTACGCGCAGACAACTCTTACTTCTTTCACGAGTGCCAGAGGTTTTGATCTTCTCAACGATTCAACCTGTGATGTTCGTGCTTCTCTTTAGATATGTCTTTGGTGGTTCTATTGCCACAGGCCAACCGGGTGGATATGTGCAGCTTTTAATGCCAGGAATCTTTGTGCAGACCGTGGCATTTACCCTTGCAGGAACGGCTTCGGGCCTTGCTGAAGATATGAAAAAGGGGCTTATTGACCGCTTTAGATCACTGCCTATCTCGCAATCAGCGCTCGTCGTAGGTCGCACGCTAGGAGATTCACTTCTTAACATTGTTGTATTGGCGGTGATGGGTACTGCTGGATATATCGTGGGATGGCGTCCATCAAGTGGGTTTGCAAGTATTGGCCTTGGATTTATCTTCTTACTCTTCTTTGGTTATGCACTTTCGTGGGTTGGAGTCCTTGTTGGACTCTCAGCAAAAGATGCCCGTGTTGTTCAGAACGTGAGCTTTATCGTGACTTTCCCTCTGACATTTCTTTCCAACGCATTTGCGCCAACAACAGGAATGCCACGAGCCCTTCAATACTTTGCAGAGTGGAATCCAGTCTCAACAATGGTGGCAGCCTGCCGCCAACTCTTTGGACTTGAGAATCAATTCGGCGCAACAGCTGGCTCATTTCCCAGCGAGCACCCGCTCATAACCTCACTCTTTTATATGTTCGTGATTATGGCGATCTTTATACCGCTGAGCGTTCGTAAATATCGCAACTATGCAGATTAGACGGACTAGGCAAGATTAAGAGTAGAACTCAGCAGATTTAATTTCTACTTTTATTTCGCGCCCGTTAGGTGCTTGGTAAGAAACTGTCGAACCAATTTCGGCGCCGAGAACTGCTGAGCCGAGTGGTGATTTCTCAGAGTAAACATCGAGATCTCCCGATGCGATTTCCCGTGAGCCAAGCAGAAACTTCATCTCATCTCCTGCAATCACGGCAAGCACAACCATGCCGGCTCCAACTTTTCCATCGGCGCTGGCAGGAGGTGTACCAATGTGCGAATTTTCTAACATCTGCTTGAGCTGACGGATACGCGCTTCCATCTTTCCCTGCTCATCGCGAGCTGCGTGGTAGCCGCCATTTTCCTTGAGGTCACCTTCGGCGCGAGCCGCCTCAATCTTTGCTGTGATCTCTTTACGGCCTTCACCTTCAAGGTAGGCAAGTTCGGCCCCAAGGCGATCTGCTGCTTCTTGGGTGAGCCACGTCTGTTGCGAAGTCATAGACCACAATCTTAGGGGAGAAGTCGGCAACCTTCGAGGCCTATATTGACTGCATCCGCGCGGGTAGGAACTGGGATTGTGCGCTCAATATAGGTATCACCGGCGGCAATCGTGTCATCAATTTGTCCAACGACATTCATTTCATAGTCGCGCGCTGCCAGAGTGCAGACCACGACCCTGGAACCATCTGCGCGATCTATGTAGTAACGAATTTCAGGGTTGCGGGGGTCATCTGTAGTAAATGAAATCAACTCTGACCGAAGTTCGGGGTTTGCGTGATAGAGCGCAGCCCACAATAGCCAGCCACCACCCACGATTGCCACGATTGCTGCATATTTAACCCAAGCGCGAGCAGGCTTAATTCCGTAACGATCGTTAAAATCGAATTGGTCGTTGACCTGTGACATGGGAGAATCCTCTCATGGTAGAAGATTTCGATGTAGGTGTAGCGGGTTCGCTCACAATGATTGTTCTCTTTACTTCAGTGACACTTCTATTGCGGAGCTTCTACAAGCGTTTCACGCGAGCCCAGAATCGCGAGAACGAAGGCGAGAATTAAAAAGTTCGGGCAGGCGCTCGTAGTACTTTTCTTGACCGCCTCATTTATTGGTCTAGGGCTCTGGCAGTTACAGAGAGCGCAAGAGCTCAACGCCCATAAGGAAATTCCGATTGATCGGAAGATTTATCCCCTTGAACAAATGGCAACACCTACTGGGATTATTCCGGCTGCAAGCGTCGGAAAGCTTGTGACAACTTCTGGCTATTACATCGCCAACTTCAAGGCGCCTAACCAGATTGATGGCTCTGGTATCGCTTCCGATTGGGAGGTCGGGCTACTGCAGCACGACCTTGGAACAGCGATCTTGGTAGTGCGAGGGTTGTGGAGCGATCGCTTCTTAACATCGGAAATCGTAATGTCGACCAACGTTGAAATTACAGGCACCTTGTTGCCGCATCAAAGCAAAGATCGCGCAGCCCAGACTTCATCGCAACTTTCTCGCCTCGATAGCAGCCTCTTAGTTGCAACTACAGAGATGCAGCTCTATGACGGATTCATCTTGGCCACTTCAGAGAAGAGCCGAATTGGGGAAGTCGACAGAAACCTCATATCTACCCCCGAACTGACGTCAGCGGTTCCCGGTTACTACTGGCAGCACATCTCCTATGTCATCATCTGGTGGTTTATGGCGCTCTTAATTCTCTGGCTACCTTTCTATAGACGGGGCCAGTAAGGGTTTAGAGTATGACCATGAGCCAACCATCTACCGCCGCCCTGACCCGATTCCGCTTGATGGCCATCATCTGTGGCGTCAATCTCTTGCTTCTGATCTTTGGGTATATGCCAGCTAAGTACCTCTTTGAGGCAATCGATTCTAATCAGTGGCTGATCGCAATTCCTATCGCTCACGGCTATTTCTATATCGTCTATATCTTGACCGCCCTTCAGATTGGCGTTCAAAAGAGGATGTCACTGCCTGTGATTCTGGCCCTTATCGCAGCTGGCACTCTGCCCTTTGCCTCATTTATCGCAGAGCGTAGGATTGTCAAGAGGTACTCTTAAGTTAAATCTTGGTGACCTCTTTGGTAGTTAATGGCGTGTCGCACCGATAGTCCAATTCATTCGTTCTATCTTTTACGAGTCAGAAGCATCATCCAATCTCTTCCCCACGAGTACAACTCAAGAGAATGGTTAAGCCTTGGCTACTTCGCGTTCGGCTAGTTCACGATCGACTGCTGCAGATAAGAGCAATTCCGCCCGTAAAACCTATGTTTTAGATACCTCTGTGCTGCTGGCAGACCCCGGGGCGTTATCACGATTTGAAGAACATGAAGTAATTATTCCAATTGCAGTAATCGGTGAACTTGAGAGTAAACGCGATCACCCGGAGCTTGGCTACTTTGCCAGAGCTGCTCTTCGCGCACTCGATGATCTGCGTATCGAACATGGCCGCCTAGATGCGCCACTGACTGTGACCCCAGAAGGCGGAACGCTTTCGGTCGAGCTTAATCACACAGATTTAAGTACCTTGCCTCACGGCTTTTTGCGCGATGGAACAAATGATTCTCGTATCTTGGCAATTGCAAAGAACCTCATGTCCGATGGGAAGAAAGTTGTTCTGGTAACTAAAGACTTACCACTTCGCGTTAAAGCCTCATCCGTGGGCGTTGAAGCCCAGGAGTATCTTGCCGAGCTTGTCTCCAATAGTGGCTGGACTGGAATTGAAGAGGTTTCAGTCGGTCATAGCATTATTGATGAGCTGTACTCATCAGATCGGGCAGATCACGAATGTGCACATCAATTCCCTGTGCATACAGGAATCGTTCTACACTCAGAAAAAGGCGGCGCCCTGGCTCGAGTTACTGAGGATAAGCGCCTGCAATTGGTTCGCGGAGATCGCCAAGCCTTTGGTCTTCATGGCCGATCTGCTGAACAGAGAATTGCTCTCGATCTACTTCTTGATGACAGCATTGGAATCATCTCTTTGGGTGGCCGGGCCGGAACAGGAAAATCGGCGCTCGCTCTCTGCGCAGGTTTGGAAGCTGTGATGGAGAAACGCCTTCATAAGAAGGTTGTAATTTTCCGCCCCCTCTATCCTGTCGGTGGGCAAGAACTTGGTTACCTACCAGGAAGTGAAGGCGAGAAAATGTCACCGTGGGCCCAAGCAGTTTTTGATACTTTGGGAGCTCTCGTTAGCCAGACAGTGATTGATGAAATCATTGATCGTGGTCTTATCGAAGTTTTACCGCTGACTCATATTCGCGGACGTTCATTGCATGATGCATTTGTTATTGTTGATGAAGCCCAATCTCTAGAACGGGGAGTTTTACTCACCGTTCTCTCTCGTATTGGCCAAGGATCTCGCGTTGTGATGACCCACGATGTGGCTCAGCGCGATAACTTGCGCGTTGGTCGCCATGATGGAGTTGTCGCGGTCGTTGAGACCCTCAAGGGCCACCCGCTCTTCGCCCATGTGACCCTGACCAGGTCAGAGCGGTCTGCAATCGCTGCCCTTGTTACCGAAATGCTCGAAGGTCCAGCCCAGTAGGAGACCCGCAAATGGGCCAGAATGGCCCTCCTTAAATGTCACAGTGATAAATCGGACATATAGGACTTTACCCTAGCTGACCTGCACTTTTACCTATCCACAGCCCCCACCTTTTCTGCGAATTTGCGACTCACGCACGCCAAAATTTGCGACTCACCGCTGCTCACGCCAGCATTTACCCATTCCCCCATACCTTCACCCTCTTTCGAGGTTGATAGCGCACGTCCAGAAGAGCCTAGAAGAGAAGGAGCAACGCTGATGAAGTCATCGTCACTTCGCCTCCTTGCAACCTTGAAAACCCTGAAGAAGGGCAACCCAGCTCTCTGGGTAACAATTGCCTCTCTCCTATTTTTGGCCTCGGCTCAACCAAGTGCAAATGGTTTAGATTTCCCAATGACAACTAGCCTGACCCTGCCAAATTCAAAGAACCTGACTGTGGCCTCCAATCCATCAGCCGCCTCTCTATCAGCTCAGATCGCAGAGATGGCCTTGGTTGCAACACTGAGCCGCCAGGTAGAGGTAGCGCGAACAACCAATGGCGCCAAGAGAGTTGCCCGGTTGATCATGGCCGAGGAATACGGCTGGGGTGATTACCAATTCGAATGTCTTAATAGCCTTTGGACGAGAGAGAGCCACTGGAATTACAAGGCACATAATTACAGTTCGGGTGCCCACGGAATTCCTCAAGCGCTGCCTGCAGTCAAGATGGAGATTATTTCAAGTGATTGGCGCACCAACCCGGTTACTCAGATCCGTTGGGGTCTTCGCTATATCGATATCCGATACATCAGCCCATGTAAGGCTTGGTCAAAATTTAAGCAGAGCAATTACTACTAAATTAAAAACTTAGCTAAGGTCTTTCAAACCTGCGCGCCGCCTTTGGCAGATCATGTTTCCGGTCTTGTACCAATCGTGACCATTTTCAAAGTTTCCGCAAAGAAATCATTACCCTTATCATCAACAACGATAAAGGCTGGAAAATCCACCACATCGATCTTCCAGATAGCTTCCATGCCCAGCTCTTCAAAGTCGAGAACTTCAACTTTCTTGATGCAATCTTGGGCAAGGCGCGCTGCAGGCCCTCCGATCGAGCCTAGGTAGAAGCCACTATTTTTGGCACAGGCGTCGGTGACCGCTTGGGAGCGATTGCCCTTTGCCAGCATGACGAAAGAACCACCACTTGCTTGGAAGTACTCGACATAGGAATCCATGCGGCCGGCAGTTGTTGGCCCAAAAGAACCTGATGCCATTCCCGTTGGAGTCTTTGCAGGTCCTGCATAGTAAACAGCATAATTTTTCATGTACTCAGGCATCGGCTTTCCTGCATCGAGCATCTCTTTAATTTTGGCATGAGCAATATCGCGAGCTACCACGATGGTGCCAGATAATGAGAGTCGAGTCTTGACTGGATATTTTGAAAGTTCTGCGCGTATTGCATCCATCGACTGATTGAGATCGATGGCAACGACGTTGTCGTCGAGATGTTCATCGGTGGTCTCGGGCAAGAAATGTGCGGGTTCGGTCTCAAGAGTTTCGAGGAAGATTCCATCCTTTGTAATCTTCGCCTTTGCTTGACGGTCTGCAGAACAAGAGACTGCAATTGCAATTGGCAGAGATGCCCCATGGCGTGGAAGGCGAACGACGCGAACATCGTGGCAGAAGTACTTGCCGCCAAACTGTGCGCCAATTCCTAGCTTCTGCGTGAGCTTAAAGACTTCTTCCTCAAGAGCAAGATCGCGAAAACCATGGCCCGTTACGGCATCCCCTGTTGTTGGCAAAGAATCGAGATAGTGAGTACTGGCAAGCTTTGCAGCCTTTACTGTGTATTCAGCGCTGGTTCCACCGATAACAATTGCGAGGTGATACGGAGGGCATGCTGCAGTTCCGATGGAACGAAGTTTATCTTCCAGCCACGCAATGAATGAGACGGGGTTAAGGATTGCCTTGGTCTCTTGATAGAGAAATGACTTATTGGCACTTCCTCCGCCCTTGGCGATAAAGAGGAAGTTGTATTCGTCAGCGTGATCGCTATCTGCAAAAATCTCAATTTGAGCTGGCAAGTTATTGCCTGTGTTCTTCTCATCCCATGTGGTGAGAGGGGCCATCTGCGAATAGCGAAGATTTAATTTGGTAAAGGCGTCGTAAATTCCTTGAGAAAGTGCGACCTCATCTTTAGAAGTGGTCAGAACATACTGACCCTTCTTTCCCATAATCAGAGCAGTTCCAGTGTCCTGACACATTGGCAGAATTCCACCCGCTGCGATATTGGCATTCTTTAAAAGATCTAACGCTACAAAGCGATCATTGGGGGATGCTTCTGGGTCAGATAAAATCTTTGCCAGCTGCTCAAGATGTTCAGTGCGCAGGTAATGCGAAATATCGTGGATAGCTGTTTCAGTCAGCAGTGTCAGCGCCTCGGGGGATACCTGTAAGAATTCCTGATCACCGAGCTTGATAACGCTTACGCCATCTTTAGAAATTAAACGGTAGGTGGTCTTATCTGCGCCCAGTGGCAGTAATTCAGAGTAGGTAAATTCGGGAGCCATTACTGCGCTGGTTTCTTCGCCGCATCAATTAATTTCTTTGCCCCATCAAGCCACTCTTGGCAGATCTTTGCTAATACTTCGCCTCGTTCCCAGAGTGTGAGGGATTCTTCAAGAGTTGCGCTGCCATCTTCGAGGGATTCAACAATTTCTGCGAGTTCATCGCGAGCCTCTTCATAGGAAGGCTTCTCACTCTTTGTGGCCATGTGCTTAATCTACTCGCATCTTATTAATCGGTGACTGTGGCGCCGGTCTCGCCCTTTGCGACGCGGATGCGTAAAGCCGTACCCGCCTTGAGTTTTGTGGCATCTCGCACGATGCCTCCATCTGCAAATTGAACCACGGCATAACCTCGCTCCATCGTTGACTGGGGAGAAAGCGAACGAAGGTGGGCTTTAACGCCCTTCAACTCCTTCTTCTCGATTTCAAGGATTGAGGTAAAGCTGCGCATGGATCGATCGCGTAAGGCTTTGATCTCATCGCGCCTGGCTGTGACCATAAGGCCTGGATCTTTCATGACGGGGCGATTTCGTAGCTGGGCAATCTGGTTGAGTTCATAATCAATCGTTGAGAGGAGTCTACGATAGATGCGATCGCGAATCTTTTCGATATCACTGATCTCTTGAGCGATATCTGGCACAACCCTCTTGGCAGCATCGGTCGGAGTGGATGCGCGATAGTCAGCGACATAATCAAGCAGTGGTGCATCTTTCTCGTGTCCAATGGCGCTGACTATTGCTGTGGTGCATTCAGATGCAAGTCGAACCAGAGATTCATCGCTGAAAGGCAGCAAATCTTCAAAAGAGCCACCCCCGCGAGTAATGATAATGACATCGACTTCTGAATTTGCCTCTAGCTCAGCAAGGGCTGCAGATACTTCAACAACTGCGGCCGCTCCTTGCACGGCTACCTCACGAATTTCAAATTGAACTGCGGGCCATCGACGACGAGCATTTTCAACGACATCTTTTTCCGCATCGGTATTACGTCCACAGATCAAACCAACTTTTCTGGGCAGACGTGGAAGTGCAATTTTACGATCGGCGCTGAAGAGGCCTTCGGCAGCTAACTTCTCCTTTAACGCTTCAAGACGAGCCAGTAATTCACCGACTCCAACGTGGCGAATCTCTTTGGCAGAGAGCGTGAGTGACCCATTTTTTGTAAACCATGAAGGCTTTGCATAAATTACTACTCGAGCATTTGCAGGTAGGGGTTGCACTGAAGCTAAGACAGTTTTATAACACATCACCGAAATACTCATATCTGCACTGGTATCGCGAAGGCGGATAAAGGCCATTCCGCCGCTGCGTTCATTGAGTTCAGAAATCTCGCCCTCAATCCAGATAGGGCCTAATCTATCGATGTAATCCTTGATAGCTTCAGAGACCAGACGCACCGGCGCCGGAGATTGACTTGAAGTTTCGAACATAGACAGAGCCTAATAGACTGCACTTATGAAGAAGAGAGTTCTCCTCGCCGCGCCTCGTGGATATTGCGCAGGGGTGGACCGTGCGGTGATTGCTGTTGAAAAATCTCTCGAACTCTATGGAGCGCCTGTCTATGTGCGCAAAGAGATTGTCCATAACAAGCATGTGGTCTCTACCCTCGAACAACGCGGCGTCATCTTCGTGAACGAAACCGATGAAGTTCCAGAAGGTTCAACAGTTGTCTTTTCAGCACACGGAGTCTCTCCTGCCGTCCACGCAGAAGCTGCCGCCCGAAACCTCAAAACTATCGATGCCACCTGTCCGCTGGTAACAAAGGTACATAATGAGGTAAAGAGATTTGCTAATGAAGAGACTGAGATCTTACTCATTGGCCACGTCGGACACGAAGAGGTTGAAGGCACTGCCGGTGAAGCACCTGGCAAAGTACGCATCGTTGATGGACTTGATGAAGCTCGCACGATTGTGCCAACTCCAGGAAAGAAACTTGTCTGGCTTACGCAGACCACTCTCTCAGTTGATGAAACGATGCAATCTGTTGCAATACTTAAAGATAGATTTCCTGAGATTCAAAATCCTCCATCAGATGATATTTGTTATGCCACACAGAATCGCCAAGAAGCAATCAAAGCTATTGCACCACAATCAGATCTGGTCTTAGTCGTCGGTTCTACCAATTCATCAAATTCTGTGCGCCTTGTTGAAGTTGCCCTCGAATATGGCGCAAAGGCTGCCTATCTCGTTGATTATGCAGCTGAAGTTAAAGAAGAGTGGTTAGCAAACGCTGAAACAATCGGTGTTACAAGTGGTGCATCAGTTCCTGAAATTCTTGTCGATGATTTATTGAAGCATTTGAGCGTGCATGGATATCACGATGTAGAAGAGATTCGAGCAACGGAGGAGACTCTGCTCTTTGCTCTACCTAAAGAGCTCCGCGCTGATTTAAAGAAGGCTTAAGCAGTGACCGCTTTCGTAGATATCCAAGGTGAGAAGCTAGCCGTCGAAATCTACGAACCAGCAGTACGAATAGCAGATGTAGTGCTTGTCCATGGCTTTACCGGAAGCAAAGAAGACTTTGATCTCATCGGCCCAATTCTGGCTGATATGGGCTATCGAGTACTGACCTTTGATAATCGTGGACAACACGAGTCCGCTCATAGTAAGCGCGAAGACGCCTACCAAGTTCAATCGTTAGCACAAGATGTTTTTGATATCGCA
>DJBN01000049.1:14983-18226 GCA_002430075.1 Actinobacteria bacterium UBA5975 | reverse complement strand
GCACATCACTACGGCTTTGAAAAACCACATCTTCTAGGCCACTCATTCGGCGGCCTTGTCGCTCAGCAGGTACTTGCTGAGTCTGCCGATTTTTGGGCATCGTTAACGATTTTCTGCAGTGGCCCACATTGGATTCCAGATAAACCAGATCTAGAGGGCACAATAAAAATCATGAAGAGTATGTCGATGCAGGATTCTTGGGATCGCTTTAAAGAAGAGACAGATAAATTGCTTCCGCGCTATGAGCTCTATAAGAAACGTTGGACCTCATCAGATCCTCGCTCCACCCACGATATGGCCCTGCATTTACAGAGCGCGCAGTCACTGATTGAGAAAATTGTCGCGACAAAGGTTCCAGTCCATGTCATTTATGGTGAGAACGATGATGCCTGGCCTTTAGAGATGCAGGATCAGATGGCAAAGGATTTAGGTGCGCCACTGACAATAATTAAAGCAGCCGGACATTGCCCGAATGAAGATCAGCCAAAGGATACTGCGAGGGTTTTAGCGAGCTTCTGGAAGAGTCTGTAAACGCTTTGAAGGACGGTTCTTTGCCTTCTCATTAAAGAACATAAACCAGCTATAGAGCGCGCTAATAAGTAAGAACGGCGCAACGCTTGCAAGGGATGCAACAAAATCGATTCCCACACGTGAAGGACGAAGTCCATCGTTGAGGATCGTCATCAAAAGAGTTGTTGCTGCATAGGCAAGTGGTGGAGTTACAGCAGATACATAGCGAGTGCCTTTGCGCCCATATGCAACACCGCCGTAGGTAACAAGGCAGATAATCAGACCCGAGAGGATTCCAGCTCCTGAACGGACCCATATTTCGAGAGAGACAAAGATTAGGATAAAGAGAGTTTGGAGAACGACAACGCCCTCTTTCTTAAGTCCTGGACCTGAAAGCGAAGGTCTCTTCTTCTGATTGCTCATCTCTTACTCCTCTACTACTTCAACATCAATAAAATCATCGGGGCTATCTAGCTCTGAATTCTGCAGCTCGCGAACTAATGCAGGGGCTTCAGGATATTCGATTGCGAGCTTCTCTTTATCCCCAATAACGCCGAGTTTATGGATTCGTCGCGCCGGCGAGAGAACAGTCTTTTCAGCGGTTGGAACGAGATCTTCATAAGCCTTTGACGTTGAATTGATCGCCTTGCCAACAGCGACAATCTTGGTGTGCAGCAGTGTGAGATTTTTAAGAAATGTTCCGGCAACTTTAGTGATGTCATCGGCATTTTCTGCCAATTGATTGCGGGTAAAGATATGTCCGACAGTGCGAAGAAGGGCCATCATCGATGTAGGTGTGGCAAGGGTGACTCCGACCTTAAAGGATTTTTCCAGAAGGAGCGGATCAATACGAAGTGATTCTGCCAGAAGGGTTTCAAAGGGGAGGAAGAGAACGACGAAATCAGGCGACCCCTGTGATTTGTGGTAGCCGCGCTTAGATAGGGCATCGACATGTTTGAGCAAATCTTTAGTGTGCAGCGCAAGTAATTCATCGCGCTCTGCTTGATCTTCTGTAGCAAATGCCTCAAGGAATCTGTCGAATGGAAATTTAGAGTCGATAAATAACTTAGAGCCCCCCGGCATATGAACGGTGATATCAGGGATACCTGAAGAATCGGCATCAGTTGTTGAACGCTGTGCTTGATATTCGTGGCCGTCGCGAAGACCTGCCTGCTCGAGGAGCAATTGCAATTGCGCTTCGCCAAATTTTCCGCGGGTCTGTGAATTAGCTAGAGCTCCAGCAATCTTCTTAGTTTCATCAAAGAAAGATGTTGAAGCTTTGCGCATCTCATCGATAGTTCCAATGAGTTGGACTTCAGATGCAACGCGTTTTTCAGCAGCATCATTGGCTTGTATGCGCATACGTTCGACAGAGGCTTTCATCTCTTCCATCTGAGTTGCAATCTTTGTATCGTTTTCAGATTTTGCTTCGGCGGCCTTGAGGCGATCATCGGATGCTTTGAGCAATACTTTGAGATCGTTAAGTTCTTGCGCCAGATGAGTACCCGAACCCGCAGCGTTCTTGGTGCGAGAAATCCAGATACCTAGCCCCAAACCGATAAAGAGGCCAAGAATCAGAGTTATGAGGGTCACGAGTGCGCTGGGCATGGGGCTATCGTGGCAGGAGGCACTGACAATTCCGCGTAGGCTGTCCTACTTATGAGCCTCTCAATTGGAATCGTCGGCCTGCCGAATGTCGGAAAGTCGACCCTCTTTAACGCTCTGACCAAGAACAATGTATTGGCCGCCAACTACCCCTTCGCCACGATCGAGCCCAATATAGGCGTCGTAGGCGTACCTGATGAGCGCTTGGCAAAGCTTGCTGCCATCTTTACCTCGGAAAAGCTTCTTCCAGCAGCCCTTTCATTTGTAGATATCGCAGGCATTGTAAAAGGCGCGTCCGTTGGCGCTGGCCTTGGAAATAAATTTCTCGCCAATATTCGCGAGACCGATGCAATCTGTCAGGTCATTCGTGTCTTTACAGATGGTGATGTTGTTCACGTCGATGGTCGCATTGATCCTTCTGGCGATATCGAAACCATCAATACCGAACTTGCACTCGCAGATTTACAGACAATTGAGAAAGCAATTCCTCGTCTTGAGAAAGAGGCGCGCGTTGCCAAAGAGAAGGCGCCGATTCTTGAAGCAGTCAAAGAAGCTAACGAATGGTTGCAAACTGGAAAGCCACTGTCACAATCAAAGATTGATCGCGAACTTCTACATGAGCTGCACCTACTGACTGCAAAACCTTTCCTCTATGTTTTTAATGTCGATGCTGCAGAGCTTGCCGATGAGGAGCTTCGTAAGAAGTTAGCAACCCTTGTTGCACCGGCAGAAGCTATCTTCCTTGATGCAAAGACAGAGGCAGAGCTTGCCGAACTTTCTGATGAAGATGCTCTCGAACTTTTACAAGGAATTGGACTTACCGAGCCAGGGCTAGCAACTCTTGCCCGAGTTGGTTTTGACACGTTGGGCCTTCAAACCTATTTAACAGCCGGGCCAAAGGAAGCACGCGCCTGGACAATTCATAAGGGCGATACCGCACCAATGGCTGCTGGCGTCATACATACAGATTTCCAAAAAGGTTTCATTAAAGCTGAAATCGTTTCTTTTGCCGACTTGGTAGAAGCAGGCTCGATGGTCGATGCGAAGGCAAAGGGCAAAGTGCGTATGGAAGGCAAGGAATACATCATGCAAGACGGAGACGTAGTGGAGTTCAGATTCAATGTCTAA
>DJBN01000049.1:10559-14891 GCA_002430075.1 Actinobacteria bacterium UBA5975 | reverse complement strand
CTTAAGGATCTTCCACGGAAGACCCGCGACAACCTTCGCAACGTAGCGATCATCGCTCACGTTGACCACGGAAAGACAACGCTCGTTGATGCGATGTTGTGGCAATCCGGAGCCTTCGCCGCTTATAAGAAGCAAGAAGAAGGCCAAGATCGCATGATGGATTCGATGGATCTAGAACGCGAAAAGGGAATCACGATTCTTGCAAAGAATACTTCAGTACGTCGTGGTGACACTGTCATCAATATTATTGATACGCCAGGCCACGCAGATTTCGGCGGCGAAGTAGAGCGCGGATTAGAAATGGTCGATGGCGTGATCTTGCTGGTTGATGCTTCAGAGGGCCCACTTCCACAGACTCGCTTCGTTCTTCGTAAAGCGCTCCAGAAGAACCTTCCAGTTATTTTACTTATCAATAAGGTAGATCGTTCTGACTCACGTATCGCAGAAGTTGTCGATGAGGCATATGCACTCTTCCTTGATCTTGATGCCAATGAAGAGCAGATCGAATTTCCCGTTGTCTATGCATCAGCTAAGGCAGGTCGTGCATCACTGACTCGTCCAGCAGATGGTGGAATGCCGGAAGAAGAGAACCTTGACGTATTGTTCGACACCATCTTCTCTGCAATTCCAGCACCTGTTTATCACGAAGGCGCTCCGCTTCAGGCACACGTGACAAACCTTGACTCTTCACCATTCCTTGGACGTTTGGCGCTATGCCGCGTTCACGAAGGTGTGATTAAGAAGGGCCAGACAGTTTCATGGATTAAAACCGATGGAACAACTGAGCGCGTAAAGGTTTCAGAACTTCTGATGACTGAAGCTCTTGAACGTATTCCAGCCCTTGAAGCAGGTCCCGGAGACATTATCGCTGTCGCAGGTATTGAAACCATTACGCTGGGTGAAACCCTCGCCGACCTTGAGAATTCACATGCTCTGCCGCTAATTACAGTGGATGAACCATCTATTTCGATGACAATCGGAATCAATACTTCTCCACTTGCAGGCAAGAGCGGCAAGATGCTTACCGCTCGCCAAGTAAAGGATCGTCTCGATAAAGAGCTTGTTGGTAACGTTTCACTGCGTGTGCTTAATACCGAACGTCCAGATACCTGGGAAGTTCAAGGCCGTGGAGAACTTCAGCTTGCAGTCCTTGTTGAAATTATGAAACGCGAAAGCTTCGAACTTACAGTTGGTAAGCCACAAGTGGTTACCAAGATAATTGATGGAAAACTCAACGAACCAATGGAACGACTTACCATTGATGCACCTGAAGAGTATCTCGGTGTACTTACTCAGTTAATGGCACTTCGTAAGGGCCGCATGGAGCAGATGGTCAATCACGGAACCGGTTGGATCCGTCTTGATTACAAAGTTCCTTCCCGTGGCCTTATCGGCTTCCGCACTGAGTTCCTTACAGAGACTCGTGGAACAGGTTTGCTACACCATGTATTTGATTCATACGAACCATGGTTTGGTGAGTTACGTACTCGTGGAACAGGTTCACTTGTTTCAGATCGCATGGGCGCTGTTACCTCTTATGCACTTGCTGGAATTCAAGAGCGAGGATCAATCTTCGTAGAACCTGGCGATGAAGTGTATGAAGGAATGGTTATCGGTGAAAACTCTCGTGCAGACGATATGGATGTCAACTGCGTACGCGAAAAGAAACTTACCAACATGCGTGCATCAGGAACTGATGATTCTGAAAAATTGATTCCACCTAAGAAGCTCAACATGGAAGGCGCTCTCGAATTCTGTCGTGAAGATGAGTGCGTCGAAGTAACTCCAGCTGTTGTCCGAATTCGTAAAGTGACCCTCGATGGCGCAGAGCGCGCACGAGCCACATCACGAGCAAAGAAGAATAACCAGAGCTAGATCGCGCTAATGAAGAAGGGGCTAGCTTGGGATTTGCTCGTTAAAGTCCCGCAGCGATGCCCCTTCTTCATTTAAACCCTCACATCTGCCTAATTGTCACTCCTCTGCGGTTGAATACGAACTGTGAGTAAACCGCAGCTACGCCTCGTCAGAGCCGAACCAGCTGCAGCCTCACTTACTCTCANNACGAACTGTGAGTAAGCAGCCCGCACCGCCACTACGTCTTGTACGTGCTGCCCCTGACCAATCAGAGCTTAAATTCAGCGGAGAGCAGCTGGACGCAATCGCCCATCGCGGAAGACCGCTGATTCTTACCGGAACCACCGGTACGGGTAAAACCACAGTTCTCATCGAAGCAGCTCTATCTCGTATCAATAGCGGTCAATCTCCGGATTCAATTCTGGTGATCGCTTTTGGGCGCGAACGCGCATCTGAAATACGAGATGCAATTGTGACGCGATCAGAAAAGACCGCATTCGAACCGCTTGCGCGCACATTTCACTCACTCGCTTATTCAATTCTTAAGATGCGTACCGGTGATAACTACCGTGACATAGTTTTACTATCGGGTGCTGAACAAGAAAATTTTATCGCTCAACTTCTTGAGGGCGATATAGAAGATGGCTACAAGCAGTGGCATCCTGATCTACATCGCACTCCCGAATCACTGGGTGAACCGCTACAGACTCAAGGATTTGTTCGCGAGCTGCGTGATCTCATTATGCGCGCAAATGAACGTGGCATTACTCCAGAAAAGTTGGCAGAGCGCGGCCATCAGCTAGGTGAGAAATATTGGCACGGTGCAGCCGAATTTTGGAAGCGCTATCTAGGCGCCATGACACTGCAAGAAGTATTAGCTGCAGATGCGAAAGTTCGTATCGACCCATCTGAAATCATCAATAGCGCAGTCAACTATCTTCGAAGTAACCCTGAACTACTGCAAGAGCTCCGCAGTCGCTTCACATCAATAATCGTTGATGAATTTCAAGAGAGCGACCCTGCTCAACGCACGCTACTCAGCCTTTTGGCAGATAATGATTTAATTATCGCAGCCGATGCTGCAAGCGCAGTCGGACGATTCCGTGGAGCAGATCCTGAAGGCGTTGCCGCAGTAATTGATTCCTATATTTCACACGGCGCAACGCAGATCGAACTAACGATAAATTTCCGCGGAACTCCGGCGGTCCAGGTCGCGCGTTTAACATCGGAATCTGAAGAAGCTCAATACATCGCCTATCAATTCAAACGTGCACATCTGATGGATGGCGTTGCATATTCAGAGATGGCAGTTATCGTCCGATCACAAGGGCAGACCACAGCAGCTCTGCGTCGCGCCTTTGCACATGTCTCAATTCCCGTCGCCGGAGATATAGAAGCGCTGGCTCATAACGCAGCTATTGCACCCTTTTTACTCCTCGCACGAGTTGCAACGGGCAAAACTCCGCTCAATCTCGATACAGCCGAAAAATTACTGACATCTGAATTCGGGGGAGCAACCTCAGTTTCGCTCCGTCGAACCCGTGCAGCGTTGCTTGCTGCTCGCGATGAAGTCCACGATAAGAGAAGCGGAACGCAATTAATTATCGATGCCATTCTTACAGGCGAAGTGGCCATTGAAGATTCCGCAGAGCTCTTACAAGTTCATGCACTTCTTAAAGGTGCAAAGAAGGCAATTGCTAAGAAGAACGCAACCATCCACGATCTACTGTGGGCAATCTGGAATAACGCAGTAAATCGTGATAACGAAAAGTTAAGCGATGCATGGCGTGCATCAGCCCTTCGTGGCGGTTTGCGCGGCGCATCCGCCGATCGCGATCTCGATGCAATGATTCAGCTCTTTGATACAGCAGCTCGCCACATCGAACGTTTTCCTGGAGCAAAACCAGATCTCTTTCTTGCAGAAATCGAGAAAGAGACGATTGTTACCGACCTCATTACAGCGCGTGGAGTTCGCCCAGATGTTGTTGAAATTCTTACTGTGCACTCAGCAAAGGGTCGTCAATGGCGCCGTGTGGCAGTTGCCGGAGTACAAGAGGGAGTATGGCCAAACCTTAAACAACGAAGTTCGCTCCTTGGCGCCGAACGTTTAGTAGAACGTGTGCGCCACGGAGATGAACTAGCTCAAAACGTTCTGACGATGATTGCAGCATCATCCCTTGCCGATGATGAAGCGCGGCTATTTCATGTTGCAACAACCAGGGCTCGACAGAGCCTGCTCGTCACAGCTATCTCTCGAGAAGATGCGGCTCCTTCAATCTACTTTGAAGATTTAGCGCAATCGCTACGAGATGAAGGCGGGGATCACCATGGCAATGACGAGGTCGAGGTACCAAGACCACTGACAGCAGCCGCCCTCGTTGCGACCTTACGGCGTGAAGTAAATCTGGGACATAACAAGGAAGCTGCATCCCTTCTTAAGACTCTCTCATCCAGTGGCATCCATCTAGCTCTTCCTTC
>DJBN01000049.1:8500-10363 GCA_002430075.1 Actinobacteria bacterium UBA5975 | reverse complement strand
GTCTCGCCATCGGGTGCTGAAAATTTCACCGAATGCGGCTTGAAATGGTTTCTTGAAAAGAGCGGCGGCAGAGATGGAGATTCAACAGCGCAACTTCTGGGCTCTGTCATTCACGAATTCGCTCGTCTTAAAGTAGAAGAGCCCGCAATTACCGATGCGATGCTGCAGGAAAAACTACTAGAAGCGTGGCCACTGATTGATGATGCACAGGGATGGATCAGCACAGCATCCCTTGCGAGGGCTAAGAAGATGCTCGAACGTTTCTCGCTCTTTCACCAAGAATCACTCTCCAAAAATATCCGCACTGTGGCCGGGGTCGAAGAGAGCTTTGATATCACCGTTGGGCGTGCGCACATCAGAGGAAACGTTGACCGCATTGAGGTAGATAGCGAAGGCAGACACTTCATCATTGATTTTAAAACTGGCAAGAAAGAGATCACAGGCGAAGATGCCAAGACCAATTTACAACTAGCCTGTTATCAACTCGGAGTCGCACTCGATGGCTTTACCAATAAGTTAAGTACTACAGCGGTAAGCGGTGCGCAATTGGTCTATCTTGCAAGTAAGAATAAGAGCTACAGCACTCGCGAGCAAGATGGGCTTATCGATATCGAAGGTTTATCAACAGAGCTTTCAGATATTGCATCAGGCATGGGAGATGCCACATTTACAGCCCGTAAGAGCGAGCTCTGTAAGCAGTGCAGAGTTAAACCTTCTTGCCCACTTTATCTAGAGGGAAAGGCGGTCCATCAATGATAGATAAGCCGCTTATTGAAAAGTATTCACCAGATCAGGTAGCGCAGATGATTATGACTATCGATCCAACTTTCTATCTGCCGTCCGATGAACAACGCCCGATTATTTCAATTAAAGATAATCCGCTCGAACCAGCGGTCGTTATTGCCGGTGCCGGATCTGGAAAGACCGAAACAATGGCAGCGCGGGTTGTCTATCTCGTTGCCAATGAAATTGCGCGGCCTGATCAAATTTTGGGGCTTACCTTTACTCGCAAGGCAGCAGGTGAGCTCAACACTCGAATTCGTAAGCGCTTACGCCAGTTTCAGCAGGCTCAAGATAAGGCAGGAATTGTCCGCACATTTAATAGCCTCGATACAGCCGTTACTACCTATCACTCCTATGCAGGACGGTTATTAAGCGAACATGCAATTCGTTACGGCATCGATGCCGACGTTCAACCGCTCGGTGAAGCTTCTCTTTGGATGGCTGCCAATGCATTGGTTCGCCAATGGGATGACGGAACTTTTGCCAGCAATGATGCTGCAAGTACCGTTGTCAAAGATTTGCTGGGGCTTACCTCAATGATTCTCGAACATCGTGTCAGCTTTAGCGAGATTCGAGAAGCCGATGAGAAAGTACTTCAAGAGCTAGCGGCGATGACGGGTCCAACTAATGAAGAAACTCGAAAAGTTGCCAAAGTTGTAAACCAGCGCATGGCAATGCTTCCGATGATTGAATCTTTCCTTGAGGTACGTCGTCAATCAGGCGAACTCTCTTTCGATGACCAAATCGCACTTGCATCAGATATCGCTGTTAACTTTCCTGATGTCGGTGAGCTAGAGCGGGCAAAGTATCCAGTGGTCTTACTCGATGAATATCAAGATACATCTCAATCACAGGTTCGGATGTTGTCGGCGCTCTTTGGTGGCGGACATCCCGTTACCGCAGTCGGAGATCCATGCCAATCAATCTATACCTGGCGCGGAGCATCATCTGGCACGATCAGCGCATTTAATAGCAACTTCCCAAAGGCGAATGGCGCAACAGGTAAGAACGTATACGAGCTACTGACTACCTATCGCAACGATGATGCGATTCTGACTCTTGCAAATGAAATTTCAGCAG
>DJBN01000049.1:515-8288 GCA_002430075.1 Actinobacteria bacterium UBA5975 | reverse complement strand
AAGGGCGATTTAACCTGCGGTATCTTTGAGAATCTAGAGGCCGAAAGTACTGCAATCGCTGAATATTTTGCGCCCCTCTGGAATAACCCGGCCCGTACTCAGGCTGGCTCCAAGGCGCCAAAGACCTTTGCAGTCCTTGTTCGTAAACGAGCTCAAATTGCCTTGATTCAAGAGGCCCTGGCTTACGCGGGTATACCTTCAGAAGTTCTTGGCCTTGGCGGTCTTGTTCATCTACCTGAGGTAGCAGATGTAGTTGCGATGTTGAAGGTAGTTAATAACCCTGATGCAGGCTCATCGCTCATGAGGTTACTGACTGGTCCACGCCTCAATCTTGGTCCACGCGATATCGCGGCGCTGGGTCGCTTTGCTCGTTCGCGATCGGAGGAGATGCGGACAGATAGCAGAGGTATTGTAAAAAATATTATTGCGGGAAATCCTCAATCTGCCGAGAGCGATGATCAATTTATTGGAAGCGTTATCGACGCACTTGATGAAATTGAAAAGTGTGACAAGAGAAACTTCAGCGAGCTTGGGTATCAACGCCTTGCATCATTTGCCTCAGACCTTCGCCGACTACGTTCTCGTGCATCTGCACCCATTACAGATCTTATTGTTGATATCGAGCGCTACTTAAACCTGGAATCTGAAGTGATCTTACGTGATGGGGGCATACGCGGTCGTCGCCACCTTGATCGCTTCTTAGATGAGGCTGCAAAGTTTGCACGAAGCGGCGGCACCTTATCTGCGTTCCTACAGTGGTTAGATATTGCAAGCGAAGAAGAAGGTGGTCTTAAAGCTGGCGCCCCTGAAGTCGATAGCAGTATTGTGCAAATTCTTACTATCCATATGGCAAAGGGTGCTGAATGGGATGTTGTAGCTGTTCCAGGACTTGCGCAAGGCACATTCCCCAGCGGCAATACATCAGATCCCGATAATTGGATTACCAACGAAGCCCATATTCCATTCTCACTTCGTGGAGATGGCGCGCTCCTGCCTCTCTTTACTTGGAACGCTGCGACGACAAATGCACAGGCAAAAAAGGCAATTGATGCCTTTGCTCACGATTGTGTGGCGTATAAAGAACGTGAAGAAATTCGACTTGGTTATGTTGCAATGACTCGAGCTCGTACACACCTATTCTGTTCAACATCGTTTTGGCGAGATGGTAAGAAACCAGTTGATCCTTCAATTATTTACGAACGAGTGCAAGAGGTTGCAAGCGCTGTCGGCACCGTTTTATCGGCACCTGTTGCACCCGTTAGCAGCGATCGCAATCCAGCCCACGATCAAGAGATAACAGCGCAATGGCCACGAGATCCTTTGGGCGAGCGTCGAGCAGATTTTGATCGCACAGTCGCGCTCGTTGAAAGCGCGGCGCCGCTTGATTTGGGCGCAGAGGTAAATGCAGAAGTAAATAAAGAAGTTCAGGGTTGGGTTGATGATGCGCGAGCGATCATCGCTGAATTTAATGAATTTAAGGCAGGAGCCTTAGATGTTGCACTACCTGCGCGCCTTTCAACCTCATCGCTGATTGCACTAGCTCAAGATCCTGCAGAACTTGCGCGCACAATTCGCAGACCAATGCCACGCGCTATGGATGAATACTCGCACCGTGGAACAGCTTTTCACGTGTGGGTCGAAAATCATTTCAACGCTAAGACGCTCTTTGATGACGAAGATTTTGATCTGTTGACACCCTTTGAAGAGGATCAGAAGTTAGAAGATCTCAAAGCTGCGTGGCTGGCTTCATCATGGGCAACGTTGCATCCCTATGCCGTTGAAGTTCCATTTGAAACAGTCATTGCAGGTGTTCTGGTACGTGGGCGAATCGATGCCGTATATAAGAACGAGAATGGATTTGAAGTTGTCGATTGGAAGACTGGTTCAAAAGAGCTTGGGCAAGCCCCCGCTGTCCAGCTTGCGGTCTATCGCCTTGCCTGGGCTAAGTTACAAGGTGTTGCCGTCGAAGATGTAACCGCTGCATTTCACTATGTACCAATCAATAGAACAGATCGCCGGGCTAACTTATTAAGTGAGGCCCAACTTATAGACCTTCTATCAATTCGATAGAGAGCGGCAGATGGTCACTTACCCCTGTGGCGCTATTTTTGATAGTGCGATAGCCATCGACAGCTACATCTTTGCTCAAAATATAATCAAATTGAATCTTAGGGCTCCAACTTGGATAAGTATTCTCGGTTACAAGTGATTGCCACTTCGAACCCAAGACAGGAAGGTTCTTAGGCAAATTAAGATCTCCAACCACGATCGCACGTGTCTGCGTGGATACGGCAAGTTCAAGGGCCCACCTCTTTAATTTTCTTAGCTGCGCCGTATTAAAACCAGGGACAAACGAAAGGTGTGTGTTGACCACGGTCCAACCATTACTAAGAACTGCAGCTAGCGCTAAACGAGGTTCATCTTTCACATAGATAAATCTCAGCTTTCCTTTTCCAGTTTCGTCGCCGGGAACAATCAGAGGTAAGCCAACAGGTGCATTTCCAAGATTTAAGCGATGCCAAGAGAGCACTGGAATCTTTGAGACGATTCCGATTCCATAACTTTCATGTACTAGTTCTGAGTGAGGTGAGTTATTAGAAATAATTTCTGGCTCATGGTCGTGCTTCTTTCTCCAAGATTGACCAGGCGTTCCCATCACACTTGGTCCCATCGCCCAATCGCGAGCCCCTATCGCCTCTGCAATATCTCGCATCTGTGGACGTGATTGAGAACGCGGCAAGAAATGGTCTACCTCTTGAAGCGCATAGAAATCAGATCTAAGGGCCTCAACCGCTCGAGTAAGAGCGGAAGGGTCTGCTTTTTTCTGCGGGGGTATCTGCATTCCATGCAGGAGATTCCACGAGGTGATGCGCACCCCCACAGACTAGTAACCTGCACCTGTGAGCGCGATAAATCAGCACCCTTCCCGCATAGATCGCGCCGGTGAGCTCCGAACAAATCCTGCAACACTGGATCAACTATGGTCGCAAGCTAAGATTATTAAAGTCTGCGAAGGAAGGCTCTTATCAGGTACGAGCCAACTCAATTTACTCTCAGCCGGTCATGTCGCAGATGAGATTGCATCTGAAAAATTTAACGAGGGCTCGCAATATTTTTTAGGCCTAGATAACGATTCTCGCCAACCATTCTTTGCCTGGGATACAACCTGGCGCGCAGAAGTAAGCGATAGTGAGAAAGAGAGCGGATATAAAACGCTGCGCGAAATCGGTGCCGAACTTTCAGAGAGTGAGTCCGAGCTAGCCCTTCACGCAACAGCTCTTGCGAATTGGCATAGAGCGCATCCTCGTTGCCCACACTGTGGGGCTATTACTCGAGTCGATCTGGGTGGAGCATCTCGATTCTGCGATGTTGATCAGAGCCACCATCACCCGCGAACTGATTCAGCGGTCATCGTTCTGATTAAAGACCGCGCAGATCGCATCTTGCTGGGACATCAACCAGTATGGCCAGAAGGTCGCTTCTCCACATTTGCGGGCTTTCTCGAACCCGGTGAAACCTTTGAACAATGTGTTGCGCGAGAAGTTTTTGAAGAATCCAATGTCAAAGTCAGTGAGTTGCGATATTTAGGTTCACAACCCTGGCCATTTCCAGCAAGCATCATGATCGCCTTTGAAGCAGTAACGGATAGCCCCGAAAGTGCTCAAGGAGATGGCGAAGAGATAACGGATGTGAAATGGTTTTCACGCGCTGAACTCAAGGCGGCAGCTGCAGATGGTTCACTCTTACTTCCACCATCAATTTCTGTTGCTCGCAAAATGATTGAACGCTGGCTCGGGGAAAAGGTGCACGGCGGCGAAGCATGGCGATAATTTTTAGCCATTTATATGGCGGCATCACATGGCGCTAGAAAGCGAAATCCTCGCTGCCCTCGACCCCGATCAACGCGCTGTAGCACTTGCCACCCGTGGACCTGTCTGCGTTATCGCAGGAGCTGGTACTGGAAAGACTCGCGCCATTACCCATCGAATTGCATACGCTGCCGCCATTGGAACGATGGATCCACAGAAAGTTCTGGCGCTGACATTTACTGCAAAAGCCGCAGGAGAAATGCGCGCACGACTTCGTTCCCTTGGCGTACCAACAGTTGCAGCGCGAACCATTCACTCAGCAGCCCTTCGCCAACTGCTCTACTTCTGGCCAACTGTCTTTGGTGGGCGCACTCCGGATTTAATGACAACCAAGACTGGGTTTATTACTGAAGCTATCAATCGCGCTGGGCTATCAGATTCTGTGCGCACCACCAATCGTGAACTCATGCGAGATATTGCATCAGAGATTGAATGGGCAAAAGTTTCTCAAGTTGCCCCTAGTGATTTTATTGATGAGATCAGCAAGCGCATGCAGAAACCACGCGTTATTCCAGAGCAGATGGTGCAGATTTATACCGCTTACGAAAGTGTAAAAAAGCAGGAGCTAGCAATTGATTTTGAAGATGTGCTCTTACTCTGCGCAGGAATGTTGGAAGAAGAGGCCGATGTTCGCGAGCGTGTACAAGATCAATATCGTTATTTCACAATTGATGAGTATCAGGATATTTCCCCCGTTCAACAGCGTTTAATTAATGCTTGGTTGGGTAAGCGCCACGATATTTGTGTCGTTGGCGATCCTGCACAAACGATTTATTCATTTGCCGGGGCAACACCTGTTTTCTTAAATACATTTACGCAACGCTTTCCAGAGGCTGAGGTAATTCGATTAAGTACCGGCTACCGATCTACCCCTGAAATTACCTTTGCGGCAAATGCTCTACTGCGCCATGGTTCTATGGGGCAGGAGCTCGTTGCACAAAGCGAGCATGGCTCGATGCCGAGCGTTGTTGCATATGCAAATGAATCAGCAGAGGTTGCTGGAGTCTTAGGTGAAATCACAGAGCTGCTTACCTCTGGAACTCCACCACACGAAGTGGCAATTTTGGCCCGCACAAATTCACAACTTAAGAGCGTAGAACGAGAAATGGTAAAACTTAATCTGCCGTATCAAGTGCGCAGCACAGAGAGATTCTTTGATCGCAGAGAGATCCGAGATTTCCTTGGTCAAGTTCGTAAAGCATCTGTCATACCGGCTGAAGGACAGGGCTGGATTGATGAACTTCGCACCCTGGCGCAACCCTATTTGACAGGTGAAACTATCGATGGAATTGCAGCGCTACTTCACCTTGCCCGCGAACTCGATAACGATGAGAACTTCACTCCAAAAACTCTGCGTGGGTATTTGCGAGAAGTAGAAGATCGGGTTCAGCAGAATAATCCGCCAACGATGCCGGTAGTAACTCTTGCAACTCTGCATGCTGCAAAAGGCCTTGAATGGGAGCGAGTCTTTTTAATCGGCGCATCTGATGGCCAACTACCTGTGGCCGATGCATCTATTGATGAAGAGCGGCGCCTGTTCTATGTAGGAATCACCCGAGCCAAAGCCGATTTACATATTTCGTACCGCTCAAACCCCAGTCCATTCCTGCGTGAAGCCGGGTTACTCGCCAGTTCGTAGAGCCAGCAAGCTGCCCATTTAATTAGGTTGCCAGAGCGATATCCCATCGCGTACTCTTAGCTCTTCATCTAGGTGAGAAGGGGTTGAAATGAATTCAGTATTCACTTCACCGTTAACAGCAGACGCACGCGCTGCTGTGCCTTCTGCGACTCATACAACCTCAACAGCTAAGCGTTCACATAAGCGAACAGCTTGGCCCACCGCACCAAAGTCAGCGTTTTACGCCAACTTTTATGCAGTGGTTGAGGCCACAGGAGCTCTAGTCGAATAACTTCGAACAGACCCACAAGGGCCTCAAATCCACTCGATGGATTTGGAGGTCCTTTTTTATTACCTACAGAAAAACCAAATATGGAAACCAAAACAAGAAGCAACGAGAGAAAGAAACCGAATAGAGAGAAGAGGTGAGAGCTATGACAGTTCTCTTCAGTGAACTACAGGTACCAGGCTGGGCAGATAGCGGCGAAAAGATGGGCTTAAAGGATGTGACCTTTAGCTATGACAACGCCAAGGCCTTTACCCTGCCATGCCATGTTGCAGATCCTGAGCTCTTCTACTCTGAGACTGATCAAGGTATTGCAGAAGCCAAGGCGCTCTGCGGCAGTTGTCCTGTGCGCAATAAGTGTCTCGATGGTGCGTTATCGCGCCGAGAGCCATGCGGTGTTTGGGGCGGCCAACTTATTGAAGATGGCGTGATCATCGAACGCAAGCGACGTGCAGGTCGTCCGCCTCGTCAAGTCATTGCAGCAGCTCGCATTGTGGATGAGCAACGCTAGCGCTATAAGAGTATAAAAGTTAGAAAGCGCAGCCGCAGAGTGGATGGCGAGTAATTGCCACCACCTCTGGAACTTCTAAAAATTGGTAGTCGATTGAAATTATCTTCCCCGTAATTTCATCGCCTACCAATTTTTCTTGGTACTTCTTTGAATCGCTCTCTGCAGTTAGTGCGCCATACATCGTCTGCCAATCGCAGAAACGCAAAATCTGAGAAGCTGCAAGAGCTGCAATAAAGTGAGCCGCTACCTGAGGAAAATCTTCACTCTCAAATCTCAGAGGTTGCGAATATGAGATACCGGTATGTTCTTCCTCTAACAGCTGCGCACATCGCAGACATGGCGTCTTTCCGGGAATCACGAGTGGGCCCACTTGTCCTCGATCTGCAAGGGGCGCCGGAATATGGAGAAATGGCTGACCGGAGCTCATCCAGAGGCTGAGCTGCTCAGGGTCGATTTCACCGCAATGAACTTTTAAATCAGGGGTAGAAATTTCATCGAGATAATTTTCATCGCGATCGATGGGAAATAGCGAGTAATCACGCCTGCGATCTTCACATTCTTTGGCAAATGAAAATCCAATCTCTGATGCCTTAAATCCAGATACTGCAATATCGAGATCTCCAATGTGCACCTGCCTCCCACGCGAGTTAGGGGTAAAGCGAGCGTGCGATAGACCACTGGATAGGAGAATGGGATAGAGGAGTGTGGCGACTCGGTCAGAGCCAGAAATTTCTACAAGATAGTTCTGCCGAGCGCTCAATACCTCTATGCCGGCATCGTGAACTCCTGCGATCCACGTTATCTGTGTGAGCTCAGGAGCAACTCGCCGTTGTAACTGCGCAAAGGCTGCATCGCTCTCTGGCCGGCTATTTTTCTGTGCGCGGTGATCGACTTTAGAGATGAAGCGTTTCGATAGGCGTAGCGTGCTCTGCTTTGTATCAAGCAAGTGATGGTGGGCAAGCTCGGCGAGCGTGTTCTGAATTTCTAGGGGGCGTGCATCCGAATTACCTAACAGTTGATCCTCGCTTGCTCCACGAATCATCTCCCGCGCAATCACTCTCTCTGCCGGAGTAGTGAGCGGGGCTGCACGCTTTCGGGTTCCAATAAAGTATTGACCATCGGCAACGCGCTCAAAGAGGGCGACTCCACGTTTAATTCTCTTCATAGCGGGGAATTGTGCGCGTTATCTCAACCCCGTATGAGAGTGAGCTCAGTTGACTGTGCACAAGCCGCTTGGATTACACCTATGAGCTAGGTCCTAGGACGGATGGTTACATACAAGTGTGCAGGGAAAGGAAAAAGAAATAACCCCCGCTCGATTGAGCGGGGGTTATTTCTACGTTTGGTGACGTAAGACTTATTCTGGCTTCTTGCCGAGAATGCGATTTACCTTCGTGCCACACACTGGGCAAATGCCCTGTGCCATGCGACGACCGGATTCTGAGATCTTTACAGTTCCCTCGAAATCACGCTTCTCTTTGCACTTAAC
>DJBN01000049.1:0-436 GCA_002430075.1 Actinobacteria bacterium UBA5975 | reverse complement strand
TCGAAATCACGCTTCTCTTTGCATTTCACGCAGTAAGCGTCACCCTTGTATGTCTCTACCTCTGTCATTTTTGCCTCCGTCCGACACATGTGCTTGGCGCTCATGTGTGCTGGTTAGAACCATACCCGTGCCCACGCTCAAAGTAGCAACTCCACGCGGGAAATCTGGAGGGATTTAGCTAGATTTTATCGAGCTCTGTGGGGGCCAGGAGAGCCCTTTCAGCGGCCTCATAGCCATCCAGATAGGCGCTGGCGAGCTCAGAATCCTCAAAACGAGCGAGAATCTCGGTGAATTGGGCGCCATGGTCGAAGAATTGGAGGTGGATCGCCTCGTGAAAGAGGACGTAATCCAGGGCGTAGGCGGGGGCAAGCTTGAGCCGGTCGGAGATGCGGATGGAGCGGTCAACGCTTGTACAGGAGCCCCAGCGCTCGCGCAT
>DJBN01000062.1 GCA_002430075.1 Actinobacteria bacterium UBA5975 | reverse complement strand
AGGGTGGCCAGCGCTTCGCCTTCGATGTCCTCGGCGATGATGACGAGCGGCTTGCCGGTCTGCATCACTGCTTCGAGGGTCGGCAGCATGGCCTGGACCGTGCTGATCTTGGCGCTGTTGAGCAGGACGTAGACGTCTTCGAGGACGACTTCCTGGCGCTCGGTGTCGGTGACGAAGTACGGGGAAATGTAACCCTTGTCGAAGCGCATGCCCTCAGTCAGTTCCAGCTCGAGACCGAATGTTTGGCTTTCTTCAACGGTGATTACGCCTTCTTTGCCGACCTTATCCATCGCTTCAGCGATCATCTCGCCGATAGTTGCATCTGCGGCTGAAATAGATGCAGTAGCTGCAATCTGTTCCTTTGAATCAACACTCTTCGCCATCGCACCAAGTTCGGTCACGATTGCCTCAACTGCCTTTTCGATTCCGCGCTTAAGTGCCATTGGGTTTGATCCAGCTGCAACGTTGCGAAGACCTTCGCGGACGAGTGCCTGAGCGAGAACGGTTGCAGTAGTTGTTCCATCGCCCGCGACATCATCTGTCTTCTTGGCAACTTCCTTAACGAGCTCTGCGCCGATTTTCTCCCATGGGTCATCGAGCTCAATCTCTTTTGCAATCGAGACGCCATCGTTGGTAATTGTTGGTGCGCCCCACTTCTTTTCAAGTACGACGTTACGTCCGCGAGGCCCAAGGGTTACCTTGACCGCATCAGCGAGTACGTTCATTCCGCGCTCTAAACCGCGACGGGCTTCTTCATTAAAGGCAATCTGCTTTGCCATAGTTGTAGCTCCTATGTATCGAGTGAAACTGGGCCGACGTTTTCAGTGCCAATTGGAGACCTTTTGGCACAGTTATCACTCTCGACCCTCGAGTGCTAACGCCAAATCTAGACGGGTTTATTCCATAGGGCAAAACGGAGTTTCTGACCCGTAGGACCAGGGCAAAACGGAGTTTCTGACCCGTAGGGCTAGCGGGCTGAGCGGGCTTTCATGCGGGCCTCACGCAGACGGCGAAGGCGCTTGACCAGCATCGGAGAGGCGGTAAGGGCATCGTCGCGATCGATGAGGTCATTAAGTAATTGGTAATAGCGAGGGGCGGTCAGGTCAAAAAGTTCTTTAATCGCGCTCTCTTTTGCCCCTGCAAAGCGCCACCAGTTGCGTTCGAAATCAAGTATGCGAGATTCGAGTTCAGTCAAAGTAGAACTCGCGGTCTCATTATTTTCTAGCGCAGACATATAACCAATCTTAGATTGGAGTGAGTGCAAAGTGTGGGATTTAAGGGAGCATAGATTTTCTAGCAGCTTTAACGATATTGCGACCCATCGTTGGGAAAATAAAGAGGTGGAAAGGTGAAACTAAATACCAGTAAATCTGGCCACCTAATCCGCGTGGCTCAAAGAGCGCATCTTGCGAGAGAAGAGTCTTTCCATCTACTTCTGAGAGATTAAATTCGAGCCACGCCTTTCCGGGCAGAATCATTTCGGCGTAGAGACGAAGATGTTTCTCAGGTTCATGTGCTTCAACTCGCCAAAAATCAAGGCTGTCGCCAACACGCAAACGATGTGGGTCGCGACGTCCTCGTCGAATTCCAACTCCACCCATCATGCGATCGATAAGTCCTCGTAAATACCAGAGCCATCCAGAACCAAACCATCCTCGATCTCCGCCAATACCTTCGATCTGTTCCCATAAATATTTCACTGGAATATCTGTAAGAAATTCGCGATGGTCTTTAAGAGTTAACTCACCTGCCCAATCTGGATCGCTCTGTGCTTTCTGCCATGGCGCCATGGGGAATGCTGCATCTGACCACCGCGTATCAACTGAGTTTTCGGCGGTGCGCGTGAGCGCTAAATGAATTGCTTGCGAAACCGTTAATAGGCCATCGGAAGGTACAGGGATAATCTCTTTAGCGCTCTTAGCAGGATCAGCCACAACTTCACTGATGAGGGATTCAACTAAAGGGCGTGCAAGTGAGATTGGCACGGGGGTTACAAAGCCAATCCAAAGACTAGAAAGTTTGGGGGTAAGAACCGGCACTTGAATAATAATTCGTTTGCGAAGCCCTGAGATATGAGCAAAGCGCTGCATCATCTCGGCATAGGTAACAACTTCGGGGCCGCCAATATCGCAGATGCGATTTTCGGGTTTGGCTAAATTTGCAGCGCTACACAAATAATAAAGGACATCACGAATAGCAATTGGTTGAGTGCGATTAGAGACCCACTTTGGAGTGGTCATGATTGGCAAGCGATGTGTCAGGTGGCGTAACATTTCAAAGGATGCGGACCCTGATCCAATAATAATTCCTGCACGAAGTTCTAGGACTGGAATAGTGGTCGAAGCTAACTGGGTTCCTGTATTCATGCGAGATGTCAGATGGCGGCTTCGATTCTCATCGTTGGCTATTCCACCTAGGTAGACAATTTGTTGGATTTTGGCTCGTTCGCTTGCCAGTGCAAAACCGCGAGCCATCGCAGATTCAATATCTCCAAAATCGGTAGAGACGTTGATTGAATGCAATAAGTAATATGCGGTATGCACGCCATCTAGTGCACGGTCAAGGTCTTGCGAATTATTTGCATTGCCTTCGATAATTTCTACATCGTTAGCCCAGCTCTGGCCCCGAATCTTTTTTGCATTGCGCACAAAGATGCGAACTTTTTTCTTTTCATTAAGTAGCTCGCGGACTAAACGCCCGCCTACATATCCAGATGCGCCAGTAATAAGGTACAAAGCCCGATGATTCTGCGTATCCATACTTCTGAGCATAGACTTGGCACATGGCAACTTCTACTCGACCTCGCGTCGTTATTTTGGGCGCAGGATTCGGTGGACTAGGGGCTGCAAAAGCGCTGGCAGGAAAAGCCGATGTCACCCTTGTTGATCGCCACAATTTTCAAACTTTCTTACCACTGCTCTACCAGGTATCAACGGCAGCCCTTGCTGCAGACCACGTTGTCCATCCAGTTCGTGGAGCCCTTCGTAAGTCAGGCGTGAAGTTTCGTATGGGATCTCCGATTTCAGTTGATCATAAAAATAAAACTGTAAAACTTGATTCATCTGAAGTTCTTGAATTCGATCATCTTATTTTGGCCCTTGGCTCAGTGACCGCAGATTTTGGAGTTCCTGGTGTTGCAGAACATGGACTTGGCATGAAGAGCGTTCACGAAGCTCTCACTATTCGCGCAGAAGTCATGCGCCGATTCGAAGATCTCTGCCGCTTTGAAGATAACACTCGACTTTCAATTGCAGTCGTTGGCGGTGGACCAACGGGTGTCGAGATGGCTGGCGCGCTAGCTGAACTCAAGCGTGGACCACTTAAGAGCGATATGGCTCATGCAGCCGAACATATGGATATCTATCTCATTGAAGCAGGGCCACGAATCCTTCCGATGTTTAGCGAGAAGTTATCCGATCGCGCAACATCTGACCTTCGTCAGCTTGGAGTAATTGTTAAGACCGGTACGGCTGTACGCGAAATTAAATCGCGTCAGATAGTCATTAAAGATGGCGAACCGATTCCGGCAGAAGTAAGCATTTGGGCTGCAGGAGTAAAGGGTGAACCGACTGCTGCAATCCTCAATCTGCCACTTGCTGGCACACGTATAGATACCGATGAAAATTTAGAAGTTAATCACTATCCCAATCTCTGGGCAATTGGTGATATCTCGGGCACAAAGGGCGCAGATGGCCGCTTCTTACCGATGGTTGCACCAGTTGCCTTACAGCAAGGCAAATGGGTGGCACAACAAATTATTCGTAAGTCGGAGGGCAAGCCACTAAAACCCTTTATCTACCGAGATAAGGGTTCGATGGCGACGATTGGTCGCCACAAAGCGGTCGTTGAAGTTGGTAAATTCTCAATGACTGGCGCACCTGCATGGTTTGCATGGCTCTTCTTGCACTTGTTCTATCTCCTTGGCGGTCGCAATAAAGTTGGAACAATTGCCGATTGGATGTGGAACTACTTCACATTCGATCGCGGCAATCGCCACATCATGGATTCGATGTAATTTAAATGTCGGATACCTTCGAGGGTTATCGTGATGTAGCAGGACACCAGGTCTACTGCTACGAGTGGGATAACAAGGGCGAAGCGGCAGTTTTGTTGCATGGTGGTTTAAGTCAGACTTCTCATTGGGATCAGCAAATCTTGCCTGCAATTGCAGATGGATTTCATCCTTATGCATACGACCGCACAGCACATGGTTTTACAGGAGATCGCGATGGCAGCATGCACTTTGATTATCAAGTCGGTGAAGCTATTGCCTATCTTGAAAGTATCGTTAGCGAACCTGCGCATCTGATTGGGTATAGCGACGGAGGAATTATCGCTCTGCTTCTTGCAATAAAACGCCCAGATTTAGTTCGTTCAATTATTACCTTGGGTGCAAACTTCCACCACAGCGGAACCTTGCCCCTGCCAGACTTTGATGGAATTGTCTCAGCAGAAGATCAAACCGAATACAACGCAACGTCCCCCGATGCTCCAGATACCTTGGCAGCCAAGATCACCAAGATGATCTCCATTTGGCGGAGCCAACCGGCTTTATCGTCAGCTGAATTAGCGAAAATTGAGTGCCCTGTAATGGTTATGGCAGGCGATGACGATGTTATTGCACATAACCACACGATAGAGCTCTACGAGAATATTGCCTTGGGGCAGTTAGCTATATTGCCTGCGACTTCACATCAATTTATTAAAGAGAAGCCCGCACTTGCCCAGCTTTTGATCCGTGAATTTCTAGAAGATTTAAGCTATCCGGTAACAAAGATGCCAATACGCCGTACTAACCCTGGTGCGGAGTAAGCGCGCCCGTCTTTACATCGTAAATAGCTCCGGCCACAACAACGCCATCACGCAAGAGTGGATACGAACGAACCCGATTAAGGTCTGATGAAAGTGCACCTAGCTGATCTGTGGTTGTTCTAAATTCAAGGCTTGATGTATTTACTCCGTATTGGTCGTCAATCAGCTTATGAATTGCATCTTCTTCACCTTGTGCCATTCGACAATCTGTATGCGGCATCACCAAGATGCGATCAACGTTAAGCAGATATGTTGCAAGCACCAAGGTACGCAAAACATCCTCGGTAACTCGAGCACCAGCATTACGAAGAATCTTGGCATCTCCGGATTTCATTCCAACAACTGAGAGTGGATTGATGCGAGAGTCCATACAGGTGACAATTGCTAAACCACGAGCTGCAGATCCTGTAAGTCCCGAATATTCAAATGACTTTTGAAAATCACTATTAGCGGCTAAGAGATCATCGAATGAATCATGAGCAAATGAGTTATCTGACACGTAGACTCCTTTCGTAGCGAAGCGATGGAGTAAATCTGGAGCCCCCCATCCGGATTGAACGGATGACCTGCTCATTACAAGTGAGCTGCTCTACCACTGAGCTAGGGAGGCCTATTGCGGGCGTAATTATGGCAGTTATTGGCAGATAGTAAAAATCGCACAAATTCACCCTATAAAGCAATACTTTCAAGGCATATCCCTCATGGTTATTCATTGCGCGTAGTGAGAGGATTGGCAACATGATGCCAAACTATTGGATAAGCCCAGAGACAAATTCAATCAATCGTTTGGCGATGCTTGATATTGAGCATTTTGAAACTCTCTCACTCGATGGAACATGGCGCTTTCAACTTCTTCGTTCTCCGCTAGATAAGTCTGATAAGCGTTGGGGCAAGATGCCAGTTCCAGGGCTTTGGACAATGCAACCAACAAGTGATCTCTTCTTTGATAAACCGATCTATACCAATGTGCAGATGCCGTGGGATCACATTGCTCCAGAAGTTCCAGAAGAGAATCCAACAGGAATCTTTGAACGCGACTTTCAAATCCCGAAGTCGTGGGATGCTAAGAGAATTGTTCTGCATTTAGGTGGATACGAATCAGTGGCACTGATTACGGTCAATGGAATTGAAGTTGGCTTAACAAAAGATTCACGATTGGCTGCAGAATTTGATATTACGGGTGCCATCAAGCGTGGCAAGAATACAATGCGTATCACGGTAATAAAATGGTCAGATGCCACGTATATCGAAGATCAAGATCAGTGGTGGCATGGCGGAATCACGCGCTCTGTAAAGTTATATGCCACAGAAGAAGTTTTCATCGAAAGATTTGCAACCACTGCAGGTTTAAAGGCTGATGGCACAACTGGAACCCTAAAAATCGACGCCAGTATCGCTTCAATCAACGGCGAGAACACAGATGGCTACACGCTGCGCACCTTTATCCATGAGCTTCCTAAGGTGAAATCTGCAGCTATAGAGAAGACTTTAAAATCTCACGTTGCGCCAATTTGGACTGAGATGCCGGAGGAGCTAATCCGAGCCAATCGAAAGCATTTCGCCGGTGAGTATTGGGATGGTTCAATGCCCGAATCTGAGAGGTTAACCCTTGAGGCGATTAAACAGCCATGGCCAGGTCGTGTCCTTTTAGAGACCGAGATTCCAAAGGTTTCAGCATGGTCTGCTGAAACCCCTGCCCTGTACACACTTCGCATAGAGCTCGTTGATCCAACAGGTGTCGTGGTTGAGATTTCTCAGCAGAATATTGGTTTTAGAAGCGTTGTTGTTAAGGGGCGCGAATTATTGGTCAATGGAAAAGCGGTCTACATCTACGGAGTTAACCGCCATGACTTTAACCGTCATACAGGGCGCGTCCTAACTCGGGAAGATATGCGTCAAGACTTGCTCGAGATGAAGCGTTGGAACTTTAATGCAGTTCGCACATCGCACTATCCCAATGATCCAGCATTTCTTGATCTCTGTGACGAGCTAGGTTTTTATGTCATCGATGAAGCAAATATCGAATCCCATGCTTTCTACGATTCAATCTCAAATGATCCTCGTTATGCATCGGCTTTCGTTGAGCGCGTAGGTCGCATGGTGCAGCGCGATATGCATCATCCATCTGTCATCTTCTGGTCACTCGGCAATGAATCAGGGCGCGGAAAAAATCATGAAGCTGCTGCTGCCTTTGCTCGCGCTACAGATCCTTCTCGTCCGCTTCATTACGAAGGCGGTATCAATGGCGATTGGCGTGGAGGGCATTCGCTAACCGATGTCGTCAGCCCTATGTATCCATCCATTAAAGCAATTCTTTCCTATGCAAAATCTGGTAAGCAAGATCGCCCCTTGATTATGTGCGAATACTCGCATGCAATGGGTAATTCAAATGGAACTCTTGCAGAATATTGGCAGGCAATCCATTCAACGCCAGGTCTTCAGGGCGGATTTATTTGGGAATTCTGGGATCACGGAATTGAACAGACGATGCCTGATGGAACAAAGCGTTCTGCATATGGGGGAGATTTCGGTGAAGTTCGCCATGATGGAAACTTTGTCTGTGATGGAATGGTCTTTCCAGATAGAACTCCAAAGCCTGCCATGCATGAATTTAAGGCAATCGCTGCCCCTGTCGTAATTTCAACAACCAGGGCATCCTCTGGTTCCTTTACCCTTACCAACCGCCAATTCTTCAAGAATCTATCTGATTTTGACTGCTACTGGAGCATCAATCGCTCGGGTGAAATAGTCGATAGCGGCAAGGTTCTGCTACCAACTATCGCACCTCAGAAGAGTGCAAAGATTTCAATTAAGTCACCTGCGCTTCTAAAGGCAGATGGAACCGGTGAACGCTTCATCACCTTTACTGTAGTTCAAAAGAACCGCACCGATTGGGCACCTGCCAATCATGAAGTTGCTTGGAACCAATTTGTTCTTCCTTCTCGTAAGCAAGTAATTGCGAAGAGTAAGCCGGAGAGCTTCTTTACTATGACAGTCGATGAGTCCGGTGAAATTCAGATTCCATTTGCTCAGATCGCACCAGAGTTATCACTCTGGCGTGCGCCAACTGATAATGACCGAATCGGACGATTTGCTGATAAGTGGGAGCAGCTTGGCCTTCGCGATTTGAATCGCACTGATTGCACTATTACTGAATCTGCTCAATCCTTCAAAGTTGTCAGCGATTGGCAAACATCAGCTGGAATCAAAGTTCGCCAATTGCAGGTAGTAACACCAGTAGACGATGGCTATTCGGTCAAAGAGACGATCGTTCTTCCGAAGAAGCTCGATGATCTACCTCGTATTGGTATCTCTTTTGAAATCGATGGCGCGCTTTCGCACTACACCTACTTCGGTATCGGACCACACGAAACCTATCCAGATCGCAAGATTGGTCGTGTCGGTACGTGGCAATCAACTGTTTCAGATCAATACACTCCTTATGTTCGCCCACAAGAAAATAGCGGCCATGCCGGAGTTCGTTCGTTTACCTTGACAGGTTCCGATGGACATGGCATCCGTATCGATTTAGATAAGCCAATGCAGGTATCGGCAACTCCATTTAGAGCCAGCGAACTTGCAGATGCAACACATGATGTAGAACTGGCTGCCAGTGGAAACACCATTGTTCATATCGATGCCGCACACCGTGGTCTTGGCACTGCATCCTGTGGCCCAGATACTCTGCCTGCATACCTAGTATCAGGCGGCACTTATAGCTTCACTTGGACCTTAAGGGTTATTTAACCGGCCATTTTATTGGGGTTGGATATTTGGCAACGCGGCCATCTCCTGAAGACTTTCCACGTAAGCGGCGAAAGATCCATGGAAGTCCGAAGGTAATAAACCAGGCAACGGTAATTAACTTTTCGATTACTGCTGGAGTTTTCTTTGCTGGTGGAAGTGGTGTGCGCCATGCTGGATCTGATGGAAGTCCAAGTTTTTCAAGAACTGCCTGCGCACATCGATTATGTCCATCGGCATTTAAATGAAGGCGATCAAAGGCTAGGAATCTGCGATCACTAAAGAAAGCTTCCTCATTCGCATCCACGACAATTGCTCCGACTTCAGCGCCCACGGCTCGCACTGCCTGATTAAATTCTGAGAAGCGCTTCTCCCACAGCTCGGCACCCCGCCCCTTATTGCCAGTTCTTTCGAGAACTGTAAAGAGCGCCACCGTAGCCCCCGATTGTGCAATCGTGCGCACAGCGTTCTGATAGAGCGCAATCGCAACATCTGCACGGTATCCAGGTCGCAGCGCATCATTTGCACCAGCATGAAATGAAACCACAGTATCCGCACCCGTTACAAAGGTAAGAGCTATCGGCACTTGATCTTGAGCCACCTGTCCAATTAATTTTCCCCGGATTGCAAGGTTGGCATAGGTAAAATCTGGATTCGCTTGCGCCATGACATCAGCTACGCGATCAGCCCAGCCGCGATAGTTGCCATCAATGACTTCATCGCTCATGCCTTCTGAGTAAGAATCACCACAAACTATAAAACGTTGATATTTCATCGTTCTTAAACCTTACTTAACCTTTCCTTCGAGCCTCATCCACCGCATAGAGCGCAATCGATGTTGCAACGGATGCATTCAGTGACTCAGTTGATGCGTTGATGGGAATTGATACGACAAGATCGCACTTTTCGCGAGTAAGGCGGGCAAGTCCCTTACCTTCAGAACCCACGATAACCATCAGGTTTTCCGTTGCAAATTTCATTTCCCCGATAGATGTTTCAGATTCTCCATCAAGGCCCACAACAAAGCAGCCGAGTTTCTTAGCTTCATCGATGGTGCGAGCAAGGTTTGTTACCTGCGCGATAGGCAGGCGTGCTGCAGCTCCTGCCGATGATTTCCACGCAGATGCTGTCATTCCGGCGGCGCGACGTTCAGTCATAAGAACTCCGGAAGCTCCAAAGGCTGCGGCACTTCGCACAATTGCTCCAAGGTTACGTGGATCTGTAACTCCATCGAGTGCCACGATCAGCATTGGGTTCTTTGCGCGCTGCGTAATTTCTTCAAAAGATGAATATTGATATGGCTTAATTGAAAGAATAATTCCCTGGCTATTAGGTGAGATTCCTTCAACTTCGGCGCGGTGTGCTTCGCGAATCTGAAGTCCATGATTGAGTGCAAGCTGCAGAGATTCTGCAACGCGATCATCGACATCGATGCTGCGAGCAACAAGTAACTCAGTTGCCGGAACTGATTCGCGCAACGCCTCTAATACCGCGTTACGACCTGCAACGATTTCACCGCGCAAGCCATCGGCCTTTGCATATTTACGAGGGGCTGCCCCTGTCTTCTTTGCCGCAGCTGGGCTCTTCGCAGAAGTTCGTTCAGCAACTTTTTTGCGTTTTGCAGCTGCGTGATAGGGGCGGTCTTCAGCCTTTGGTGTTGGACCTTTGCCTTCTAAGCGGCGCTTATTATTCCCACCAGAACCTGTAGTTGGGCCTTTTTTAGATTTACGAACTGCTCCACGTGGTTTCGCATTACCGGCCATCGTTATCTACTTCCATTTCCAGTAATCGACCACCGTGGTCCTTGTGCAGTATCTTCAATAATAATTCCAAGAGATGCCAACCCATCGCGGATTGAATCAGAGGCGGCAAAATCTCTACGTTCGCGAGCTGCTGTGCGCTGCTCGAGAGCTAAGGCTATTACGCCATCAAGGGCGGCAACCAATTCATCGCTATTGCCACTTGTTGCATAAGCTGGATCAAAGGGGTCGCAGCCTAGAATCGATAGCGCCCCGCGAATTTCATTGGCAGCCTGCGCAATCACAGCCTTATCGCCAGCTGTAATCGCATTATTTCCAACTTTAAGGCTTTCAGAGATTGATGCAAGCGCCGTTGGAACAGCTAAATCATCATTCATTGCATCTGTGAATGCCTCATTTATTACTGGCGTTGGCACAACAGAGAGAATTTCAACAGAGCGGTTGAGAAATCCTTCAATGCGTTTAAAGGCAGTTGCTGATTCTGCGAGCGCTTCATGGGAAAATTCGAGCATCGAACGGTAATGAGCAGAGCCTAAATACCATCGCAGTTCAATGCCGCGCACGCTCTTTAAGAGCTCGTGCACCTGCAGTGAATTGCCCAGCGATTTAGACATCTTTTCACCAGATGTTGTCACCCACGCGTTATGCATCCAACGCTGAGCAAAGCCATAACCTGCAGCTTCAGATTGAGCAATCTCGTTCTCGTGATGAGGAAAGATTAAATCAAGTCCGCCACCGTGAATATCAAAGGTCTCACCTAGATATTGGTGTGCCATCGCAGAACATTCAAGGTGCCAACCAGGTCGGCCTGGTCCCCACGGAGTTGGCCATGAGGGATCTCCGGGCTTTGCAGCCTTCCACAAGGCAAAGTCGCGAGGATCTTTCTTTTCTGAACTAGTAGCTTCAGCATCAGCTGCTGGTTGTAGATCATCGAGCTTCTGTCGCGACAGAGTTAAATAGGAAGAGAGTTTTCGCACCTCAAGATAGACATCGCCATTACCTGGTGCATAGGCGGCGCCCTTTTCGATCAATATCTGCATTAAACCAATCATCTGAGTGATGTGCCCTGTGGCACGTGGTTCATACGTTGGCGCCAGGACATTAAGGGCCGCGTAGGCTTCAGAAAATTCCCGTTCATATTTCATCGCAACTGCCCACCACGGAAGTTCTTCGTGAACAGCCTTATGCAAAATCTTGTCATCAATATCGGTCACGTTACGAATAAATGTGACGTTATAACCAGAGTGCGACAGCCACCGACGCAAGATGTCGAAGTTAACGCCAGATCGCACATGGCCGATATGAGGAGGTGCCTGAACAGTTGCCCCGCACAAGTAGATTCCGACTTCACCCTCTTTAATTGAAACGAAGGCAGCGGTGGTTCGCGTTAGCGTGTCATATAGCGATAGCGAACTCATTATCTAATTCTATCTTTAAGTATCGATTACTTAGTAACGAGGGCTGATGCAATCGCTGCAATGCCCTTGCCTTCACCTGTTAAACCCATGCCATCGGTGGTTGTCGCAAGGATTGCGACCTCTGCCCCACCGAGGGCCTGCGAAAGAGTTGCAATCGCCTCGGCGCGACGAGATCCGATACGTGGGCGATTGCCGATAATCTGTACAGAGACATGAGAAATTGAATATCCAGCGCTCGTAATCAAGAGATAGGTCTCTTTCAATAACGTGAGACCAGAGACGCCTGCATATTCAGGGCGCGATATACCGAAGTTGCTGCCTAAATCACCAAGTCCCGTTGCTGCAAAGAGCGCATCACAGATTGCATGAGATGCAACATCGCCATCAGAGTGGCCTTCAACCCCAACTTCATCTGGCCAGTGAAGTCCTGCCAACCAAAGTTCTCTGCCTTCGCCAAAGGCATGTGCATCAATGCCCACACCGGTACTAAAGGCGCCACCGGTATTGATAAATGAGAGCGCAGTCGCAAGATCAGATTGCGTTGTAATTTTTAAAGCTCGTTCTTCACCTGCAATAACGCGCACCTTATAGCCCGCGTTGAGCGCTAGCGTTGAATCATCTGTTGCATCGTGCGCACCTTGATGAATTTCATTGAGCACCGAAAATGTAAAACCTTGTGGTGTTTGAATCCGGCGCAGGGAGCTGCGATCAACTGCTGTCACAACATATCCATCTGCGCCCACGCTTTGTAAAGTATCGATAACGGGGAGTGCTGGAACAACAGCAACGTCACCAGATTTAAGGCTTGCCACAACGCGCGCAGCTAACTCACGACTTGCTAGCGCACGAGCTGCATCATGAACAAGAACAAATTCGGCGCCCTTTATAACCGCAAGCCCTGCGCGCACAGAGCCAGAACGAGTTGCGCCACCTGTGACAACTGTGATCTCCTCACCGACCATTGCGCGAATCTGCTCTTCAAATCCTGCAGGGGCAGTGACAACAATTTCATCGACGACGGCTGAGAGCGCCGAGAGTGCATGCTCTAAAAGTGTGCGATCACCCAGGTGGACAAGAGCTTTTGGAATTGGCGCACCGAAACGTTCGCCGCTGCCACCAGCTGCGATAATTGCGGCGATCATAGGTAAGGGGTGTAGCTAATTTACGAAGCGAGAACCTCGTCAAGGAGAGTTGCAGCCTTCTCTTCATCTGTGCGCTCGGCAAGTGCGAGCTCAGAGACGAGAATCTGCTTCGCCTTGGCGAGCATGCGCTTTTCACCGGCTGAAAGGCCACGGTCAAGATCGCGGCGATAGAGGTCGCGCACAACTTCTGCGACTTTGATGACATCTCCGGATGCAAGCTTTTCGAGGTTTGCCTTATAGCGACGTGACCAGTTTGTTGGCTCTTCGGTATATGGCTGACGAAGTACGCTAAATACGCGGTCCAGGCCAGCTGAATCGACGACATCACGAACGCCTACGAGGTCTATATTCTCTGCAGGCACGCGGACTGTGAGGTCTCCCTGGGCAACCTTTAAAACTAGGTAGGTCTTCTCTTCGCCCTTAATTACTCGAGTTTCAATAGCCTCGATAAGAGCTGCTCCGTGATGGGGGTAAACAACGGTTTCGCCGACTTTCCATGTCATGTAATGCCCTTCGATAGAGGTCCAATTCTACCAGCCATCTCGATAAGAGAAAACCCCGCTCAACCACGCTAAAGCAGCGTCAAATAACGCTTTTTTACCATGAGATAATTTCGCCCATGCGTCGTCCATATATTAAGAAATATTCAATTGTTCTTACAGCTGCAACTCTTGTGTTCACACTCACTGGATGTTCAGGCGCTGGACCCAATGCTGCAACTCGCTTAATCAAGCAAGTAACAGATGGCGCAGAAGCAGCAATCACAACAGATGGTAACGAC
>DJBN01000035.1:4709-9468 GCA_002430075.1 Actinobacteria bacterium UBA5975 | reverse complement strand
AGAGCCAGAAATAATTTCCAACAATTGGTATCGAAATAAATAATAAAGCGCGGAAAATATCTCCAAAGACCATTACCTTCTTACGATCAAACTTGTCAGCAATTACTCCTGCAAGAGGGCCAAGGATTACTGAAGGTAGGAGCCTGGCGATGAAAACGCCTGCGATAGCAAAGTTTGCAGTCGCATAATCTCCGCCAGCTAATTGCTGTGCCAGCGCAGTTGTGGCAAGTAGGCCTAACCAATCACCAAAGGATGAAAAGGCCATGGCATTCCAGAGTTTTCGAAAAGCTGGGATGGAAAGTGCTCCCCGAGATGGATTCTGGCCGGGGGCAGAGAGGTTAGGTATTGACTGAGCCATAGAGTTTGAAGTCTAGCGTCAGGGTAAAAGGACCTTATTTAACGCTGTGATATTCTCTGTACATAACTACTGCTTTACTGTACATTGCCCCTATGACCGATATATCCATTACCCAGGCTCGAGCAGATCTTGCTGAGACTATTAAGAAGGCGCGAAAGAAGCCGGTCTGCATTACAAGCCACGGGCAAGCACAAGCTGTAATTATCGATCCCTCGCTTTATGAAAAGATGCTTGAAGCGATGGAGGAGATTGAAGATCTAACTGCATACGATGAAGCGATGGCAGATCCTTCTCCTTCAATTCCTTGGGAGCAGGTAAAGAGAGACCTTGGTATTTAATCGGTGACATACAAAGTCACTTTTTCAAGAGCAGCACGCAAAGAGTTAGAAGAGCTGCCACGTAAAATGCAGCTGCGTATCTCTGGAGTTATTGCGCTATTGGCAGTTAATCCATTCCCACCTAATTCAAAAAAACTAATTGGGCGCGAGGGCTACAGAATCAGAACTAGCTCATACCGAATTCTTTACAACGTTGATAAAGGCATTCTAAAGATTCTAATAGTTCGCATTGGACACCGCAGAGATGTCTATGATTAAGATTTTTTTGATTTACCTGAAGCTGATTTCTTTGCTTTTCGCTTAGAACCAGCTCCTTTAATAGTTTTCTCAGTCAGGGTGGGAGCGCTCTTTCTAGCCCGCTTAGCCTTCTTAGGCTTCTTGCTTACTCCACCGTTTTCAATCTCCCAGGCGCGTCGTCCTGCAAGAAGTTCTAACGCTCGCTCTATCGTCATTGCCTCTACTGTGTCGCCGCGTCGCAGCGTGGCATTAGTTTCGCCATCTGTCACATACATTCCAAAGCGGCCATCTTTAATAATAATTGCCTTACTTGTTTCAGGATCTAGGCCTAACTCTTTAAGTGGAGGTTTAGCAACACCCCGACGTCTAACCTTTGGTTGTTTATAGATATCTTCTGCTTGGTCTAAATTGATTGAAAATAACTCATCTTCGCTAGTTAAAGTTCTTGAATCTGTTCCGCGTTTTAGATACGGGCCATATCGACCATTTTGAACAGTGATTTCCTCACCGCTCTGGCTATCAATTCCAAGAATTCTAGGAAGTGAGAGCAGCTTTAGCGCGTCATCGATTGTGATGGTATCTAGGCTCATTGTTGAAAGTAGCGATGCTGTCTTTGGCTTAGGAGCATCTTTCTTCTTTCTCGGTTTCTTTCCATCTTCTCGTACTACCTCAGGAAAGACCTCTGTTATATATGGACCGAAGCGTCCAGATTTTGCAATTACTTGAAGGCCGCTACTTGGATCAACTCCAAGCTCTCGCTCACCTGATGGAGCGGCTAATAGCTCAATTGCCTTTTGAAGAGTTAACTCATCTGGAGCAAGTCCTTCTGGAATATTGGCAAACTTTCTCTCATCGCCGATACCTTCTTGAAGATATGCGCCATACCTGCCAACGCGAATCTCAATATTTTCACCCATCTTCATGGTGTTAATTTGTTGCGCATCAATTGCGCCGAGATCTGCTGCTAAATCTTGCAAGCCCGGCTGGCCATCATGGCCAAAGAAGAATTTAGTTAGCCAATTAAGTCTGTCTTCCTCACCGTTTGCGATTCGGTCTAAATCTTCTTCCATCGATGCGGTGAATTCGTAATCCACTAACTTGGCAAAGTGCTGCTCAAGTAGTCCAGTTACCGAGAATGCAAGAAATGTGGGTACTAGGGCTCTTCCTCTTTTAACTACATAACCGCGATCTTGGATGGTTTGAATAATGGAGGCAAAGGTTGATGGCCGGCCAATACCAAGCTCTTCTAGCTTTTTAACCAGAGTAGGTTCGGTATAACGAGCTGGTGGCTTAGTTTCATGGCCCTCACATAAGAATTTGGTAGCAATAACATCTTGTCCAATTTTCATTGGTGGAAGGCGTCTATCGCTCTCTTCATCACTTTTTTCGTCGCTCACATCTTCATAAGCTGCCAGAAACCCTGGGAATGTGATGACGCTGCCATTCGCTCTAAAGATGCAAGCTTTGCCATCAGAGGTTGTTACATCAAAATCAACTCTTGCTTGCATTTTCTTAGCATCAGCCATCTGTGATGCAACAGTGCGCTTCCAAATAAGATCATATAGAGCTAACTGATCACGAGTTAGCTCAGGAGCAAGCTCACCTGGCGTCTTAAAAGAATCTCCCGCAGGGCGAATTGCTTCATGAGCCTCTTGAGCATTCTTGGTTTTGCCTTCATAAAATCTTGGACTCTCTGGAATATGGTCTTTGCCATAGAGAGATTGCGCAGCGCTTCGCGCAGCGCTAATTGCACTCTGTGAAAGATTGACAGAGTCGGTTCGCATATAGGTGATGAAGCCGCCTTCATAGAGGCTCTGTGCAATACGCATTGTTAATTGCGCTCCCCACCCAAGGCGTGATCCAGCATCTTGCTGCATTGTCGAAGTAGTAAAGGGAGGCTTTGGTCGCTCAGTCCTTGGTGAATCGTCAATTGATTTAACTCTTAGCTTCTTGCCTTCAAGTGAGGTTGTTAGTTTTTCAGCTGAGCCTTGGTCAAGAAGGAGAATGTTTGATGCGTTCTTTTCCTTTAAGGAGCCGTTTGAATCAAAATCATTAGTTGTTGCAAGGCGCTTATCCTCAACAGAAATTAGCCGCGCTGTGAAGCTCTGATCGGTTTGCGCAGTTAAATCCCACCAAGATGAGGTGATAAAAGCCATTCTCTCGCGCTCTTTTTCAACAATTAGCCTTGTAGCAACTGATTGGACTCGCCCTGCGGAAATCCTTGGCATTACTTTCTTCCAAAGCACAGGGGAGAGGCGATATCCAAAGAGGCGATCTAAAACTCTTCTAGTTTCTTGAGCATCAACTAAGCGCTCATCGATATCTCTAGTTTCATTTACTGCCTTTAAAATTGCTTCCTTAGTAATCTCATTAAAGACCATTCGCTTTACTGGAACCTTTGGCTTCAAGATTTCCATTAAGTGCCAGGCAATTGCCTCACCCTCACGGTCTTCATCAGTTGCAAGGATTAACTCATCAGATTCCTTAAGTAGCTCTTTTAGCTCGGCAACCTTTGCTCTCTTATCTGGATTGATTACATAGAGAGGGGCAAAGCCATTTTCAATATCAACGCCCTCGCGCGACCAGGCAAACTTCTTTACTTCCTTTGGAATATCAGCAGCGCGCTGCGGCAGATCTCTGATGTGGCCAATGGAGGCCTCGACGATGTAATCATCGCCGAGATATCCACCAATTTTTCTTGCCTTTGCTGGTGATTCAACAATCACCAGCTTCTTTAAGTTTTTTGCCAAATGATTTAGCCAATCATTGTTGAGGAGCGGCGGCTACGAATTAGCGCTGCAATGATGATTGCTGTAGCAATGGCTGCAATTATCTGGCTAGTTCTCTCATTACCATCAAGTGCAAAGGTGACAATTGCTGGAGTGATAAGAAGGCCAACTAAGTTCATCACTTTGATAAGTGGGTTAATGGCAGGACCTGCAGTATCCTTAAAAGGATCTCCAACAGTGTCACCAATAATTGTTGCAGCGTGAGCATCAGAGCCCTTACCGCCATAGTTACCATCTTCAACGAACTTCTTAGCGTTATCCCAGGCTCCGCCCGAGTTAGCTAGAAATACCGCCATCAGCGTTCCAGTTCCAATAGAGCCTGCTAAATAAGCTCCAAGGGCGCCAACGCCAAGGCCAAAGCCAACAGCAATTGGGGCAAAGACTGCAAGAAGACCTGGGGTTGCAAGCTCGCGCAGTGAATCACGGGTACAGATATCAACTACTCGAGCATAATCTGGCTTCTCTGTTCCCTTCATGATTCCTGGATGAAGTTTGAATTGATTTCTAACTTCCATAACAACAGCTCCTGCTGCTCGTGATACTGCATTAACAGCAAGGCCTGAGAAGAGAAATACCACAGATGCGCCAATAATTAATCCCACTAAGTTTCTAGGATCTGCAACATCAAGTACACCTTGGAACTGAGCTGCTTGATCTGCTATAACTTTGCCAGCATCAAGAACTGAATTCTTAATCGCATCGGTAAATGCTCCAAAGAGAGCAGTTGCTGCAAGAACAGCGGTTGCAATTGCAATTCCTTTAGTAATTGCCTTGGTGGTATTACCAACAGCATCAAGTGAGGTAAGAATCTTTGCGCCTTCGCCCTTTACATCTCCAGACATCTCAGCAATGCCTTGAGCGTTATCTGAAATTGGTCCGAAGGTATCCATCGCCACAATAACGCCAACGGTAGTTAGAAGTCCGCAACCAGCTAGGGCTACAGCAAATAGTGAGAGAACAATTACTCCGCCGCCCAATAGATATGCGCCAAATACACCGGCAGCAATTAATAGCGCTGAATAAACTGCTGATTCAAA
>DJBN01000035.1:921-4443 GCA_002430075.1 Actinobacteria bacterium UBA5975 | reverse complement strand
ACATCATTTACTGGACGCTTACCAACTTCAGTAAAGAAGCCAGTTAGCATCTGAATTGCAGCTGCTAGGACAATTCCAATAACCACTGCGCCAAATGCAAAGGATCTAGGGTTTGTTGAAATTTGAGGGAAATCAGCGCTAAGGCCAGAAAGAGCTGCAAAAGAGCTTGGTAGATAGGTATATGTAGCAAGGCCGACAAGGGCTGCTGAAATTACCGCTGATAGATAGAAGGAGCGATTAATTGCGCTCATCGCGCTCTTATCTGAAGTGCGAAGACGAGTTAGGAAGATGCCAAGGATCGCAGTCAAGATTCCAATTGCTGGAACGATTAGAGGATAGACAAGCCCCATATCGCCAAAGGCAGCCTTACCAAGAATCAGAGCTGCAACAAGGGTTACTGCATATGACTCAAAGAGATCTGCAGCCATACCGGCGCAGTCTCCAACGTTATCTCCAACGTTATCTGCAATTGTTGCAGCATTTCTTGGGTCATCTTCTGGAATATTCTTTTCAACTTTACCGACTAGATCTGCTCCAACATCAGCAGCTTTGGTAAAGATTCCGCCGCCAACGCGCATAAACATCGCAAGCATTGCGGCGCCGAAGCCGAAACCTTCAAGAACTGCTGGTGCGTTTTCGCGGTAAATCGCTACAACAAGTGAGGCGCCAAGAAGTCCTAATCCAACTGTGGTCATACCAACTACGCCACCAGTGCGGAATGCAATCTTTACTGCGTTAGCCGCAGACTTTTGACGAGCTGCTTCAGCAACACGAACATTTGCGCGAACCGCGAGCCACATTCCGTTGTATCCAACAGCTGCAGAGAAGAGGGCTCCGAGCAGGAAGAAGATTGATCGGCCTAAGCGAATTTCAAATTCTCCGGGTAGTGCGAAAAGTAAGAAGAAAACAATCCCTACAAAATAGGAAAGGGTTTTAAATTGACGATTTAGATATGCGGCTGCACCTTCTTGAACGGCGGCTGCGATCTCCTGCATTTTCTCGGTTCCCTCGTTCGCTGCCAAAACTTGAGCGCGAAGAGCGTATGCAATGGCTAGTGCCACTAACGAAATACCCAGAACTACATAAACGTAGGTCAGGTTGGAACCAGTTACTTGGACCAGATTTTCCACGAAGATCTCCTATATGTGTGCGTCGTTGAACCCATGAGGTCGAAAGATTACACATAGAAGCGCTACCAGATGCAAATAAATAGGTATTCCACAGATTAATTGCGCTCAATTTAGCTTAGGTTAGGTTAGGCAACCAGATAACCTAACCCCACAATGAACCTATTTGAGAACCTATTTGAGAACTTAACTGACCTGCTCGATGCCCACGCGGTTGTCTCTGGCCTTGGATTAATAGGTGTGCTGGCCATTATTTTTATGGAAACTGGGCTGCTGATTGGCCTAATTTTCCCAGGGGGCGAGGTCGTCTTCCTTGCTGGAATTGCTGCTTCTGGAACAGGAGCTGCACTTTTAGGTGATGCCAAACTATCGGCTCCATTGTTATTCGCATTGGCACCAATCGCTGCAATTACAGGTGGTGAAGTTGGCTATTGGTTTGGCAAAAAATTTGGCAGAAAGTTTTTTGATCGACCAAACACTAGATTCTTTAATCAAAGAGTGGTCGCCACTACTGAGAAGTGGTTAATTAAATATGGCCCACGTAAGGCTTTAGTTTTTGGGCGCTTTGTTCCATTTGCCCGAACCCTGATTAATCCAGTCTGTGGAGTTACACATCTAGATCGTAAATTATTTTCGACTTGGAATGCAATCGGGGCAATTATCTGGACCCAGGTTGCAATCGGAATTGGTTATCTTCTCGGTGATGTAATCAAGGGATCAGTAAATCAATATTTATATCCAATTGTTGGATTAATTGTATTGATCTCGCTTTTGCCGCTTTTCAGTGGAATCTATAAAGAACGTAAAGAGAGAAAAGGTTAGAGCCCTAAATCTGCAAGTTGGTAGGCCGCTAAATACTTCAAACCATTTTCGGCAATAAGTGGCGCAGCACCGCGTTCAACAATAACTGCAACACCAACCACAATTGCGCCCGCCTCTTTAAGTGCTTCGACTGCAGTCATAACTGATCCACCTGTTGTGGATGTATCTTCAACCGCAAGAACCCGGCGGCCTTTAACATCGGGTCCTTCGATTCGACGCTGTAGCCCATGTGCTTTTTCAGCTTTGCGAACTACAAAAGAATCTAAGTTGCGACCTTTACTTGCCGCAACATGCATCATCGCTGTTGCAACTGGATCTGCTCCGAGAGTTAAACCGCCGACGGCATCAAATTCTAAATCTTTAGTTAAATCAAGCATTACTTCGCCAACTAGAGGAGCTGCAACAGAATCAAGAGTTACGCGACGAAGATCGACGTAGTAGTCGGCTTCTTTACCTGAAGATAAAATAACTTTGCCATGAACTACGGCCTTATTTAGAATTTCTTCTCTCAACTTGTCGCGTGAATTCATGCGTGAACCTTAGCCCTCTTCCTTATAAACCATGATTGTTTGCTTACCTTTTCGCACCAAAGATTTTGGCGGATTGGCTTCAATTAACGCATCAACTTCGGTGCGTAGCTTTGCAACCTCCAGCGCCATTGACGCCACGGCGGATTCCAATTCCATAATTCGTTTTATTCCTGCAAGGTTTATTCCTTCACCGACAAGGCGCTGAATATTTCGCAATGATGCAATGTCAAGCAACGAATATCTACGGCCCCGGCCTGATGCGCGACCTGGTGAAACTAAACCCATGCGATCGTATTGCCGCAAAGTTTGCGGATGCATTCCGGAAAGTTGTGACGCAATTGAAATTACATATACGGCTTCATCATCTGAATGTTCTTCATTGCTCATGACTACGCCCTCGCTCTCTGTGCTAAATCAGCCCGCGGATTGAATTCTTCCGTAGCTTTTGCAAAAGCTTCAAGCGCTTCTTTTGCTTTACCATCAACGCGTTGCGGAACTTGAATCTCAATAGTAATTAATAAATCGCCAGTGCCTCTGGCGGTTTGCACGCCACGAGATTTAATTCGAAGTGTGCGGCCATTAGGCGTGCCCGGAGCGATACGAACTGTTACTTCATCGCCATCAAGAGTCGGAACTTTTATATCAGCTCCAAGCGCAGCTTCGGTAAAGGTAACTGGAAGCGTCATCAATAAATTGGATTCGTTTCTTGAAAACACTGGATGTTTCACAACATTTACAGTTACAAATAAATCACCTGGACCTGCTGGCCCTTTACCACCGCGCCCCTTTAGTTTAATTTTTGCACCGTCATTAATTCCACCAGGAATTCTCGTGGTTACTGAATTTGCCTTACCGCCTTGTGGTGCCAGCATTAGATCTAATTCAGTTCCATAAATTGAATCTCTAAATGAAATCGTTGTGGTTGCTGCTAAATCTTGTCCGCGGCGTGGTCCGTGACCAGCACCGAAGATTGTCCCGAAAATATCTTGTGATCCGCCACCGAATAAATTAGAGAAGTCTGCGCCTTGGAATCCGCCACCGCC
>DJBN01000035.1:0-780 GCA_002430075.1 Actinobacteria bacterium UBA5975 | reverse complement strand
TTCATCGTATTCAGCGCGCTTTTTATCGTCAGATAAAACTTCATACGCTTCAGAGACTGATTTGAATTTCTCCTCGAGCTTCTTATCGCCCTTTGTCTTATCTGGATGCAGCTCTCTAGCAAGCTTGCGATACTGCTTTTTTACCGCAGCCGCATCATCGCTCTTCTTGACGCCAAGGATTGAATACAAATCCTTCTCGTATAAATCCTTGGTCGCCATTTAAGTTTTCCTAATTAGTTTTCTGGATCTGTGACTGCAACTCGCGCTGGGCGAATTACCCGATCTTTGAATTTGAAACCTGGTTGTAGAACCTGAGTCACTGAAGTTTCGGTGACATCTGGAGAAGTCGAATGCATCAGCGCCTCATGGATGTTTGGGTCAAATGGCACATCAACATCTGAAAACTTAGCGAGTCCAAGCTTCGTTGTGATTGCCTGCAATTGATCAGCAACAGCTTTAAATCCGCCGGTGAGTTCGCCATGCTCTTCTGCCCTTGAAATATCATCAAGGACTGGAAGAAGCTCTGACAACACAATCGCGGTTGTAATTTCATTTGCGGTTATGCGATCTCGGTCGACCCGCTTACGATAATTTGAATACTCAGCCTGAACTCTCTGCAGGTCTGAAGTTAATACTGCAACTTCATCTACTTCGACTTCGGCCAGCGCTTCATCTACCGCATCAGAGAGCTCCTTATCGGAACTCTCTGGCGCAGTGTTTTCAGATTCGGATGTCACTTACTTTCTTCAACAATCTCTGCATCTTCAACACCATCATCGG
>DJBN01000106.1 GCA_002430075.1 Actinobacteria bacterium UBA5975 | reverse complement strand
GAAAAATTTAATATGCAGTCCGGGCAGATTTTATTAGAGCCTGGTTGTGGCCGCGGGGAGGTACTGCGGTGCTTCAAAGATCTTGGGATGTCAGTGAAGGGTTGTGATATTTCGCCAGAGACGGCCGTACTTCTTAAGGACCTAGAGATTGAGATCTGCGATCTTGAAGATAGTGGCCTCCCATATTTAGACAATAGCATGGATGTTATTTATACAAAATCATTTCTCGAACATTTTTACTACCCAGAACGCTTCCTGAAGGAGGCGATGCGTGTGCTTAAGCCTGGTGGCTTGATAGTTAATATGGTCCCCGATTGGGAGTCGAACTACAGAAAGTATTATGATGATTACACGCACCGTACCCCCTTCACTTCAATCTCCCTTCGACACATCCATTTAATTCATGGCTTTGAACACGTCACAGTAGAGAAATTTCGTCAGCTTCCTTTTTTATTCCACTCACCTTTTCTAAATTCACTTTGCTCGCTAATCGCTCCCTTTGTGCCATTGCGCGCAAAAGGCAAGATCCGGTGGGTCCGTGAATTGATGCTGATAGGTGCTGGCAGAAAGCCACTCAAGCAGGTTGGGACGGTATGAAGGTACTTTTCATTGGTCTTGGAGGGATCGGACAACGACACCTTCGTAACCTACAGTTGCTGGTTGGCACTAAACTGCAAGTTCTAGCTTACAGAGAATTAAATCGGGGTCAAGTCATCAATGAGAAATTGGGTATTGATGAAGGCGCAGATCTAGAAAGTCGCTTCGGAATACAAGTTTTCAATGACCTAGATCTAGCGCTAGCAGAGAAACCCCTGATAGCTTTTATATGTAATCCGACCAGCAAGCACATGGCGGCTGCGAGATCTGCAGCGGACCAAGGGTGCCACCTCTTTATAGAAAAGGCTTTGTCCGACTCGATGAATGGTGTAGACGATCTGGTTGCGCTCGTGAGCAGCAAAAAGCTGGTGTCTATGGTTGGTTACCAAATGAGATTTCACCCCTGCCTTCTTGAGCTCGAGAGAATTCTGAAGGAGGGTTCGGTTGGGAGGGTTCTGGCTGTCAACCTTGAAGTTGGGGAGCACATGCCAGATTGGCACAAGTACGAGGATTACCGCACACTGTATGCAGCCAGAAAGGACCTAGGGGGCGGCGTAATCGTGTCCCAGATCCATGAATTAGATTACCTTCAGTGGTTATTCGGTGCTCCCAGTAGCGTTTACGCTGTTGGTGGACATTTAAGCGGCCTGGACATAGACGTTGAAGATGTGGCGAGCGTCCTTATGACCTGCACCTACGGTGGACAAAAGATTCCTGTTCACCTCCATCAAGACTACCTACAGCGGCCTCCTACGAGAGGGTGCAAGGTCATAGGCGATAAAGGCGTAGTGTATTTAGATCTAATGGCGAATACAGTTCTTCATTACGACGAGCTAGGCAAGGTTGCGCTAAGTCTAAAATTCTCGGATTTTGCAAGGAACCAGCTTTTCTTAGGCGAGATGCGCCACTTCCTTTCGTGCGTTGAAACTGGTGAGGAGACCTGTATCCCCCTTGCGGATGGGGCGATTAGCTTGAAAACAGCGCTGGCTGCCAAGCAGTCTATAGAAACTGGCCAAGTGGTCTATCTTTAAAGTTACGCCCATCAACTGTTTTCTACGTGGATCATCGCGAACAATACCCAGACACTCAAAAGTCGGGTATATGCATCTAAGGCAATGTTTTGGCTACAAAATTTGAAAAATATGATCTCACCGGAAAAGTCGCGCTGGTCACAGGCGGGGCCGGACTCCTGGGACGACAGCACGCGAGCGCACTTCTCGAGAGTGGTGCCACAGTTGTTCTAGCCGATATCTCGATACACGCACTCGCAGTTGCGCGCACCACACTACTCAACGAGTCACCCTCCGCACAAATACTTACCAAGGTAATGGATGTGTCAAACCCGGCTGACATCCGTCGTGTTGCGGAAAGCCTCGATGGTTTACGCGTTGATATTCTTATCAATAATGCCGCAATTGACCCCAAAGTAACCGAGGACTCCGGGCTCGTAGACACATCCCGAATGGAAAATTTTCCGCTACTGCAATGGGAACAACAAATTGCGGTCGGCTTGACGGGCGCATTCCTTTGTAGTCAGGTCTTCGGGGCCGCAATGGCTCGTGATGGACTCGGCGGCGTAATATTAAATATTGCCTCTGACCTGTCAGTGATCGCACCTGATCAGCGTTTATACGAGATCCAGGGCCTGTCCGCGGACCAGCAGCCGGTAAAACCTGTGAGTTACTCCGTTATTAAAGCCGGCTTGGTCGGACTAACACGCTATCTGGCTACCTACTGGGCCACGAGTGGGGTAAGAGCAAACGCGCTATCTCCAGGCGGGGTGCAAAATGAGCAGGGGCATGAATTTGTGCAGAAACTTATTACCAGAATCCCGATGGGAAGAATGGCAAGCCCTGATGAGTACCGAGCCACTGTACAGTTTCTTTGCTCTGACGCCTCAGCGTATCTCAATGGTCAAAATATAGTAATGGACGGCGGACGCTCCGTGTGGTAGCTTCCTCGGCTGAGCGGCCCTCCCCCTCGAACTCAGTACTAATCCGTGCTTGCATAAACTTCCGGTCCATAAGATTCTTAACACAGTGGAGTAAATAATGATCTGGGTAAATAATGACCTGAAAGATATATTGTTCAAAGAATTTAACTTTATGCAATACGTTAAGTCAAACAATATTGCTGGGCTGGTTGGCGTAGATTTAGCAGCGTATGGCGACCTGAATAGGAAACAAATAAGGGACCCATCCCATAATATTTCAGATCACCTGGAAGCATTCGATCCTGAAATAGATGATCTAACCAAACTTCATTGGCTTATCTTAAGTCGTCACGTTACAACAATATTAGAG
>DJBN01000094.1:2841-5779 GCA_002430075.1 Actinobacteria bacterium UBA5975 | reverse complement strand
CCAGCTTTTCTGACATAAATAGTAACAAGAACAACTATCGCCGCCATCAGCGTAAATGAGAGGGCGGCAGCTGTTGGATAGTCAACAATTCTAAAGTAGCGAGATTCAATGACATTACCGAGCATCTTTGTCTGCGGACTTCCAAGAATTGCAGCGTTGACATAATCACCTGCGGCCGGAATAAAGGTTAATAAAGTTCCGGCAACAACTCCTGGCATAGATAGAGGAAGAGTTACTTTACGAAATGTTGTAAACCCATTTGCATAGAGATCACCCGATGCTTCAAGCGTTCGAGGGTCGATGCGATCGATAGATGCATAGAGTGGAAGGGTCATAAATGGCAGGAAGTTATAGGTCATACCTGCAACGACTGCGATTGACGTTGAAGTTAATGTGGTGCTTTCAGAGATAATGTGAAGGTTACGAAGGGTCGGAACTACAAATCCCTGTTCACCGAGAATCTGCTTCCATGCAATGGTGCGAAGCAAGAATGAGGTAAAGAATGGCGCGATAACGAGAACTAACATGAGGTTCTTAAGTTTTCCGCCCTTAAATGCAATTGCATAGGCAAGCGGGTATGCAATCGCTAACGCTAAAACAGTCGCAATCGTGGCGTAGATAAATGAGCGGCCAAATTGTTCTCTATTTTCAACAAATGCGTCGATGTAATTTCCAAAGCGCCATGTCTGCTCAGTCTCTCCGGTGTCTCCGCCAGCTATAGGAGTTTGGGTTGACGTTTGAGCTAGGTTAACAAGTGGCAGTAGAAAGAAGGTGAAAAGAAATCCCATCCCCGGAATCAACAGGAGATAGGGGGTGCTGATCTTCTTCATTCTTCCTCAAGATCCTCTTCAGGATTAACCTCGGTGCCAGCTTCAGCATCTTCATCACCGCGTAGGCCGAAGGTAAAGATTGGCTCCCAAGAAATATTGACGCTTTCACCGACGCCAAATGGTGCAAAACCATCATCGTTTTGTTCAAAGACCATAACTTCTTGTCCCCAAGGCATGAGCACTTGGTACTGCGTTGAAACGCCGATGTAGGAAACATCTTCAACTTTTCCGCCAGTTAAGATATTTCCCGAGGTCGAAGTCTCTAAACGAGTGATGCGGAATTTCTCTGGACGAATTCCCGCATAAATTGAGTTATCAACCGCATGTGAGCGATTCTTCTGCAGTGAAATTTTCTGACCGAAGAGGTCAACAATATTATTCTCGCCATCGTTGCCAATGACTGTACCCTTAATAAGATTGGATTGGCCGAGAAAGTTTGCAACAAATGCGGTCTCTGGATCGTCATAAAGATCAGCAGGAGAACCCATTTGTTCAATCTTGCCCTCATTCATCACCGCGATTGTGTCGGCCATTGTCATGGCTTCTTCTTGATCGTGGGTTACGTGAACAAATGTGATGCCAACTTCTTTCTGAATCCACTTCAGCTCAATCTGCATCTGACGACGTAGTTTGAGATCGAGAGCGCCGAGAGGTTCATCGAGAAGTAGCAGCGCTGGGCGGTTGACGATTGCGCGCGCTAGCGCAATGCGCTGTTGTTGTCCGCCAGAAAGTTGCGTTGGCTTTCGCCCTGCAAGGTGTGGAAGTTCAACTAAATTAAGTGCTTTATTGACCGCATCATCTACATCTTTTACACCGCGCCGACGAAGGCCAAAGGCAATATTTTCAAAGATGGTCAGGTGTGGAAAGAGCGCATAATTTTGGAAGACGGTGTTGATAGGGCGCTGATACGGCTTTGTATCAGTGATATCAGTTGAACCTAGCGCAATGGTTCCGCCAGTTGGTTCTTCAAGTCCTGCAATCATTCGAAGAGTAGTTGTCTTGCCGCACCCTGAAGGCCCAAGAAGTGCAAAGAATGAACCTTCAGGGATGACAAGCGACAAGTCATCAACTGCCACGAAATCACCATAACTTTTGGTGAGTGAAGAGAGTTTGAGGTCTCCTCGTGCAGAACTTGCTGGCGACGGCACTTAGTTGCCGGCAGCCTTCTGGAATGCCTCGGTCCACGTTGTCTCTTCAGTTGGTGTGAGCGAACGGAAGACATTGAGATTAGCCATTGTCTTCTCTGATGGGAATATATATTCACTCTGAGCTAAATCTGAATCGATTTTTTCCATCTCAGCCTGTGCACCCTGAACTGGGCAGACATAGTTTACATAGGCAGCAACTTCAGCTGCAACGGAAGGTTCGTAATAGTAATTGATGACCTTCTCAGCGCTTGCCTGAGCTTCTGGGGTTGTTGTTGATGGGATCATCATATTATCGCCAGAGATTGTTCCACCTGATTCTGGAATTGCGAATTCAAACTTGCCTTCATTTTCAGAAGCAAGGATGAACATATCCCCTGACCAGCCAATAACAGCTGTCGCATCCCCTGATGTGAGATCTTCAGCGTATTCATTGCCCTTAACGCCGCGAATCCAGCCATCGGCAATCTTCTGGGCCATGAAATCAACCCCATTCATAAATTGATCTTCAGTTACTGTCTGAAGGTTGACGCCTTGAGCAAGCAAAATTACACCGATGGTGTCGCGCATTTCTGTCAGTACAACAATCTTTCCTTTATTTTGTGGAGAAAAGAGTTCGTCGAGAGTGCGGATTCCCTTTGGATTCTTTTCTGTGTTCCAACCAAATCCAGACATGATGCCTTGCCATGTCATTGAATAATCACGGTTCTTATCAAATGATGGCGCCCCAAGTGTGTCAATGATATTTCCTGCATTTGGAATATTTGTCTTATCTAACTTATTTGCATAACCAAGACGGATCCAACGTGATGACATCCAGTCAGTTGGGCAGACTAGGTCGTAACCAATATCGTTATTGAGCTTTAGCTGTGCTTGTACTTTTCCGTAGAATTCGTCGTTGTCGTTGTAATCTTCGAAGTAATCAACGTTAATTCCAGTCTCTTTTGTGAAAGCTTGAAGAGT
>DJBN01000094.1:0-2667 GCA_002430075.1 Actinobacteria bacterium UBA5975 | reverse complement strand
CTTTTGTGAAAGCTTGAAGAGTTGGGTAGTTCTTACCTGAGTCATCAACATCGAGGTAGAGAGGCCAGTTGCCCCAACGAACTGTGTCTGTCGCAGAACTTGAACTGCCACCTGAACCACATGCAGCGAGCGCGCTTACGCCTGCAACTGCACCTGCGCCGGCAAGAACTGCACGACGTGAAACTTGTGATGAAAGTACTGACCGTGCTTCTTGTGAGATGTTCTTGGCCATTGTGAAGGCTCCTTTTGCTTTGCGGTAAGTAAATTCTTTACTTACCTTGCCAGAATAAGGGACGGTTATGCAGGGCTAATTATGTAACCCTTTTGAGGATGAGCCAAACCTAAATTGAGGTAATTTTTAAGTTTTTACCCAAGATTAGGCGTTGATATTGGTCATGACGTGCTTGATGCGGGTGTAATCCTCGAAGCCGTAACTGGAGAGATCCTTGCCGTAGCCGCTTTGCTTGAAACCGCCGTGAGGCATCTCGGCAACGATAGGGATATGGGTATTAATCCATACACATCCAAAGTCCAGACCCTTCGACAGTCTCATGGCGCGGCCATGGTCCTTGGTCCAGATAGAAGAGGCCAAGCCGTATTCCACATCATTGGACATGGCAAGGGCCTCTGCCTCATCCTTAAATTTCTGGATGGTGATGACGGGGCCAAAGATTTCGGATTGAATCAGTTCATCGCTTTGTTTTAGATCTGCAATCACTGTTGGGGCAATGAAATAGCCGGGGCGATTCGTTGGAGAACCACCAGCCACAATACGAGCGTGCGATGGAGTGCGCGAGATAAAGCCGTTAACGCGTTCAAATTGGCTTGCATTATTAACTGGGCCCACAATGACATCTTCATCAGGCATTCCCATGCCAATGTGGTTCGTTGCTTGATCGGCAAGAAGTTTGACCATCTCTTCATAGACGCCTTCTTGTACCAAGACACGCGTTGCTGCTGTGCAATCTTGACCTGAGTTAAAGAATCCAGCGATTGCAATTCCTTCGGCAGCGGCCTGAAGGTCTGCATCGTTAAAGACCACAACGGGAGCTTTTCCACCTAGTTCAAGGTGGACTCGCTTCAAAGATTTTGCAGCAGCTCCTGCAACTTCCATACCTGCACGAACAGAACCTGTGATTGAGACCATGGCTGGAGTTGCATGTTCTACAAGTGCTTCACCCGTTGCGCGTTCTCCGGCAAGGACGTTAATCACGCCATCGGGTAAGAATTCGCCCATGATCTGTGCCATAAAAATTGTTGAGGCAGGAGTTGTATCACTTGGCTTTAAGACCACTGTATTTCCTGCAGCGATTGCTGGCGCCCATTTCCAGACTGCCATCATCATCGGATAGTTCCATGGCGTTACCTGCGCGCAGACACCAATTGGTTCACGGCGAATAAATGATGTCATACCGTGCATATATTCACCGGCAGATTTTCCTTCAAGATGACGAGCAGCCCCCGCGAAGAAGCGGATCTGATCAACCATCGGTGGCATTTCCTCTGATGCTGTCAGCCCCTTTGGCTTACCGCAGTTTTCAGATTCAATATCTACAAACTCGGCGGCGCGAGCTTCAATGGCATCGGCAATTTTAAGAAGTGCGCGCTGGCGCTCAGATGGAGTTGAATCACGCCATCCTGGAAAGGCATCGCTCGCTGACTTCATCGCCTTATCGATATCTGCAGCGTTCGACTTTGGAGCAGTTGCAAATGCTTCACCCGTTGATGGATTGATCAGCGTTGTAGTCTCTCCTGACGCTCCATCGACGAGCTTGCCGTTGATGAAATTCTGTAGCTGCTTCACCTTTTATACCTGACCTTTCGTAGCACGAACCATCTGATCGCCGTGATCGTATGGATGTTTTGTATATGTCTCAAGCCAACGTGCAATGGTGTACACACCTGCTTCTGTATGCTCCCCGAATTTTTCAAGATCGCTCTCATCTAACCGCTTTATCAAATCAAGTGAACTTGCACGAACTGCTCCATAGACAGCAATCGAATTCTCAACTGAAGAATCTGCATAGCCAAGCTTTCCTTCATTCGCCCATGCGGCTTCGTCATAACCTTGAATCACTGAACCTGAAGGTTCTGCAACCAAGCGACGCAAGCGCGCATATGACTGCGCTTCCGAATCTGCCATGTGATGGATGCATTGACGCGCAGACCATTCATTCTCAGCATGAACATCCATAAGGTCTGGCGTTACAGCTCGAGCTAAATTAAGAAAATACTGTGAACCTGCCTCGTACGCCGCCGCTGCTTCTTTCATATCCATAGAACAAATACTAGTTAATTTTGTAGTTCCAAGAAAGGTGACTGGGAAAAGTTACTAGGAAGGCGCTACTTGACTGTCTCAGCTGCTGCTAATTGACCACAAGCGCCATCGATTTCACGGCCACGGGTATCACGAACGGTGACGGGGACTCCGTAGGACTCAAGGATGCGGACAAATTCTGCTTCATCCTCTCGGCGGGAAGCGGTCCACTTAGATCCTGGTGTTGGATTCAGTGGAATGAGATTGACGTGGGCGTTACGGTTTTTAAGTAATCGTCCCAAGAGGTCAGAGCGCCATGACTGGTCATTGATATCGCGAATCAGCGCGTACTCAATTGAGTATCGGCGTCCAGTCTTCTTCTCGTATGCATCAGCTGCTGCCAATACTTC
>DJBN01000075.1:13130-26950 GCA_002430075.1 Actinobacteria bacterium UBA5975 | reverse complement strand
GCTTGATTTATAGATTTATTTTCTCTACTGTCACCCTTAGCTTGACGTCAAAAGTATTGGACGTTCTTTAATCAGGGGGAGGGGCGCTGTGGAAAAGGCAGAAGATTCACGCGAACTCACCAGCACCCTGCATCTAGGGCTTCGCTCCGTGGTCGGCGATTCTCCAGCCGAACTGATCAAGGATCTCATCAGCCAGGCAGATCGCGAAGAGAAGGCAGTCTTCGAGAGCGTTATCAATGGTGATGGAAATTCAGCGATGATATTCATTCATCGCGGCGCACAAAAAGGAGCTCGTTTCCTGATTACTGCCGAAGGTGCAACCGTCGGACGATCAACAGAGAGTTCCATATTTCTCGACGATGTAACGGTCTCACGTAAGCATGCATCGATTGAAAAGATTGGAACCCAGTTTCACTTTCGTGATAACGCAAGCCTGAATGGGTCTTATATAAATAACGAGTCAGTCTCAGAGAAAGTGCTTGTTTCAGGCGATGAAATACAAATAGGAAAATTCCACCTGCTCTTTATAGGCAGTTCACATATAGGGGAGAAATAAGTTGAGCGTTCCAGCACGGGCATATTTAAGTATTGGTGAAGTTTTGACAAAGCTACGTGGGGATTTTGCAGATATAACTATCTCCAAGATTCGCTTCCTCGAATCAGAAGGTTTGATCGAACCTCAGCGCACGCCATCGGGTTACCGAAAATTTACAACGACAGATCTGGAGCGCCTGCGCTATGTCTTACTTGCCCAGCGTGATCAATACCTGCCGCTTAAGGTAATTAAGGAGAACCTTGATGCCTTGGATCGCGGACTTCAACCAGCTGCCCATGGTGGCATCCCAACTCCGCGTCCAAATCTGGGGCTAGCAACTGTAGATGGTGAGTTCGCCCCTGCAACATTTGCTGAACAATCTGAGATGCGCCTATCTCGAGAAGAGTTGCTCGGTGCATCAAGTCTTGAGGATGCCCAGCTAACTGAACTTGAATCATTTGGACTTATCACTATGCGTGGGCGCCACTATGACGGGGATGCGCTCTCTGTTGCAAAGGCCGTCGCCGAAATGGCAGCATTCGGTATCGAACCTCGCCACCTTCGCTCATTTAAATCAGCAGCAGATCGTGAAATAGGTTTGATCGAACAAGTCATCACGCCATTTACACGACAGAAGAGCAGCGAGGCTAAGGCGCGAGCTGAAGAAGTTTCAAAGGAGATTGCATCTCTTTCGGTACGTCTTCATGCTGCCCTTGTTCGCGGTGGATTAAACCGTCCGAGATAGCTCTGCATTTGTCCACTCCAGATCTTCATCCACTCCAGATCTTCATCCACTCCAGATCTTCATCCATAAGAACATCCAGGCAATCGCTAGTAAGTAGGGCATATGTTGGTCCACGTTGAAGTTGTAGGTGTTCGAATTGAGATGCCTTCCAATCAACCCATCGTTCTTCTCAAGGAGGTCGATGGAACGCGCTTCCTACCCATCTGGGTAGGGGCGGTAGAGGCAACATCGATTGCCTTTGCGCAACAAGGCCTTGAAGCCAAACGACCATTGACTCATGATCTGATCCGCGATCTCTTGGAGCGTGTGGACATTACGTTGACTTCTGTCCACGTAAGCGAGCTTCGTGATGGCGTCTTCTATGCCGAGCTACTTCTACGTAACGCTCTTGGCCCACTGGAAGCCCTTTCAGTCCGACCATCGGATGCAATTGCTATCGCGCTGCGAACAAAAAGCAACATCATGGTCAATAGCGAGCTCTTAGATCAGGTGGGTATTGATATCCCAGAGCAGGTGGCCAGCGATATCTCAGCCTCCGGCGACCAGGAGCTAGAGGCATTTCGAGAGTTCCTTGATGGAATTAACCCAGAGGACTTTGCAGGATAGGGAGCATAAGTCTCAACCTCACCTATAGGTTTGGGTCGTGTCGGTCTATCGCTTTTGAGTCGAGGAAGCGTAACCTTCATCCATTCCCACTACATGAAGGCGAGCCCCCTCTCGTGACAGATCAAGAGCTAGAAATAGGTTACCGCGGAGCGACTGCATGTTCTGCTGCCGGAATTTCTTACCGTCAACTCGACTATTGGGCTCGTACGGGTTTATTAGAACCGTCAATTAGGACAGCTACAGGTTCTGGAAGTGCACGTCTCTATGGATTTCGCGATATTTTGGTTTTGAAAATAGTCAAGAGACTTCTTGATGCAGGTGTATCACTTCAAAATATTCGTACAGCTGTAGAGCATCTGCGCAATCGCGGAGTGACAGATCTCGAACGAATCACTTTGATGAGCGATGGCGCATCAATCTACGAATGTGCAAGCCCTGATGAAATTATCGATCTTCTCGCTGGCGGCCAGGGAGTATTTGGCATTGCAGTAGGCAAGGTGTGGCACGAAGTTGAAGGATCCCTTGCTACTCTTCAAGGTGAAGTCAACGGTGAGATTACTAGTGTTGGAAATAACGATGAACTCTCGCTCCGTCGGAAGGCGAAGGGCGCTTAAAGCTCATATATTTCCTTCCCTACAGCGTTTAGGCGCGCCAACAACAGGGAGCAGTACTTGAGTAACTATCAAGATTTCGAAGATCGCCACATCGGGCCATCGGCATCGGATGAAGAGCAGATGCTTGGAGTTCTTGGTTACTCGGATATGGCTACCTTCATTGCAGATGTGATTCCTAAAAATATTCAGATCGAAAAGCATCTGCGTGAAGTTCTCGATGAGGCAGAGAGCGAGGTTGCTGTTATCGCCGAACTCCGAGAAATTGCGAATATGAACCAAGTCTTTACATCTCTTATCGGTGGTGGCTATTACGCAACAATCACACCGCCTGTGATCAAACGCAATGTTTTAGAGAATCCGGCCTGGTACACCGCCTACACGCCTTATCAACCTGAGATCTCACAAGGACGGCTAGAAGCGCTCTTCGCATTCCAGACAGTAATTTGCGATATGACATCGCTTGCACTCGCTAATGCGTCAATGCTCGATGAAGCAACCGCAGCAGCTGAAGCGATGACACTTGCTCGTCGCGCCTGGAAGGCAAGCGATAGCGCTGTCTTTCTTATTGAAGAACATGTTCATCCGCAAACTAAAGCGGTAGTAAAAACGCGAGCTAAACCTCTTGGAATAACTGTGGTTGAAGTCGATTCCGGCCTTGTAGCGCGAGATGGTTACGACGGAGAGTTCTTCGGACTACTTCTGCAGTATCCAGATGCCACAGGTGAGATTCGTAGCTATTCACAGGTGGCTCACTATGCTCACGACAAGAAGGCATTGGTGATCGCAGCAACTGATCTGTTAGCTCTAACGCTACTGAAAGCGCCAGGGGAGTGGGGCGCGGATATCGCAATTGGAACTTCGCAACGTTTCGGTGTTCCTATGGGCTTTGGTGGCCCCCACGCTGGCTTCATGGCGGTGCGCACGGGACTGGAAAGATCTCTTCCTGGTCGCTTAGTTGGACAGAGCGTCGATGCACATGGAAATCCGGCATTTCGTTTGGCGCTGCAAACTCGCGAACAACACATTCGTCGCGATAAGGCAACGAGCAATATCTGTACAGCGCAGGTTCTGCTAGCGAATATGAGCGCCTTCTACGCTATGTGGCATGGCCCAGCGGGCCTACGAATGATCGCAGAGCGCGTTCACGCTTACGCATCACGGTTGCAACGAGCATCAGCTTCGCGAAATAATAACGTCTTCGACACTGTTACCCTCGATGTCAAAGATGCGGAGGCAATCCGCACAGCTGCGCTAGCAAAGAGAATTAACCTTGCGTATATCTCAGATACACAAGTTCGAGTATCTTTTGATGAGACAACCACAGATACAATCTTTGCTGACGTTTTAGAGGTCTTAGGTTTAAAGGATTCTGAACCCACATCCATCGCATCCGAATTTATTCGCACCACTAGCTATCTGACACATCCAGTTTTCAATACATATTTTTCTGAAACTTCTATGTTGCGTTACCTCCGGACGCTAGCCGATCGTGATCTAGCTCTTGATCGCACGATGATTCCACTCGGTTCTTGCACTATGAAGCTGAATGCAACAACTGAGATGGAGTCGGTCACATGGCCAGAATTCTCAGCTCTACATCCTTTTGCACCCGTTGATCAGACGAGAGGTTCTCGACTTCTGATCGAACAGCTCTCCAAGTGGCTCGTTGAAATCACAGGCTACGACGCGGTCTCTTTGCAACCGAATGCAGGTAGCCAGGGTGAATTTGCTGGTCTTTTAGCTATTCGCAACTTCCACGACTCTCGCGGAGATTCTCATCGCACTATCTGCCTTATCCCTTCAAGTGCGCACGGCACAAATGCAGCAAGTGCTGTCATGGCCGGAATGAGAGTTGCCGTTATCGAATGTGATGAAGCCGGAAATGTCAGCATCGAGGATATAAAGGCAAAAATTGCAGAACACGCCGGCAATATTGCGGCTCTAATGGTCACATACCCATCCACACACGGAGTATTTGAATCGGCAATCTCTGAAATTTGTGCGCTGATTCATGAAGCCGGAGGACAGGTTTATGTAGACGGAGCAAACCTCAACGCGCTTGTTGGAACTTCTCAACCAGGAAAATTTGGCGCCGATGTTTCTCATCTAAATCTGCATAAGACTTTCTGTATTCCCCATGGCGGTGGGGGACCAGGTGTCGGTCCAGTCATCTGTAAATCACATTTAGCGCCATTTCTTCCCAACCATCCACTTGATGCACTTGCCGGGCCGGCAACAGGGCCTGGACCAATTTCTGCAGCGCCATTTGGTTCGGCAAGTATCTTGCCAATTTCATGGGCCTACATCCGGCTCATGGGGGGAGAAGGACTTACTCACGCAACTCATGTTGCAATCCTTAACGCCAATTACATGGCTGCACGACTAAAAAGTTCCTATCCTATTCTCTACACGGGCGATAAAGGACTGGTAGCCCACGAGTGTATTTTGGATCTTCGAGAAATTACGAAGGTCTCTGGCGTCACCGTCGATGACGTTGCAAAGCGCTTGATGGATTTTGGTTTTCATGCGCCGACGATGTCTTTTCCTGTAGCTGGAACCCTCATGATTGAACCTACAGAATCAGAAGATATTCTCGAAATGAATCGCTTTATTGATGCAATGATCGCAATCCGTTCAGAGATCCAAGAGATCATCGATGGCAAAATCGAGGTCGAAGAATCGGCGCTGCGCCATGCACCGCACACCATTGGAGCCATCGCGGCTACGAACTGGGAGAGAAGTTACTCTCGTGAGCGGGCAGCCTTTCCGGCTACCCTTACGGGCCTTATTCCAGGTGAATTGATCGGTCTTAAGGGCAAATACTGGCCAACCGTTGGCCGAATCGATGGGGCATATGGGGATAGGAACCTTCTCTGCTCCTGTCCACCTATCGAAAGCTTCGCGTAGCTCGCTCTACTCTTACTTTACATAATGTAACTTATCGGCGTTAGGTCGTAGGCGTCTGGCAACGCCCCAACGAGTCGTCTGCGTCAACGCCTCAAGGACTATCGCTTTGGACATCTTAGATACCCCGTTAATACGTTCCACAAAGGTAATTGGAACTTCTGTGGCTATGGCGCCAGCTAAATCAGCGGCCATCGCCATCTCAATTTGAAAACAATAACCAGTGGCATCCATATCGCTCAATTTCAGAGATTCTAGAAGCTCTCGACTGTAGATTCTAAATCCACCCGTTAAATCATTCAGTTGTATTCCTAGAGCAAATTTTGCATAGCGTGTACCAGCGCGAGATAAGAATTGGCGAGATTTCGGCCAATTCACGACGCTGCCACCTTCAATCCATCGCGTTCCAAGAACAATAGAGCGACCCGGTTTCATGGCTGCAAACATAGCTGGAAGATCTTCGACGCGATGAGAGCCGTCGGCATCCATTGTCGTAAAAGCGGTGTAGCTCTGGTTGCTTAATACATGTGCAAATCCTGCTCGATAGGCAGCGCCCAGACCGCCTTTACCGGGTCTACGTAAAAGAAAGACCCACGAAAGAGATAAGTTATCGACAGTATCTGCAGTTCTATCTGGTGAATTATCATCGATTACCAGAACGTCAAATTCGTACTGCGAGCTCGTGCGAAATTCAGCGAGCTTTCTTAGGAGTTCGACAATTGTTGATGACTCATTATATGTTGGAATCAAAATTGCGATTTTGCTCATAGATAACTCTCTCGTCGGCGTTGTAAGAAGGCAATTACCACTGCAAAGAGAATGACTATCGAGGAACTCCAGCCAGAGAATTTATCTGCAAACGTTTGATGCTCGTTCAGATTTATAATTCCAGAGAGCACACCCTGTACATCAGGAGGGATTTGTTTAATCACCACCCCATTATTATCGATAATCGCCGATAATCCAACGGTGGAAACACTTACTATTGTGCGCGAATGTTCGATCGCCCTAATCCGTGTGATTGCCAATTGTTGAGCGCTCTGCGCAGTTCCCACGAAAGTCGCGCTATTGGTATGCACAATCAACATCTTTGAATTCATAGCCATATCTCTGACTAGTTCATCTTTGATGATTTCATAGCAAATAACGGGGCCAATGGCTGCGCCATTTACTCGGTGTACAACTCTGTCAACACCTGGCGCAAAATCCTTAACAGTCCTTGCAAGTGGAGAAGCCCATTGAGCTAAAGTACGCCACGGAATGTATTCTCCAAAAGGTGTTAATGAACGCTTGATGTAGGTGCTCTCTATTTGGCCACCAACGCCGTACATAACAGATGCATTCTGGGGCCCAGTTTGCCCATCAAGGACCACTCCAGAAATTAAAGGGGTTTGAAAGTCATTTGTAAGTTGATAGATACGAGCGCGTAGATCACTATCTCTAGAGGGATCTATATCAATTGCGTTTTCTGGCCAGATAATTACATCGAATTGTGAGTTCGCGAACTCCCTTGTTGCCTTCTCGTGGAGTGAAAAGACTTCCTTAGCCCGAGAATTAAAATCTAATCCTGGGCGTGGAGTATTTCCTTGGATTGCGATGACTTTGATCTCACCACTCCCCTGCGGATTACCGGGAAGAAGAATTGCAATCAGAGTGATTGCTGCAAGTGTGAGAACTTTACCGATCGAAGGGCAGGCAAGAAGAAGTGCAGATGCAAGAGTGAGAAAAGTCAGCAGCAGTACTCCCCCGTAAGCGACAACCGGCACTAAAGGAGATTCACTCTGACTAAAAGCAACTCGTGTCCATCCGAAACCACCAAAAGGAAAATGCGAGCGAACTTCCTCCATTAGCAAAAGAGCAACAATGGCCCACCATAAGTTCCTTGATCGCCGGTACGCGAGCCCAACTGGAAGATAGAAGAAGCCCTGAAGAAGAGATAACGCTAACCAAGGCAGAAGACCAACGTACTTTCCACTCCAAATCAGGACGCTCGCGTTGAGAATTAAACCGTAGGCAAAAGATATGAGAATTGGATATCTAGTTATTTTTAAGGCCCTGAAGAAGAGGATCAAGCCCAATATCGCAGACCACCAAAGGCCTACAGGTTCAAATGCAAAACTGGATAAGAGCGCACCAGAGAGTGTGAAAATTACGTTGATTACCATCCGAGTGCGGAAATTAACCTATCGACACTAGCGCCAAGTCCAAACTCTTCTTTGATTCTATAAATCTCAGAGAGATCATCTGGTTTCGTCGGCATCAAGATATCCATAGCGGGAATCGCGACATCGAGAGCGCAGTGCACCAACGTGGGAGCAATCTTGAGGTATTGGCCACCTTCAATAATTTTCTTAGCAAGGGATGCGCTAAGAACCTCATGGCCGGCTCGCGCCCCGGCTAGCGCTTCATCCGCTGTTGCAAAATGGTTAGCAATCAAAGCTGCGCCTTTCTCACCGATTCCTTTAACCCCTGGCAGACCATCTGAAGGATCGCCTCGAAACATCGCAAAGAGCGCATATCTATCTCCAGGGATTCCATATTTCTCTGCAACCCACGCGAGATCAACTAAATCGTGTTGCGAAATTCCTCGAGCAAGATAGACGATCTTTACATCTCTCTTATCATCAACTAATTGAAAGAGGTCTCTATCCCCCGTAACGACTCTAATAGGGCCTTCTTCACGAACTGCAAAAGTGGCCATCACATCATCTGCCTCGTAATCATCGACTCCGAGCATAGGAATCCCAAAAGCATCCAGCAGATCTAGAAGGACTGGAATCTGTGGTGTCAGGGTCTCTGGCTCTTCCTCTTGCGCTCCTTCCTCTTCCAAACGATTTGCTTTATAGGCCGGAAATAGATCGACTCTCCATGATGGTCGCCAATCTCCTTCAATGCAGGCAACGATCCGATTCGGCGAGTACATTCCGATCAATCGCGCAGTCATATCCAGGTACCCACGAATAGCGTTAACGGGCATACCTGTAGGAGAAAGCAGCGTGTCAGGCATTCCGTAATAGGCGCGATACCAAAGAGATGCGCTATCTAAGAGCATGAGAGTCATATCTCCCCCAACATATATGAGATGACGCCTCGATCCAAACGTTTAACGCCTTCGCGGCATGCAGGTCTTAACTCCTCAGATGCACCGCCGATTTGAGTAAGTAGGTCCATAAGTTGCCTAATGCTGCGTACAAAATCACCAACTGTCATATCGGTACCTTTAAGGACGCTGGTGAGCGAATGGCCATTGGCCCAGCGATAGGAGGCGTAACAGAAGGCGAAATCTGGCTCGCGTTGAGTCTTTACATCAAACTCATTCTCGATATCTTCAAGTTCCACCCAAATCTTTGCAACTAGAGCGAGTGCGTTTGCAACATTTTGATGTGGCATCTTCGGTGCGTAGTTCTCAAGACTGCGACTTTCAAAGATCATCGCAGATGCAACAGAGAGAAGTTCTGGCGCGTTGAGGTTGGCAAAGACTCCACGACGAATTGCCTCAGTTAGGAGCAGATCTGATTCAGCATAGATTTTCGCCAGAATTTTTCCTTGCTCGAGCGGCTGTTCACCCTCAATGTAGCCAAGGTGAGCCAATACATCGCAGATACGGTCAAAGGTTTTTGCTATGACGTGGGTGCGATTTTCTACGCGACCGCGAAGACCCTCGGATTCACGATTGAGCCTATCTGCTCGTTCGGCAAATCGTGCATGTGTTTCGCGATCGCTGCATGAATGGCATGGTTGGCTTCGCAAGCTACGACGTAAACCATCAAGCTCGCTCTCCATATGCGCGCGCTGGCGATTATCGAAAGTCTTACGGCCATCGCGCTTACTTAAGAGTCTTTCGGTCTCTTTAATATCCATGCGCATTCGCGAGTACTCATTAAAATCTCCAAGATGACATTGAGCGGATTCAATAAGTTCCGCTGCTGCAGAATCGTTCTTGCGAACCTGTCGGACCAGCCCGACAACTGCGCGGTCAGCTTGAAATTGCGCAAATGATGATTCAAGACTTCCTCTAGCTCGCTCGCGACCGAATCTGGCAATCAAATTAATCGACATGTTATAGGTCGGAGCAAAAGAGGAGCGAAGTGGATAGGTACGAGTAGATGCAAGGCCTGCAGCCATTGCCGAATCTACGGTAGGTGACCATTGAACTACTGCGTTTCCTTCAATATCGATTCCCCGTCGACCAGCACGACCAGTCAATTGCGTATATTCGCCGGGGGTTATCGACACGTGTGCTTGCCCGTTCCACTTCATCAATTTCTCAAGAACTACCGTGCGAGCTGGCATATTGATTCCAAGGGCCAGGGTTTCCGTTGCGAAGACCGCCTTTACAAGTCCACGCTTGAAAAGATCCTCGACGGCGCCTTTAAAGCTTGGTAATAAACCCGCATGATGGGCTGCAATCCCACGCTCGAGAGCTGTTAGCCAATCCCGATACCCGAGTACTTCGAGATCTTCTTCAGCCAAGTTCTGTGTATATCTCTGAGCTGTGCGCGTTATCTCTACTCGCTCCTCCATCGAGGTCAATTTAATCCCGGCTTGAAGACATTGCTTGACGGCGGAATCGCACCCAATTCGAGAAAATATAAATGTAATCGCAGGTAAGAGATTCTGTCGCTGCAACTTCTCAATAATCTCTGGGCGAGAAAGTCGGTTATCAGATTCGTCGTATCGATCGCGTCGATTACGTGGTGTCTTCACTCTTCGTAACGCTTCACGTTCGAGTCCAAGAATCTCTGGGTTAACACGGCCCGGTTCGCTGAAGAGATCAATCAAGCGATTGCCAATAAGGACATGCTGATACAGAGGGATTGGACGAATTTCAGAGACAATAACTTCAGTTGATCCACGAACTTCACCGAGCCACTCACCAAACTCCTCGGCGTTGGAGACAGTCGCTGATAACGAGATCACCTGCACGCTCTCCATCAGATGGATAAGCACTTCCTCCCAGACTGCCCCACGTGACTTGTCAGCCAGGTAGTGCACTTCATCCATGACAACTGAGCCCAAATTTTTCAGAGTTGTCGAGTTGGCATACAACATATTTCGAAGGACTTCGGTTGTCATCACTAGGACGTCTGCTTCTGAGTTGATATTGGTATCTCCCGTAAGAAGACCTACGCGATCTTCACCAAAGCGATCCACAAACTCATGAAACTTCTGATTCGAAAGGGCCTTAATTGGGGTGGTATAGAAGCACTTCTTGCCTTGAGCCAATGCGCTAAAGGCGGCAAACTCTCCGACAACTGTCTTTCCGGCCCCAGTAGGAGCGGCGACGAGAACTCCTTTACCATCCTCTACCGCGTGGCATGCCGCCACTTGAAATTCATCGAATCCAAAATCAAATTGACCGATGAACTGCGTAGTCAGTGGATGAGTTCCACGAGCTTTAGCTGCTGCATACTGCTCTGCCGGTGTACTCATATCGACCACGTTAAACCGGCGTCGGCAACGCATTCTGCTGCAACCGGAGCCGGGCCGACTCTCTCGCCGTCGGCGTATGCGACTGCATTTGCTGAGATGGAAATCTTCTTAGTGCGAAAGGTCTTTACTTGTGGATGTGTGATGTGCGTACCAGAATAGACTTTCGGGAATACTTTAAGGAATTCGACCTTAGATACCGGTTCCAAGATCATGACATCAAAGAGGCCATCGCGCAGGTTTCGGCGCAGCTTGGGGAGCGTNNCCATCGCGCATATGTGCTTGGGGACATACATACATACCTCCTCCATAGGAACGGCCATTACCAACAGCTATTAGCATCGCCTTAGTCGAAAATTTCTGAGTATCAGTGGTGATTTCATATTCGAGCGGCTTAAATCGTGGGAGCTCGAGCGCGATTGCCATATTATATCGATTCGGACCTTGCGGCCACTTGAGTGTATTGGCTCTCTCATTTACTACCGAATCGAATCCTGTGGAAAGAATTCCAGCAAACCATTCAGAGTCAACATTTCCAAGATCGATCGGTTTAGCTGGTGTACTTATCACGTGATCTAAATAGATGGAAATGTCATCGAGTGACCAACCGAGGGATCTGAGAATATCGTTGCCGGTTCCTGCGGGCATAATCGCAAATGGAATCTGCCGTGGAACTGCAACTTGAAAAACTAGGTGGGCCAGCCCATCTCCCCCGACGCTAATTATTCCTTCACATGGATTGGCATCCGCAAATACTTCTAGCATTCGACGAAGTTCTTGTCCCGAATCAGCAGACGCAACGTGATAACTCAGACCACGTACTGCAAAGTAGTCGATGACTTCGGAAGCCACAGAAGTTGCTCGACCACGACCTGCGGTCGGATTGATCGCTATGACCCACATTAGACTTTTTCTGCGAGTTTTCTTTCAAAGATCCTGCTACGGCGTCTATCGTTGACTGTAGCGATGCCACCGGCCATGAGGTAGAGAAGAATCAGTGGGACGGCCAAGGCAATCATCGATAGAGGATCTGCGCTAGGTGTGAATCCTGCGACAAAGAGGCAGATACCAAAGACCCATACTCTCCACGGTTTCAAAATCGCTGCTCCTGATAAAAATCCGATGGCATTGAAGGTCACTAGAAACACAGGCAATTCGAAAGCTATACCAAAAAGCAAGATGACGCGAAGAACGAAATCTAGATAGTCATCAAATTTAACCAAGTTTGAGAGAGCTTCCGGTGTGAAGCCAAATAGCACTCTGACTGCAACCGGCAAGATCGTATAACCTAAAAATGCACCGACTGCGAAGAAAGGTGTTGCAGCGGTGAAGAAGAAGACGGAATTTCTCTTTTCACGACGGTGAAGAGCCGGAGCAATGAATGCCCAGAGTTGATAGAGCCAGAGTGGAGCTGTGAGTATCACGCCACTGAGAATGGCTACCTTGATCTGCAGATTGAGCGGACCCAATACACCGTTGATGTAGAGAGAGCCACAACTTGTTGCACCACTGGCCTGAGCGGCTCTCAAATCACAGACTGGTTCGGCGAGCTTGGTAATAATTTGGTTATAGAAAGCCCACCCAACAACAGCGCCTGCGATAATTACTAGTGCAGTTTTAACAGCGCGATTACGTAACTCGCGGAAATGTTCTAAAAGCGGCATACGACCGCCTGAGGTGGCCGCCATAGAGATTACTTCTCAGGTGTTCCTTCTTCAGGATCCTTTGAATCATCCTTCATCTCTTTCATCTCACTCTTAAATATGCGCATTGATTTACCGAGTGAGCGAGCTGAATCCGGAAGTCGCTTAGCGCCGAAGAGAACGACGAGCACGAGAAGGAGCAGAAGTATGTGTGAGGGTTCGCGTAAAAACATACTCCAACCTTAGCCTATCGACGGCAAATCTAGCGATAGAGATCGAGAATTTGGCCAGCGCGAGATGCTATTTCATCACAGGATTGGGCCGGAGAAGTGACCTTCATTGCCCCCGCAGCGCCTATAACCGTTCGTGATAACCAAGCCCCATTGAAAATTGAGACCTCAACTTCAGACTCATTTCCCGTAACCGATTGGCCTAACGATTCGCGTGAATATCGCTTATCTCGTAAGAGTGTGATTGCAACTGCAAGTGTTATGGGCTCACTGTCAGATTCTGCAAACGAAGTGGTCTGCGCCTCTAAGATTTTCATCTGGCTCATACGATCGACTCTAAATGTACGATGAGAATTGGCGCTCTGGCAGAAGGCCTGCAGAAAATAAAATCCGCCAGCCTCAGAAATATGGATGGGGTCAACGCATCTTATAGATACTCTATCTTCGGAAATTGAATGATAGGCGAATTCGACTGAGCGTCGTTGCGTAATTGCCTGAGTAAGGAGTTCAACAATAGTAGAACTAAGAGAGGGAATAGCCTCGAATGATCGCCCGATATCTAGACCTACCTTACTTCGAAGTTCTGCGATTTCGGTCAGAAGATCTTGACGCTCAGGATCAAGGTTATGCCCAATCAGATCCAAACCGATCAAGATTGAAATAATCTCTTGTGGCGATAGGGATCTGACGAGACTGAGGGTTTCTGCATTGCGAATAGAGACAAAACCTGACTCGAATTCAAGATCAATGAGATCAAAACGCGAATCCCCGCACATCCAGAGCGCATTCAAATCACTGAGCAGCTCTGATTGTGAAACCTGAAATTGCGCCGCCAAGTCATCCAGAGGAATTCCCTGATGCGTTGTGATGAAGGGAACAAGATCGAGCATCCGAGCTGCTTTCTCGACGGGAGTCGATTTCTTAGCCATGAAGCTTCACTATTTCATTAAGAGCGGTTTGTATTGCAACGACTGCCGAAGGTGGCTCAATGATGTAGGCATCGTCGAGATGCCAAAGAACAGCTCTGACCAAATCTGCCTCGTAAAGATAGGGATAATTTAGAGTGCTCCATTCATCATCTTCGGAGATGAGCTGAGATTGTGTGCGTAGCGA
>DJBN01000075.1:10183-12974 GCA_002430075.1 Actinobacteria bacterium UBA5975 | reverse complement strand
ATTCATCATCTTCGGAGATGATCTGAGATTGTGTGCGTAGCGAGTGTGCCTTATCGCGGCGTACCCTGATCACTGCATTCAGATTCTGCGAGTGAAAATCCAGCATTGTATGCATGTGAAAGTCAGCGGGAATGGCGTAGGAGTCTGCTTTACCTTGAGGATGAACCTCTGAATCAATACGATCCATTCTAAAGAGTCGAAGATCCCTACGATCGAGATCACGACCAGCCACATACCAACGCCCTGCTCGAGTGCCTGCCCCGTATGGTTCTATAACGCGGCTCTGCTCCTCAAGCTCGGGTCCGAGATAGGTAAAAGAAATTATTCGACGTTCTGCAATTGCATCGATTACTGCTGCGAAATTTGAATCAGAGATCTTAATGTGTGGGACATTTGTACCGATCGCATCGAGATCTGAATCAATACCGAGAGATTTCAATTTAACAAGTGCAGAGAGAGCAGATGAACCCAGAACTGCCCCTCGCCATGATTGTATTGCCATAGAAATTAAGGAGAATTCACGGGAAGTGAGTAGGTCAAAATTCAAACGATAGTTTTCAGAGCGAATTCGGTAGCCAGCTTCATCCTCGAAGAGCGGATCAAAAGTTCCCACCTCAATATCGATGCCAAGATTTCTCAAGTCTTCCTTGTCGCGCTCAAACATTCTCTCTTTAGCATCAGCTTCGCCGTCATAACCATCGATGGTGCCAAAAATTTCAGATTTAGTAATCCATCTCTTTGTGGCCAATAAAGCGATAGTCAGATTGACCAGGCGTTCACTCTTCCGGGACACCGTAAGCTCCCTTTGCAGGTCGCCTGCGTCGTGCCAGCACTTCAACACCTGGCGCCATTCGCCGACTGATAATCAAGAACCCCGTGTGACCAATCATTCTCTGCTGCGGTCTAACAGCTAGCCCCTCGTGGTGCCAACCGCGAACAATCGTTTCGGAACTTTCAGGTTCGGTGAAGTGACCGTCCTCTTTGAGAGCTTCTGCAGTTGCCGCTAGCTGAGTCGTTGTTGCTACATACGCTAAGAAGACTCCCCCAGGACGAAGAACGCGAGCTGCCATCTCCACACATTCCCAAGGAGAAAGCATGTCGAGAATTACTCGATCGAACTCTTCGGTGAATTCCTTATCCTGGACGGATCCAACATCTAGGCTCCAGTATGACGGCTTAGCACCGAAGTACTCTGTGATATTAGCTGTTGCATTATCTGCGAAATCTTGACGTCGTTCTACCGAGTGAACCGAACCACCGGGACCAACTGCGCGCAGGAGTGAGATTGTTAGCGCGCCGCTGCCGACACCGGCTTCTAGAACGCGCGCCCCTGGGTAAATATCAGCAACGCCAACGATCATCGCCGCATCTTTTGGATAGACGATAGTTGCGCCACGCGGCATAGATAAGACGTAATCTGAAAGTAAGGGAATGAATGCCGTGAATTTGAGTCCAGCGGTGGTGCTTACAACTGAACCTTCAGGCAGACCAATCAGATCATCGTGAGTGATCCACCCTTTATGTGTGTGCCACTCTTTTCCAGAAGTGATTGTGAAGCTATACAACTTTCCTTTGGGGTCAGTTAATTGCACGCGATCGCCTGCTTGAAATAATCCTCGTTTCGACACAAGCGCATCTTAGATGAATACACGCTCGCTGTCGGTATCGCGCTGTATCGTCTGTGTGATGGACCCATTGCGCTTATCCCCAAGTCGAATGAATGACTTCACCAACTGTCCGCAGCTCTACAAATACCGAGCGGTCGACCAACTTCCAGAGCCTGCCAGTATTGATGCCGAGCGAGGGAAATTGATTCACGCAATCCTTGAGGATCTCTTCGAATTACCGGCTGGTGAGCGGACCTTTGAGAGTGCAACTGAGCTTCTGCCGCGTAAATGGCAAGAACAGCTGGCCTCCACTCCAGAACTTGCAACGCTGGTACTTGATGAGAAGGAGTGGTTCGATAGAGCCCAATCCCTTCTTACCAATTACTTCATTCTCGAGAACCCCGTTGCATTCGAACCTTCTTTTCGAGAACTCCACTTGGAGCGTGACATCTCAGAGGAGATCTATCTTCACGGGTACGTAGATCGTTTAGATATCGCACCCACCGGTGAGGTTCGCATCGTAGATTACAAAACGGGAAAATCACCGAAACCGGGTTGGGAAGAGAAAGCGCTCTTTCAATTGCGCGTTTACGCTCTCCTCTATTGGCGCAACCAAGGAGTGTTGCCACATCTGTTGCAACTGCTCTACCTTGGAGATACTAAGACGATTAAGAGCGTTCCAACCGAGTCACAGCTTCTATCAACGGAGCGAATTCTCAACGCAATCGGTGCCGAAATCTTGACTGCCCTTGAGAGCGATCATTTTCCAACGAAGAAATCTCGTCTTTGTGATTGGTGCTTCTTTAAGGCAATATGCCCTGCTCATAACTAACTTTAGATTTATCGTGTGAATTAATTTGCGTTGAAGTACTTTGCCTCTGGGTGATGCACGATGATTGCTGACGTTGACTGCTCAGGGTGTAATTGGAATTCCTCAGAGAGCTCTACTCCGATGCGAGCTGGTTCAAGCAATTGGCAGAGCAACGTCTGTTGCTCGATATCTGGACATGCTGGGTAGCCGAATGAATAACGCGAACCACGGTATCCCTGATCCAAAATTCCTTGCAGGTCAGGTGAATCATCCTCACGTACAGACATCTCTTCCCGGATCCGAGCGTGCCAATATTCAGCTAGCGCCTCTGTTAACTGCACAGAGAGGCCATGAAGTTCGAGATAGTCACGAT
>DJBN01000075.1:9627-10088 GCA_002430075.1 Actinobacteria bacterium UBA5975 | reverse complement strand
AGTTCGAGATAGTCACGATAAGCATTGGCTGCAAAGAGTTCGTTAGCTGCTTCGCTCACGCGATTTCCCATTGTCACTACATGGAAGGCGACTACATCGATATTTCCAGAAGCGCGGGATGCAAAGAAGTCAGAGAGACAGAGCCTTCTATCTCGCGATTGGCGAGGGAAGGTAAAACGCATACGCTCCTGCCCTTTATTGAGACCTTCATGGTGCAAGATAATGAGGTCATTGCCCTCGGAGACGCATGGGAAATATCCATAAACGACAGCTGCTTCTAACCAGCTTTGGGATTGCACATCGTTGAGCAGTTTACGAAGACGCGGTCTGCCTTCAGTCTCAGCCATCGCTTCAAATTCTCCGCGCGCGCCTTTTAGGCCCCACTGACCCATGAAGAGGGCGCGTTCATCAAGCATTCCCACGTAATCTGCAAGTGGAATACCCTTAACAATTCTGGAGCC
>DJBN01000075.1:8999-9418 GCA_002430075.1 Actinobacteria bacterium UBA5975 | reverse complement strand
GGTGTTGCCTTCACGCGTCTTTCACGAAGAGCGGGTAGCGCTGCTCCCTCGTCCCCGCGTTTAACTGCCATGATCGCATCCATGAGACGCAAACCCTCAAATGCATCTCGTGCATAACGAACTTCGCCCGGGAAGACACTTGCTAAATCTTGTTCGACATAGGCTCGCGTCAGCGCTGCTCCACCCAAGACTATCGGCCACTTTTGATCGAGGCCACGGGCTGTGATCTCCTCCAAATTCTCCTTCATTATCACAGTCGATTTCACCAGCAGGCCAGACATGCCAACTGCATCCACATCGTTTTCAAGGGCGGCATCGATAATCTGATTAACAGTCTGTTTGATTCCAATATTTACTACTTGATATCCATTGTTGGACAAGATGATATCGACAAGATTCTTGCCGATATCGTGAACATC
>DJBN01000075.1:0-8891 GCA_002430075.1 Actinobacteria bacterium UBA5975 | reverse complement strand
TTCTTGCCGATATCGTGAACATCGCCTTTAACTGTGGCAAGCAACATTCGACCGCGACCTGCATCGTCTGTCTTCTCCATATGCGGTTCAAGATATGCGACAGCGGATTTCATTACTTCGGCGCTCTGCAAAACAAATGGCAGTTGCATCTCACCTTTACCAAAGAGCTCTCCAACTACCTTCATGCCTTCAAGAAGATGGTCGTTAATGATCTCTAGCGGCTTAATTCCTTCAGCCATTGCAGTATCAAGATCATCGCTTAAACCCACTTTCTCTCCGTCGATGATTCTGCGTTCAAGGCGCTGGCGCAGTGGAAGCGCTGCGAGCTCTGCAGCTCGCACATTTCGTGAAGCTGCCAACTCAACGCCTTCAAAGAGTTGTAAAAATTCTGAGAGTGGATCGTAGGTGCAATTCTCACCGTCATAAGTACGTCGGTCATAAATGAGATCAAGAGCAACTTCGCGCTGACGAACCTGGATTCGCGCCATCGGCATGATTTTAGAAGGGTGAACAATCGCTGAATCCAAACCCGCATCTACGCACTCACTCAGAAAGACAGAGTTGAGAACCACGCGAGCTGCAGGATTTAAGCCAAAGGAGACATTGCTAACGCCCAAGGTAGTTTGCACCTCTGGAAATTCAAGTTTTAGAGAACGAATGGCGCTGATGGTCTCGATACCATCGCGACGAGTCTCTTCTTGTCCGGTTGCAATCGGAAAAGTGAGAGTATCAATCAGAATGTCACCAACTGACATTCCCCAATTTTGATTGAGATCTGTGATTAATCTACGTGCTACTCGAAGTTTCCATTCTGCTGTCCGAGCTTGACCGTCCTCATCGATTGTCAGGGCTACAACGGAGGCGCCATGTTCTTTTACAAGTGGCATGATGCGCGCAAAGCGAGATGTTGGACCGTCACCATCTTCATAATTAACGGAGTTAATCACACAGCGGCCACCGAGGGCTTCAAGGCCAGCTTGAATAACAAGCGGTTCTGTAGAGTCAAGGACGATAGGTAAGGTTGAGGCAGTTGCAAAACGAGATGCAATCTCATGCATATCCTTTGCTCCATCGCGACCTACATAATCAACGGAGAGATCAAGCATGTGTGCGCCATCGCGGATTTGATCACGTGCAATTTCAACACAGGTGGCCCAATCTTCGGCGACAAGCGCGTCGCGAAATGCCCGGGAACCGTTTGCATTGGTGCGTTCGCCAATAGCTAGGTATGTCTTATCCTGTCGGAACGGTACATATTGGTAGAGCGATGAGGCACCTGCTTCGATTGCAATGTCGCGATCTTTTATAGAGTGCAGCTGTAGACGCTCAACTACTGCAGCTAAATGCTCTGGCGTTGTTCCGCAACACCCCCCAATGAGTGAGATTCCATAATCGCGGACAAAAGTCTCAAGGGCAGTCGCAAGCTCTTGGGGACCCAGTGGGTATTCCGCTCCCTTCTTTCCAAGAATCGGGAGCCCAGCGTTAGGCATTACTGAAATTCCGCATTGCGCATTCTTGGAGAGATAGCGAAGATGCTCCGACATTTCAGCAGGTCCTGTTGCGCAGTTCAGACCAATCAAATCTATATCAAGTGGTTCTAGCGCATTGAGAGCCGCTCCAATTTCAGAACCGAGAAGCATCGTGCCGGTAGTTTCGACAGTTACCTGCGCAATGACGACCACATCGCGACCTGATTCAGTAACAGCTTGGCGTGCGCCGTTAACAGCAGCCTTCGCTTGCAGGAGATCTTGCGTAGTCTCGATTAGTAACGCGTCAACGCCGGCATCGACCAAACCTTTTGACGCAGTGAAGTATGCCTCTTTTAGTTTTTGATATGTTGTATGCAACAAGCTCGGTAATTTTGTGCCGGGTCCCAGTGAGCCTAAGACGAAGCGAGGTTTGTCGGAAGTGGAGAAGGCATCTGCGGCTTCGCGCGCGATAACACCTCCGGCGTATGCCAACTCATAAATTCGATCTTCGATCCCATACTCAGCAAGATTCGCCCAATTTACACCGAAGGTATTTGTCTCAATTGCATCGACTCCAACCGCAAGATAAGCGTCGTGAACGGACCGTACGAGATCTGGCCGTGTGAGGTTGAGAATCTCATTGCAACCCTCGAGGTTCTGAAAATCTTCGAGCGTCGGGTCAGCTGCCTGAAGCATGGTTCCCATGGCCCCATCAGCAATAACCGTCCGAGTAGCCAAGGCGCGACGAAGGAGGCCATCTACTACTTTGATCTGACTCTTCGAACTCGTCACGGCGCTGAGGTTACCGTAAGGTATCGATGTGGAGATTCATCAGATACCGGCGCTGCGCTCACCTGTGATGGTGATTGCATTCTCTGGATGGAGCGATGCCGCAGATGCTGCAACAGGAGCGGCATCTCATCTATTGGCCTCATGGACTGATTCCGCAACCGATGTGATCCCAGAGCTCATCGCAGATGTTGATTCCGAAGAGTTCTATGACTTCCAAGTAAATAGGCCGACAATCGTGATTGATGATTCAAGTGTTCGCAGCCTTACCTGGCCTGGAACTCAAGTTTTTGCTCTGCGCACCCCAGCTCTGCAGCGAGATTTCATTATTGTGCGAGGAGTAGAGCCTTCAATGAAATGGAAGTCCTTTTCTAGCGACATTCTCGATTTAGCCGATGACCTAGAAGTAGATTTGGTTATCACATTAGGTTCTATGTTGGCAGATACACCTCACACAAGGCCAATAACTGTTACAGGTACCGGAGCACATCCTGATCTTGCCTCTCGTTTAGGAATTGAAACGAGCAAGTACGAAGGTCCAACAGGAATTCTTGGCGTTATCCATGATGGATGCATTCGTCGTGGCATCGATTCGATATCGCTCTGGGCTGCCGTTCCACATTACGCTTCAAATTCACCCTCTCCTAAGGCAATCCTGGCGCTTGTGAATGCAATGGAGGATTTTCTCAATATCTCTTTACCCCAAGGTGAATTGGTTGCAGAGTCGCATGAGTGGGAGCAGGAAGTTTCTGAGCTTGCAAAGGAAGATTCCGATGTTGCAGAGTATGTGAAGGCTTTAGAAGAGAGTAAGGATTCTGCCCAACTTCCTGAAGCAACGGGTGAATCTATTGCACGTGAGGTTGAACGTTTCCTACGTAGACGCAGCGGAGGTTAGAGGGAAATTCCCAGCAAGGTATCCAGGGCACGAGATATCTCGCCAGCTTCTCCCCCAGTACTTCCAGCCTCTGTGGCATCCATCCAATCGCGAATAATCTGTAAAACTCGCGGTGTGTCGAGGTCTTCGGATAAGGACGAAATAATTCCAGCTATGACCTCTTCTGTTGGGGCAACCTCCATTCGAGCAAGATTTAAATGCAAGCGTTCTATCTCAGCTCTTGCATCGTCAAGCACAGATTCGTGCCACATTAAATCTTGAGAATAGCGATGACCCATCAACGCCCAACGGATCGCAGATGGATGTACTCCGTCGCGAAGTAGGGTTGATACGAAGACCAAATTACCTAAAGATTTACTCATCTTCTGGCCGTCAAGTCCAACCATTCCGCAATGCACAAAACTGCGGGCAAATCTCTGGTTGGAAATCACTCTTGTTTGCGCCGCAGACATTTCGTGATGAGGGAAAATCAGATCACTTCCCCCGCCCTGGATATCAATCGCGTACTCATCCTTTTCTTCAGGGACTAGATAGTGATGAGCAATTGCACAGCATTCAATATGCCATCCTGGCCTTCCACTTCCGAAAGGACTTGGCCATCCTGGATCATCGCCCCGTTGTCTAAGCCAAATAAGAGCATCGAGCGGATCGCTCTTTCCAGCGCGAGTTGGGTCTCCTCCGCGCTCGGCAAAGATTGTCAGCATTTGTTCAGGCGTGTAATGCGAACGTTGCCCAAATTCTGGATCCGAGCGCACCTTGAAGTAGAGATCTCCATCGAGCTCATAGGTGGTTTTGGAGTGAACTAGGTTCTCAACAGCTGCAACGACTAAAGGCATTGCCTCCACTACACCTATGTAATCCTTCGGAGGGATAACGTGCAAATCGGTCATGTCGGCTCTAAATAAATCAATCTGCGACTGCGCTAACACCTTCCAATCTACTCCATCTCGCGCTGCGCGTTCAAGAAGTGGATCATCGATGTCGGTAATGTTTTGCACAAAGTCAACGTGTGCACCAGTCGCGCGCAGGTAGCGATTGATCAGATCAAACGTTAGGTATGTTGCTGCATGTCCAAGATGAGTTGCATCGTATGGAGTGATTCCGCATACATACATTCTGTAGCGTTTCTTAAGGGGCAATACTTCAACGCTTCGAGAACTGGTATTAAATAGATGCAGCGCCGGTAATGGAAAACGGGCATCGATTTTTGGAATATAGACATCTGGCCACGAATTCATAGAGAAACCCTAACTTAGAATGGCGGCCAAGGTACGGCCGGCCATTCGCCACTAGGAACAGGAAATTTTCTTACCTCCTTAAGGCGCGCAATTCGCGCAAGGAGGGCCTCAATCTCAATTGCAGTGAGCAGCGATGTAAGATCCAAAGAACGAGAGGTAATCATCTCCGTAAGGCCTGCAATAAGAGAAACTTCTTCGTCGGTCATCTGCTGGTTCGCCCATTGCCAGAGAACTGTTCGCAACTTATCGTCTGCATGAAAAGTGACTCCGTGGTCACATCCGTAGAGATGCCCATCGATATGAGGAAGAAGATGACCAATCTTTCGGTCAGTATTGTTGATGATTGCATCAAAGAGAGCCATGCCTCTTAACTCAGGAAGATCTTCTCTGTAGAACTTCGCTAGATCAACGTTTTCATCAATGGTGATCCACTGTTGCACCATTCCAATTCCGAATGGACCATCCCGCAACACCGTCGGTGGTACCACTTTTAACCCTGAGGCTTCACTGAGTAGGTAGGCTGCAAATTCTCTTTGCGCGAGATTGCCATCTGGAAAATCCCATAGAGGCCTCTCTCCGGCTACCGGTTTATAAATAACCGCCATCTCACTCTGCGCATAAGTGCATTGAGCAAAGAGAGTCGCATTCGAGGCATCCACCAGTCGACCCGTTACATTAAGTTCGCCTCTTTCTAGATGTTCAAGAATCTCAGTCATCGTCGATAACCATTGGACCGCGGACACAAATGTCCTCGCGAGTCGATAGGCCCACCACAGAAAGGGCATGGCAGACGGCCCGCACCGACTACTGATTGAGCACGGGTCGCAAAACTCTGAGCCTCCGATGGCGTAATTAAAGTTCGTAAAATATCCTGATCGCCTGAGAGATCATCAACATCTATGAAGTTAGGCTCTTCTTCTTGGTTTTCACTTATAGCCTGTAAGTCAATCTGTATCAACTCTCGCTCCGCATCGAATGCCAGACCGATAACACCCACTCGGAACTCTTCTTCTATGGGAGTATCAAGCGGAGCGTTATCTTTCTCTAGACGCGAAATGGCAATGGTTGGATCGCTCTGCTTGATTTCACGGACCATATAGTTCAGTCGATCGGCAAGCGCCTGAACTTGAGTTTTTTCAAGGGATACAGAGATCAAATTACTACCGCTACGAGCTTGAATGAAGAATGTACGTTCACCTGGCTCACCGACTGTACCTACGACGAATCGATCAGCAGGATCAAAGAGAAGAATGCGCGAGGTCACTTCCTAGCCTTTCCAGCGTGAATAACTTTTTCAGAAGTCTTACCTTTGCTCACGCGCGATCCCCCGCCAAGCAGAACCCTGGGAGTACGTTGCATAGCTGTCAGAGGTGCGACCGAACTGGTTGAGTCATTAAACGCTAGCAACCTAGCGCTCTTGCCATCGTAATCCAGAATAGTAATTGACGCCGGGTCCACAACTAAACTTTGGAAATTATCTAACTTCATGACGAGAAGTTTGGCCACGATTGCCTTGATGACATCTCCATGTGAAATGAATAAATGAGTGCCACTCTTCTTTGACGCATAAGCACTCTCAATACTTTCCATAGCTCTGGCCTGCATCGCCTTAATCCCTTCTCCGCCAGGGAATTTGACCACACTTGGGGAGAACTGGATCACTTTCCAGAGAGGATCGCGCGATAGGGACCGAAGCTTGCGTCCGCTCCAACTTCCGTAATTGACTTCAATAATCCCGTCATCAATCTGAAAGTCAGAAATACCCTGCGAGTAAGTTGATGCCAGCCACGGTGCAATGGTTTCGTGACATCGTTGCATGGGACTAACGCGTATCGAATCAAATGAACTCTTGCCAATTCGCTCTACGAGTAATTCTGCCTGCTCGAATCCTTTTTTGCTCAGCGATATACCAGGCAACTGCCCTGAAAGAATTCCTGCTTCGTTGGCGACAGAGTGTGCATGTCGCAGGAGAATGAGTCGGGCCACAACACGAAGATTATCGCGGTAATTGCAATAACGTGATTTGAGCCCACGCCTTGCTAGGGTGCACATCATGGAGATGAGAAGAGCTGGCAAGAGCGGATTATCCCTCTCGCGTTTAGGGCTTGGAACAATGACATGGGGTCGCGATACCGACACTCATGAGGCTGCTGATCAGTGTCGGGCTTTTATCGATGCGGGTGGTAACTTTCTCGACACCTCATCGACCTACGGGGATGGCGATAGCGAACGAGTCATTGGAGGCCTTCTAGGAACCTTAATGCAACGCGAGCAGGTTGTGATTGCGACTAAGGCCGGGATCTCCTTTCCCAATGGCATTCGGACAGTCAATAATTCGCGTCAATCACTGATCTCTGAGTTAGATAAATCTCTAGCCCGTCTGGAAACTGATTATGTTGATATCTGGCAGATACACTCATGGGATCCGAACAATCCTTTAGAAGACACGCTATCTGCCTTAGACCTTGCATATACATCGGGTCGTGCGCGTTATGTAGGAATTTCTAATTTCTCAGGGTGGCAGAGTGCGCGGGCAATCACTATTCAAGATTCAAATTCGGCCAAAGCTCCAATTATTTCCCACCAGATTGAATACTCACTCCTGAATCGAAGCGCTGAAGAGGAAGTTCTGCCATGTGCGGATGAAACCGAAGTTGGAGTACTTGCGTGGGCTCCTCTTGGACGTGGAGTTCTGACTGGAAAATATCGAAACGGAATACCCAGTGATTCACGAGCCGCTGCTCCTCATTTTGTAAAACATGTCGAGCCTTACCTGCACCCAGACTCACAAGCGATCGTTGAAGCTGTCTGCGCTGCAGCTGATGGTTTAGGTTTTGCGCCCCTTGAAGTTGCTTTGGCTTGGGTGCGGGATACACCTGGAATTACCAGTGCAATCGTTGGGGCGCGAACAGGTGCGCAGCTACGTGGAATTCTTAAATCGGAAGAGATTTCACTGCCCGATGTCGTGCGTTCAGCCCTTGATGAAGTATCTGCTCTCTAACAATTTTCTAGAAAGTCAGATAAGACCCTCACGCCAAATTCAAGACCCGAAATAGGCACGCGTTCGTCGACTCCGTGAAAGAGCGCCATAAAATCCAAATCCGCAGGCAGCATCAACGGGCTAAATCCATAACCAATAATTCCGAGTTCAGAGAGCGCTTTATTATCAGTACCTCCGCTCATGAGATAGGGAACTGGAATGCCTTCTGGGTCATGTCGTGTAATAGCGCTGCACATGGCTTCGACTAAATCCCCTTCAAAATCAACTTCCAGAGCAATATCTCGTGAAATTGTCTCAATCACAATGTCAGGGCCGATGATTGACCTGATCGTTTCATTAAGTTCGGCTTCATATCCAGGTAAGAATCGTCCATCGATGACAGCGCTGGCACTTCCTGGAATAACGTTGGCTTTATACCCAGCCTCTAACATTGTCGGATTGGCAGTGTTCTGCAAAGTTGCGCCAATCATTCGCGCCGTTGCTCCTATCTCCTGGAGTAACGGGCGCAGATCCTTCTCGTTGTACGGCTTCCCAGTAGCGTGCGCAATCTTCTCAAAGAGAATCTTCACAGTCTTTGTATAGCGTTGTGGCCAGTCAAATTTTCCTATCTTGCTTACCGCATCCGTGAGCGCAGTCAGTGCATTCTCATCGTTCATCATCGAACCATGTCCTGCTCGACCATTGGCCGTGAGTTTCATCCAGTGAATTCCCTTTTGGGCCGCTTCAACGAAGTAGAGCCGCTTGCCATCGCCAACTGTGACCGAGAAGCCCCCTACCTCTGAAATCGCTTCTGAGCATCCGGCAAATACCTCGGGGTGTTCTGCCGCCATCCAGCGCGAACCAAAAGTCATTCCTGCTTCCTCGTCGGCAAAGAATGCAAGCACAATATTTCGTGGCGGCTTATATCCAGTACGCGCCCACTTGCGAACGATAGACAAAATCATGGCATCGACATTCTTCATATCAACTGCCCCTCTACCCCAGATCATTCCATCGCGTATCTCTGCAGAGAAGGGATCGACTGACCAATCATCTGCATTCGCCGGGACTGTATCAATATGGCCATGGACAACTAAGCCAGGACGGTTCGAATCCGTTCCTAGAATGTTCGCAATAACATTGCAGCGACCTGGCGCTGACTCATAGATTGTTGAAGCAATTCCGACTTCCGCAAGGGATGCAACGATGTACTCCGCAACTGCCTTCTCGTCCCCACGACCTTCACCAAAATTAACAGAGGGAATTCTTATGAGGTCTTGGCAGATTGAGACGACTTCCTCTTCCAAGGTTGGAATCGATTCGTTATCTATTTGAGTCATACTCGTATTCTGCCTCTTCTTATAGGGTCTGCACTGCATTGAAAATCCTGGCTTTTGCGTGTGAGGCGTGGCATTGATATCTTTACCCAGTTATTTCGGCCTTAACGCATAGGATACTTCTTATAGCGAGCGGGTTACTCGTCCGGGTGGCGGAATTGGCAGACGCGCTAGCTTGAGGTG
>DJBN01000113.1:2018-2552 GCA_002430075.1 Actinobacteria bacterium UBA5975 | reverse complement strand
GACCGTAGCCATCGATCACTTGCTCGCCTTAAAGATTCAACATCGCAACTGATTGGCCGCTTTGTACTTGCTGCAGAGCTAGAAACCCGCAAAGTTCATGGCAATGGACCATTGACTCGATATATCGCTAATTTAGAGATTCCTCGCGAGCAAAAAGTAGAAGTAGATTTTCTTAAATCCATCGCAGGCCATTATTTGATTAGCGCTGCTGCATCTCAAGAGCGATATGCCAAGCAGAAGGTAGTTATTCATGAGTTGGTAGAGATGCTCTTTAAGGCAGCCCCACAGGAGTTAGATCCCATCTTCGGCGAAGATTGGAAGATTGCGAACAGTGATGCTCAACGTCTACGGGTAGTTGTTGACCAGATTGCTAGCCTGAGCGACCCCGGGGCCTATGCGCTCCATGCACACCTTTCAGAGCGTCGCTAAGGTTAGTTTATGAGCGGTCGTATCAAGGCAGATGACATTGTGTATGTGCGCGAACACGCGCATATCGATGAAGTCGTCTCTGCAGCTGGCGTAGCCCTGAAGAAC
>DJBN01000113.1:0-1890 GCA_002430075.1 Actinobacteria bacterium UBA5975 | reverse complement strand
GCCCTGAAGAACGCGGGTGGTGGCCAGAAGAAAGGTCTATGCCCCTTTCATGATGAGAAATCACCGTCATTTCATGTCACTCCTTCCAAAAATTACTACCACTGCTTTGGCTGTGGCGTTGGTGGAGATGTCATCGACTTTATGATGAAGACAGAACATTTAAGTTTTACAGAAACTATCGAACGCCTTGCATCGCAGATTGGTTACACCCTCCGCTATGAAGAGGGCGGTCCAGCGCAACCCACATCGAAGCGATCGAGACTTTATGCAGCAAATCTTGAGGCAGCTAAGTTTTATCAAGATTTACTTAATACATCTGCTGATGCAACCCACGCTCGCGACCTATTAACTAAACGTGGATTTGAAAAGAGCGCCTGCGATTCCTTCGGCGTTGGATATGCACCACAAGGCTGGGATGGCTTAACAAAACATCTTCGGGCAGCGGGATATACGATCGAAGAGTTGGAAGAAGCAGGACTATCTAAGATGGGCGAGCGTGGCCCCATCGATAAATTCCGCAATCGCATCATGTGGCCAATTAAAGATATCTCTGGTGACATTGTTGGCTTTGGTGCACGCAAATTAGCCAGCGATGAAGAGGATCAGGGCCCTAAATATCTCAATACATCTGAGACGCCCATCTATAAGAAATCTCAAGTTCTTTATGGCTTAGATATGGCAAAGAAAGATATTGCTAAGAGCCGCCAGGTCGTTGTTGTTGAAGGCTATACCGATGTCATGGCTTGTCATCTGGCAGGAATTACAACAGCCGTTGCAACATGTGGAACTGCTTTTGGAGATGACCACATTCGAATCATTCGTAGGCTGCTGATGGATGCAGATACCTTTCGAGGCGAAGTCATCTTTACCTTCGATGGCGATGCAGCTGGCCAGAAAGCTGCAATGAAGGCCTTTGGTGACGATCAAAAATTTGTAACCCAGACATTTGTCGCTGTCGAACCTGATGGGTTAGATCCTTGCGATCTTCGCCAAAATAAAGGGGATCTAGCACTGCGTGATCTAATCGCCAAGCGTGTTCCGCTCTTTGAATTTGCCATCCGTACCGAACTCAAAAAACATAACCTTGCAACCGCTGAAGGTCGAGTGAACGCTCTTAATACTGCAGCGCCGCTAGTTGCAGCAATTCGCGATAAATCACTGCGACCTGAATACATCAAATCTCTCTCTGGCTGGCTCGGTACTGAAACCGAAGTTGTAACCGCTGCGGTTAACGTTGCGCTCAAGAAAGTCACAACAACTGCGGCTGCGCTCGATGCATCAACAAGTGATAATTCTTGGCGCCCCAATCCAACTGAACCAACTTTGATGCTTGAACGTGAAGTCTTGAAGGCCAAATTGCAGATGCCAGGGTTAGTCATTGATTGGAAAACACTTGAGGATGAAGCATTCACGCACCCTGCCTATCGCGAACTTCGACGCGTTATTGACTCATTTGGTACCGAGCCCGTGCTCCTTGAAAATGTCACAGATGAACGAATGCGTCAGTTATTTACAGAATTATCTGTTGAACCCGTACGCACAGACGGTGCTGTCTCTGAGAAGTACGTTGCAAGTATCGTGGCGCGATTACGCGAAGTCTTAGTCAGTCGCAAAATTGCAGATCTCAAATCAAGTTTGCAACGCCTTAATCCAGTAGAAAATCAGGAGCAGTACAACGCAGCTTTTGCAGATTTAGTAGCGCTAGAAACCCAGAAACGTGGGCTACACGAACTCTCCATCGGTTCGCTCTAAGACGCTAAAAATCATCCATTTTGGCAGGGGTTAAGCCCTGAGGTAGAGTGTGCACTCGCATTCCCTGATAGCTCAACGGCAGAGCAGTCGACTGTTAATCGACAGGTTCTTGGTTCGAATCCAAGTCAGGGAGCAAGT
>DJBN01000042.1 GCA_002430075.1 Actinobacteria bacterium UBA5975 | reverse complement strand
TACGCGTTGGATATTTGGATTCCAGCGACGACGTGTCTTCACCTGTGAGTGTGAAACGTTATTTCCAAAGCTTGGACCCTTGCCACAGATGTCGCATGAAGATGCCATGTCGGTACTCCTTCTAGATTGCAAATTCCTTAGATCTAAAGAATTTCTCGTTCCCGTAAGGAACAGGGCGAAAGGGTATCAAGAGGGGGTGGGGTAGAGCGAATCCGCCTCAAAGACGCCGTACTTAGGCTCGAATCATCGCTTTGCACGAGAGAATACAGCCATGGCCACTTTAGACTCGAAACTCGTTGGAGTTCTAGGGGACCGAACAACCAAAGTTCTCCGTGACCTTTACGGGTATATGACGATTGGTGATCTTTTACACCATTACCCTCGACGTTATTTAGTACGGGGTGAGCTCTCGGATATTGCTGAGCTACAAGAAGGCGATGAAGTAACAATCCTTGCTGAGGTATTCAGCTCATCAAATAGAAGGCTTCATGCTCGCAAAGGAAGCATTCTCGAAGTAATAGTCACTGATGGTTCAGCAAAACTTTCTCTTACCTTCTTCAACCAAGCCTGGCGCGAGAAGGATCTTCACATTGGTAGGCAGGCGCTTTTTGCGGGCAAAGTCGGAGTCTTTAACGGTAAACGCCAGCTTGCACACCCGGATTACGAATTAATTCCTGATGGCAATGACGTCGATGCAGCAATCGATGGTTTTGCAGGTAAGTACCTACCGATGTATCCAGCGAGTGCAAAAATGCCGTCGTGGAAGATTGCTCAATGCATAAAACTTGCAATCGATGCACTCGATGAAATTCCAGATTTTCTTCCAGACTCCATCCGTGAAGAACATGGCTACCCGAGCCTGCATCAAGCGCTTGTGCAGCTACATAGCCCTGTTGATTTAGAATCTGCAGAAAAGGCACGTCAACGTCTTACCTTTGATGAAGCGTTTTTACTGCAATTGCTTCTGTTAACACGGCGCAAGGAGCTTAAAAATCTCGATGCAGTAGCTCGCCCAGCACGTACTGGTGGCCTTCTCGAAGCTTTTGATGCCACGCTGCCATTTGAACTGACAGCGGGGCAAAGGAGCGTGGCTGCAGAAATTCAAAGCGATTTAGCCGAGCCCCACCCAATGCACCGATTGTTGCAAGGTGAAGTTGGTTCAGGAAAAACTGTTGTAGCCCTTCGAGCGATGCTGACTGTGATAGATAATGGAGGTCAGGCAGCGCTCCTTGCTCCAACTGAAGTACTTGCAGCTCAACACGTGCGAACATTTGAAAAACTATTGGGCGATTTGGGCCAAGGCGGAATGCTGGGAAGTTCTGAAACATCCACTCAAGTGACGCTGATTACGGGTTCTCAAAGCGCTGCCCAGCGAAAGGATGCACTTGCACTTGCCGCTTCAGGAAACGCCGGAATAGTAATTGGAACACATGCGCTCTTGGGTGAAAGCGTGGAATTCAGCGATCTTGGTCTTATCGTTGTCGATGAACAACATCGCTTTGGAGTTGAGCAACGAGATTCGCTGAAAGCTAAGGCACAAAATCCGCCGCATTTACTCGTGATGACAGCAACACCAATTCCCCGAACCGTGGCAATGACTGTCTTCGGAGATCTTGATGTATCAACACTTCGTGAACTTCCGCTAGGCCGCCAACCAATTACGACACATGTTATTCCAGTTCTTGAAAAACCCACATTTCTTGAACGAGCTTGGACTCGAATTAGAGAGGAAGTCTCTCAGGGGCATCAGGCCTATATCGTGGCACCGCGCATCGCAGCAGGAACATCAGAAGATGCCGATATGGATTTCTTAATGGGCGAGAATTCCTCAGAGATTACATCGGTTGAAGTACTGGGCCCTGAACTTTCATCTGGAGCACTGCAAGGAGTAAAGGTCGCCCCACTTCACGGGCGCCAAAGCACTGAGCTAAAAGATGCCACGATGCGAGCTTTTACAGCCCATGAGATTGATGTTTTGATCTCAACAACAGTTATTGAAGTAGGTGTGGATGTACCCAATGCAACGGTGATGGTGATTATGGATGCAGATCGTTTTGGAGTTTCGCAGCTTCACCAGTTGCGCGGTCGTGTTGGTCGAGGAACTTCGCCTGGTCTCTGCCTTTTAGTGACAAGTGCGCCTCTTGAATCTCCAGCACGCGCACGCCTGGATGCAGTTGCTGGCACCGTAGATGGATTTGAACTTTCTCGAATAGATCTTGAGCAACGACGCGAAGGGGATGTTCTCGGAGCTAGCCAATCAGGATCGCGTTCGCATCTTCGACTATTGCGTGTCTTACGCGATGAATCGATGATTGAGCAGGCGCGAATAGATGCATCTACAATTCTAGACTCAGGTCTTTCACAATTCCCACTATTGGCAATAGAGCTCGCACAGATCCAAGCAGATGCTGCGGCCGAATATATAGATAAGGCGTAATTAGAAATGCGAATCATTGCAGGAATAGCCAAGGGAAGAACCATCGATGCTGTTGCGTCTTCTACTCGCCCGACATCTGATCGCGCGCGTGAAGCGCTCTTTTCTACTCTCGCTTCCGAGTTCGGTGAGTTTGAAGGGCTTCACGTTCTTGATCTCTATGCAGGCACGGGTGCCATTGCCTTGGAAGCGCTCTCACGTGGAGCATCGATTGTGCATGTGGTAGAAAAAGATGAGAGCGCGGCTCGTGCAATCGCCAGCAATTTCGACAATATTAAGAGTGCACAATTTCCCGGAACTTTCCAGCTCTACGCGATGGGCGTGCATCGTTTTCTGCAAGATAAAGCACAGCACCGATACCACTTCATCTATATAGACCCTCCGTACGATGTTGAAGATCTAGATGTGATTGAAACACTTATTCAACTACGGGATGGAGATTTTCTACATCCTCAAGCGCTGATTGCCGTTGAACGTAATAGCCGTGTGAAGGAAATTTCATGGCCAGATGGATTAGAAGAAGTGCGTGTAAAGAAATACGGGCAAGCCACTATTTTCTATGGAGTCCCCACGCTTGAAGA
>DJBN01000078.1:6379-14307 GCA_002430075.1 Actinobacteria bacterium UBA5975 | reverse complement strand
GCACCTCCAGGGTATGTCGGTTACGACGAAGGTGGACAGTTGACTGAGAAAGTTCGCCGACGTCCATTCTCTGTTGTTCTCTTCGATGAAATCGAAAAAGCACACCCAGATATCTTTAACTCACTTCTTCAAGTTCTTGAAGATGGTCGCCTTACTGATTCACAAGGTCGTACTGTCGACTTTAAGAACACAGTCATCATCATGACCACAAATCTTGGAACTCGAGATATCTCTAAGTCACAAGGACTTGGTTTCTCTAATGCCGATGATGATCTAACAAATTACGATCGCATGAAGGGCAAGGTTCAAGATGAACTCAAGAACCACTTCCGCCCTGAATTCCTTAACCGTATCGATGATGTCATCGTCTTCCACCAGCTCACGAGAGACCAAATTATTCATATCGTAGATTTGATGATTGCATCTCTTGATGAACGTCTCAAGGCGAAAGATATGGGAATTGAGCTTACCCAAGCTGCGAAGGATCTCCTTGCAGCTCGTGGCTATGACCCACTTCTTGGAGCACGACCACTTCGTCGAGTTATTCAACGTGAAATTGAAGATTCTCTCTCTGAGCGAATTCTCTTTAACGAACTTAAGGCTGGCGAAATCATCGTCGTCGATGTTGAGGGTGAAGAAGCAGAAGCTAAATTCACTTTTGCTGGGACTCCGAAGGTTTCGACCCCAGACTCTCCTGAAAATTTAGCTGAAGCACCGACAGCTTAATTTCGAGGTAACGAGTACTTACTCTTTCCTCTGGCTTCGATAAGTCCATCTTCGAGAAGAGTTAAGAGCGCCTTTTCGAGCTGCGAAGGTACATCCCAGAGCAGCAGGATCTGGTCTTTTGTCAGCACTGCATTTTCTCGCAGAGCCTGGACAACGGTGCCACGGCACTGGCGATCTGTCCCATGCCAACTCTGCACGCGCTTTACTACATCTGATTTTGGATAATCAAGGCTGCGCCAGGTGCAATCTTCTGCGATAGGGCAGATTGCGCATTTTGGAGTCGCAGCTGTGCAGACGAGCGCGCCAAGTTCCATTGTTGCAGCAGCCCATAGGTGCGGATTCTTCTTCGGTATCAGCGCCTCATACCTGGACTTCTCTTCTTTTGTAGCTGACAATCTTGGAGTTTCGATTCCATCGAATACTCGCGCAAATAGTCTACGAATATTGATATCAAGAACGAGTGAGCGACCGCTAAAGGCGAAAGCGATAATTGCTGCCGATGTGTATTCACCAATCCCAGGTAATTTTCTGAGATCGGACTCATCGCTCGGAACAACGCCTCTGTATTCTGAAGAAATAACTTTTGCGCATTGATGTAATCGCAGCGCACGTTTGGGATAACCAAGGCGACCCCAGGCAGTTATTACCTCAGCTGGTGTCGCCTTTGCCAATTTTTCAGGAGTCGGCCATCGCTTCATCCATTCGATATAGATTGGAAGTACGCGATTTACAGGCGTTTGTTGCAACATAAATTCAGAGACTAAAACTCCCCAGGCATCAGTCTTGCGCCATGGAAGATCTCGTTTATTTTCTTTAAACCAAGCGATAATCTCTTTTTCGAGCATTATTCGCCAGTAATTTTTACTCGCTGTAGAGCTTGATCTAAACGCGAAACTTCGACGATTTCCATGCCATCAATTTTTACATCAGAGCCGGTGGGAACAAGGGCTCGCTTAAAGCCAAGACGGTACGCCTCAGCAAGTCTGCGAGATACACCGCTTACTTTGCGGATTTCGCCAGCTAGACCGACTTCACCGATTGCAACGAGATCAGATGGAAGAGCCAAACCCTTTGCAGCAGATGCAACAGCAAGTGCCAAGGCAAGGTCTGCGGCTGGTTCAGACATTTTCATACCGCCGACGGTTGCGGCATATACGTCGCGGCCGCCTACTCGAATATGTGCGCGTAGCTCAAGCACCGCTAGCGTCATTGATGTTCGTGCAGAATCAAGGCCGCTCGTTACCCGTCTAGCATTTCCGAAATCACTTTCGCGCCCTGCGCTGACAAGTGCTTGAATTTCAGCAAGAAGTGGGCGTCGACCTTCGAGGGTTACGGTGACGCAAGTTCCGGGAACTGGCTCGGCATGACGAGAAGTAAAGAGGCCGGTAGGGTCAAGAACGCTCTCGATTCCAGTATCGCTCAAATCAAAGCAGCCAACTTCATCGCTTGCACCAAATCGATTTTTGATTGCGCGGATTAGTCGCAAGCGCGAGTGACGTTCTCCTTCGAATTGCAGCACGACATCAACGATATGTTCGAGCAAACGCGGACCTGCAATAGAACCATCTTTAGTCACATGCCCAACTAAGAGCAAGGTGATATCGCGATCCTTACAGATACGAATAAGGGCTCCTGCAACTTCACGTACCTGAGTAACTCCACCGGGAGTTCCATCGGCTGTCGATGATCCGATTGTCTGAATCGAGTCAATAATTAATAATTGAGGTTTGACGGCATCGATATGGGCAATGACTGCACCTAAATCTGTCTCAGAGGCGAGAAGTAGCTGTGGGTCAACTGCCTTAATTCGCTCGGCTCGTAGGCGCACTTGTGATGCAGATTCTTCGCCGGAAATGTAGAGAGCTGGAATTCCTTTAGCTGCACTTTGTGCTGCAACAGATAAGAGCAGAGTTGATTTTCCGACTCCGGGTTCGCCGGCAAGAAGAATTGCAGCACCCGGTACTAATCCACCACCAAGAACTCGATCGAGTTCTGATACTCCTGTTGCACGTGCACGGGCTGATGAAAGATCAACATCGCCGATGGGTGTTGCTTTAGATGTAACAGAGCCCGGAACAAGTGAGAGTTTTTTAGGTGCAGCAATTTCTTCGACCGAGCCCCATGCTTGGCATTCACCGCAACGGCCAACCCACTTTTGCGAAGTCCAACCACATTCGGTGCAACGGAATGGGTCCTTTTCTACCTTAGCCATAGATGTAGGTTAGAGCAGAGCGCTGACTATTTGCCGGCAGCGAGTGTGGCTGGGTGCTGAATAACAAAGAGCGGAAGTGAGCGTGCCCGGGCATCACGGATACCTTGTATTCGGCGGTCACAATGCTCGGCCAGAATCGCATACGCATCTTCACCCATCAACTTCTGAAGTTCAGCGCGATTAGAAATATAGACAGGTTCACTGCCTACATGTGCATCAGTATTGCTTGTGCAGTACCAATCGAAATCATCCCCGCCATCGCCCCAAGCAAGACGTTCATATTCGCCAATAACTGTTATTGAATATTCGCGTTCGCCAACTTCGCGAGTCTCGTAGCTACGACGAAGCGGAAGTTGCCAACAGACATCTGGTTTTGTATCTACAAAGTGAATATTTCTCTTCTGTGCAAGGTGATGAAGTACGCATCCAAAGGAACCAGTGAAACCGGGAGCTTCATGACCTTTGCGATTAAGAAAGATACACGCATCGTTAACAGTTCGAGTTTTGCGTTCTTTATCTTCATCTAAATCTGTTATTCGAAGTTGCCCACCTGGCTTCTTAGGTCGCGCCTCTTCATAAAACTGCCACATTTCAGGAGTTAGAAATTCAGCTGCCTTGCGTACGCGCTCTTCATCGTCATCATCTGAATACATTGCACCTTCAGTGCAGCAGCCATCATTAGGGCGATCTTTGAATACACCTTGGCAGCCATCTCCATAAATACAGGTCCAAAACGATGTAAGCCATGTGAGATCGCACTTAAAAATCTCTTCTTCGTCATTAGGGTCTGTAAATTCGACCCAGTCACGCGCGAAACCCGGCTTTATCTCTGACATAGTCGCAGAGCCTACGCGTACTCTTTCGCTATGGCTAATCAAGGAAGAGTTTTAGATGGCAACTTATTTAGAGTTGGAATCATTGGTGCTGGCGTTATGGGAGAGGCATTCATAGCTGCTCTCATTCGGTCAGGTATTCATCCTTCATCGATAACTGCAGTGGTGCGTCGCCAAGAGCGCGGTACAGAGTTAAAAGAAAAGTATGGAATTAATATTGCAGAACTGAGTGAAGTCACCAAAGATTCAGATGTCTTACTTTTAGGCATTAAACCTCAAGGACTTTCTGAACTTATGCCTGAAATCACCCCATACTTGCCGGCTCATACTTTGGTGATCTCACTCTTGGCAGGTAAAACCATTGATGGAATTTCTACAGGATTGGGTAACCATGGGTGCATTGCCCGAGTAATGCCAAATACACCCACCTTGATTGGCAAAGGAATGGCTGGCTACTCTTTGAGCGGTGGTGTCACAACAGAACAACGCACTTTTGTCCAGAAACTTCTCGCGGCCACAGGTAAAGCGATAGAGATTCCCGAAAATTTACAGAACGCTCTTACGGGAACCAGTGGCTCAGGCCCCGCTTACTTTTTTAGATTTATCGAAGCTATGGTCGATGGAGCCGTCGAAATGGGACTATCTCGTGAGGATGCAACAACTTTAAGTATCCAAACAATCGTCGGAGCAGCAGCTCTCCTCGATGAATCAGGAGATACTCCGACTAAACTCCGTGAGAAAGTAACAAGCCTGAAGGGTGCAACCGCTGAAGCGCTGGCGGTTTTTGATAACTCGGGCATATCTAAAATTGTCTCTGATGCGATGGCTGCCTCAGCTCGCAGAGCTGGAGAGCTTGCACAGTAATGAAGAAATCACTTCTCCTTCTGCTTATTCTGGTACTTGGTGTATCACCGGCATCAGCTGCCACAAAGAAAATTTCAGTTAAAAAAATTGAGGTTATTGCCACCCTAAATGAAATCGAGGGGCTGATAGTTTCTGGAAAGACCCTAGTGACCTACAGCAATACAGGCGCCGCTCAATCAAATATTGCGCTAGTTGGCTTAGATGCCAGCGGTCAGATGCTATGGCAGAGAGAAGTCGATTCCGGTGTTGATGAAATTGCAATGGCGGGAGCGGTAGATTCAACTGGAAATATCTGGATCGCAGGCTCTTCTGCGCCAATAATTGCCGCAGATACTGCAACTTCAACGACCCTTGCAGAAAATCCCGATGGCGTCATAATTGAACCAACCCCCAGTTTTAGAAGCGATATGAACCTTCTTACCCTGTGGAAGATTTCGCCCGATGGCGAACTTCTTGCAACCTATACATCTGCTCAAAGCGCACCAGCGCTCATTAGCTCAATCTCAATTAATTCAAGCGGTGTATCACTAGTGGGCCAGCTTCTCGACAGGCCTTTCCTGGTTAGCGCTACGATCTCAGGCGAATTCGGCTCAGTTATCTACATTGGTTCAAGTAAGACATTCCTCAACGCGGTAGTCCGTAACGCAAATGGATCCATAAACGTTTTCGGCTCAAGTTCTGAAAAATTAAATGGGAAGAAGCTTGTTGGAAAACGCGATGGCGTTTTGATTAAAGTTTCAAAGGGCGGGAAGATAACCTTAGTTGTCCGAAGTTCTGCTAATAAAGCTAATCGTTCATGGATTGTTGCAGACTCGACTCTGGCACTAACTGGCTATGTAAAGACGGGCAAAGTAATTCAAAGCGCCTTCACTAAATTCTCGCCAACATTTGTCCCTCAATGGACTCAGCGATTTACTTCATCGGGTGCTTCATCCATTCTCACAGCAGGTTCTGCAACCTATGCTGCCCTTGGTTCCACGTCAGCGATAACAGGTATTTCAAGATGGAAACCAACGACTACCCAGTTATTGGTTCTATCTTTCAGCAGCAAGGGTGTTCTTTCGGGAGCTTTTGCAAGTTCTGAACTTGCAGAACCTATTTCGATGGCATATTCAAAAGAAATAGGCCTATACGGACTGGCCTTAAGTAGCGATCAAAAACTCACATTATTTCGTGTAGGAATAAAATAAATAGTACTTGTATTTATCTTTAAGGACGGAACATAGATAGTTGCCCTTTTGAACTTGCAACTAAATAAGGAACTCTATTGAGGACCACCCAAGCTGAATCTATTCCGTCTTTGTTCGGTTCAGCAGATACCAATCTAATTGTTGGAATAGCTCGAGCGCTATCGATTACGCATAATCTTTCTGCGCAATTAAATGCTATGGAGCTACCATTAGTATTTAAGAATTTACTTGGAGCACCGTAAAGTTCAGTAGTTGCAACGCTTTGCGATGCAACAGGTTGAACCAAGCTCCATCGAATCCGATTTGGATTAGGAACGGTAGAAGGAGATGAGATTAGCCAGGTAGCCTGAATTCCACCGAGAGTCTTTGCGAGAGAGACGTCGTAGCCAGTCATGGGTGTGGAGCTACCCGTTGAATCCAAGTTGTAGTAAGACCATGGATCGCTGGAGAGGGTAGTTCTTGAGGCAACGCGAACTTCACCGGAGGTGGCTTGCCTCTTCTGGTTAATAGTCAACACTGAGTCATAAACAAGGTAGGTCTTCTTGCCGCTAAAGAGAGCCTTGAGATGAAAACCAACATCGCCGATTGATCGACCATCAGTTTTGCGATCACCATCTACAAGCTCATATTTCCAATTTGATGAGCCTGCTATTTTTGTTGCGCCGAGCAAGATACCCTGACTTTCATCTCTGTAGAAGACTTGGACCCCACCAGCTGTAGCTACACATGCGTTAGAAATACTGACATCGCTGCCTGTTCGCACTCGAACCGGATCTTTGTAATCATTTACAACGGTGCCATTTCCGTCGACAATTTCATATGTAAATTTCTTGCCGTTATACATCGCGTAGTGCAGATCGCGATCTTCGCTCTCAGAGTAGAAGATATGTAGAGTTTGATTGCTTCCAGAACCGTTTACGCAGAGAGAAATTGGACCAGTGATTGCCGATCTCGTGCGTCCTGAGCTTCCGCCCCCTCCATCCACGGTCACCTTTCTCCACTTTTTTGCCTTCCACATAGCAATTTTAAGAAATCCGCTCTTGATATCTGTATAGGCCAGCAAGGGCATCTTATTGAAGGTAATACTTGTTACATGCTTGGCGTCAGAGTTTTGATCGACAACAAGACGTTTCCATGGTTTTTGAGGTTTCATGGGGGCGGTAATTACGGCATCAGAAGTTCCATTGGCGTTAGAGGCGACAATGCTAAAACTGTAATTGGCGCCATTCTTTAGCCCAGTAAAAGTTATCGGGGATTCAAGAGAGCTCTTAACTTGTTCAGTAGTCAGATTGCGAACTGAGTAACTAGTGATCTGAGCAGTGCGAGCATTTGCTGGAGGATCAAAGGTAATGATGGCAGCTCCATCAGAGACGAGCGCAGCAGCATTCCTAACCGTTTGAGGTACTCCGACTGCAATTCCAACTGGCGGCTTCCGGCGCATATCCTCCATCATGGCAAGCAATAGCGAACCGGGTTCTCTAAATACTTCTCCCGCATCTAAATTAGGAGTCATGATTGAGTTTGCACCAAGATTTGCGAAGGTGGTTTCATCAATATGACTTACAGAAGATCCTTCTTCGTATCGTACAGGCGTATAAAGAAGCGGTTTAATTCCACCGTTTGCTTCGATTCCTAGTGCGCCGGACCAGAGGAGAGTTGAAGTAAGAGCAGTACCGAGCTCGAGTGAAGGTGAAGGTAGATCCGCCAAGCGTCGACCATCAAGCAGCTGCGCATATGCGTCGTATGGTGTTGGTTGATCGATTGTGCCGTAACCAAATGATTTATCGTATGAATCAGTGGATAAGAATCCAAGGCCATGTCCCATCTCATGCAACAAGACTGATTGCAAATCAAACTCACTAGATCGTGGAGCGCCATCGTTGCGAGTATTCCAACTTGCAACTGAATTGACCTGAATAACCATCTCGGGATTTTCTGGTTCGAGATCTTTTCCAGCTAGTGCGTTTGCTAACGCAGATGGATACCAGAGGCTCTGATCGGGAGCTCCATCGAAACCAGAATAGTAATTTCCAGGGCGTGCGCTACCCAGAACGCTACTTAATGGAGAACGTCCCCACGTTGCGTCAATAGTTATAGGAACTG
>DJBN01000078.1:0-6312 GCA_002430075.1 Actinobacteria bacterium UBA5975 | reverse complement strand
CGTCAATAGTTATAGGAACTGTAGATGCGAAGTTGGCCGACCAAATATCTACGGCTCCTTGAAAATCTTTCTTAGCCCATTCAGGGAAATCTTTAAAATTTACTACAAACATCGACTTCTGTTCTAAGCGAGCAACTTTTGGTGGGCGAGTATCAGTGGTCCCCGTGCTCTTACCGGTGTAGGTATGACCCCACACAGTAGATGGCGCAACTTTAAATTGAGAAAGGGCAACTGATGGAGCAGGCAGTAAGAGTGAAGATAAGAGGGCAAGAGCGAGAAGATATCCGCCGCTTCTCTTAATCTGGCCTCTCATAGCGGGCAACGCTATCAGGGTGGGAGAATGCAGTCATGGTAACTGTCTACTCTCGCCAAGGATGTCATCTTTGTGAAATCGCTGTGAGTACTTTAGAAAGTATGCGCCAAGAGCTTCAGTTTACGATTGAAATCATCTATATCGATGGCGATCAGGAACTTGAAAGGCTTTATGGAAATGAAGTCCCAGTTATTCATATCAATGGAGAACATCATGACTTCTATAAAGTCGATCCGGAACGCTTTAGAGTTTCCCTTGAAAAACATCGTCGGCATCAATAATTCGATATGAGTATCCCTGCTCTGCCAAAAATCTCTGACGATTCTGAGCAAAATCCTGGTCGATAGTGTCTCGAGATACGACCGAGTAAAACTTTGCACCGCGACCATCTGATTTTGGCCGAAGTATTCGACCAAGACGCTGAGCTTCTTCCTGGCGAGAACCGAATGCTCCAGAAACTTGAATAGCGATAGTTGCTTCAGGAAGATCGACTGAGAAATTTGCAACCTTAGAGACAACCAGACAAGTGATTTCCCCGGTTCTGAAGGCTGCAAATAATCTTTCTCTTTCCTTTTGTGGAGTATCGCCTTTAATAAGCGGCACGTCCAAAGTTTCAGAGAGCTCATCTAACTGGTCGATATATTGCCCAATTACAAGAATCTGTTCATTCGCATGTCGAGCAACTAATTCTTCAACAACATTACGTTTTGTACGCGTTGTTGCACAGTATCGATATCTGTTTTCTGGTTCAGCAGTTGCATATGAGAGTCGTTCAGCTTCAGTAAGGTTTACTCGAACTTCAATACATTCAGCAGGAGCAATATAACCCTGAGCCTCGATTTCTTTCCAGGGTACGTCGAAGCGTTTTGGCCCAATGAGAGAAAAAACTTCACCTTCCATGCCATCTTCTCGCACGAGCGTTGCAGTCAGTCCTAAACGACGACGAGATTGGATATCTGCGGTAAATCTAAAGATTGGCGCCGGCAAGAGATGTACCTCGTCATAGATAATTAAGCCCCAATCATGGGTATCAAAGAGATCAAGGTGCGCATACACGCCATTCTTCTTCTTTGTCATAACTTGGTATGTAGCAATTGTTACAGGACGAATTTCCTTCTTGGCTCCAGAATATTCGCCAATTTCATCATCAGTAAGAGTTGTGCGCTTTAAGAGTTCTTCTCGCCATTGACGGGCTGCGATAGTATTTGTCACAAGAATGAGAGTCGTTGCCTTTACATGTGCCATAGCCGCAGCGCCAACGATTGTCTTTCCGGCACCACATGGCAGAACAACCACACCTGAACCCCCGTGGAAAAATCCTTCGGCAGCATGTTCTTGATATTGACGCATCTTCCAACCATCTTGCTTAAGAGCTATCTCGTGCGCCTGGCCATCTACGTAACCTGCAAAATCCTCAGCCGGCCAACCAAGACGCAAGAGTGATTGTTTAATCTGACCACGCTGGCTGGGGTGTACCGCAATGGTTTCTTTATCTATTCGAATTCCAAGAAGTGGCGCAATTTTCTTTGCCCTAATTACCTCTTCTAAGACGCCGGTATCTGTGGTGACAAGAATGAGCCCATGAACAGGATCAGCTTCTAACCGCAAGCGACCATATCGCGACATTGTTTCGGCTATATCAACTAATAATGAATGCGGCACTGCATAGCGCGAATATCTAATTAAAGTATCAATTACTAGCTCGGCATCATGACCTGCAGCACGAGCATTCCATAGACCCAAATTCGTTAAGCGATAGGTATGAATATGTTCAGGAGATCTTTCGAGTTCGGCAAAAGGCGCGATAGCTCTGCGGCACTCAGTAGAGAGAGCATGATCTACATCAAGAAGAATGGTTTTATCGCTCTGGACGATCAGTGGTCCATCGGTCATGACAACAAGTCCTTAATAAGCACATGGAGAAAATCACTACGTTGTTGCAGTGAAGAAATTTGAACCCATTCGTTAGGTGCATGCGCACCACCACCTATAGCGCCAAGTCCGTCCAGAACTTGAGCACCAGCGGCAGCGGCAAAATTTCCATCACTTGCACCTCCAACTTCGGCGCAACCCAGTGGTGGCATCCCAAGTGAGGCAGCAACTTTTTCGGCACGTTCGTAAAGGGCTTTAGTTGACGAAGGTTGTAAGGGTGGCCGATTAAGTCCACCAGTAATTTCTAGACGCGCACGTGGATCAATAGGTGTGATGCTTCTGATTGCCTGGTCAACTCGCTCAAGTTCGCTCTGTGCAAATGATCGAGCGTCGATATCGAGCACAGCTAAATCTGGAACCGTGTTCGTTGTGTTACCAGAATATAGAAGCGTAGGAACGACAGTTGTTCCATAGTCAAGATTTTCAATAGCGGCAAGTGCGAGAATTGCGTGGGCAATTTCAGTTGTTGCATTAACGCCCTTCTCTGGCTCTAGACCAGCATGTGCTGCAAGGCCATGTACTTTGATTTGATACATCGCAGTACCTTTTCGTCCAGTTTTCACTTTGCCATCAAGGGACGCTTCTAAAACAAGAACCGCTTTTGATTGAGCTGCAAGTTCTTGAATGAGCGCCTTCGATGTGCGACTTCCGGTTTCTTCATCAGTTGTTGCAACCAGTGCCACAGATCCTTCTATACCTTTGAGGGCATACATTGCTTGAATAAATCCGGCCTTCATATCAAATGTGCCAGGGCCACGGAGAACGTCACCATTTATTTCCCAGATTGGTTGGTATGAACCAATTGGCCACACTGTGTCAAGATGGGCTAGAAGTACAACTTCTGGATTCTCTGCGCCCCACCAAAAAACTGGTCGACCTTCAACTTCTTTTATCTGCGCCGGAACTCCGAGGACTCTTGTTGCTATATCGCTAGCAAGTTTGACTACAGAGCGGCAGGCATCAATATCTTCGCTGGGTGACTCACAGCGAACTAGCGCTTCTAGGGCTGCCAACATGGGCTCAAGTCTGCCGTATTCAGCCTCTTTCTCGCTTGTCATAACGCTGCAACTCCAGTTATTCGGGCAATTCTGAAGGTCTGGACTTCTCCGGTCGCGTGATCACGTGCGATAAGTGAGCCCGCAGATAATTTGAGGGGATCAATGATGCGGTGAGAAACCATTCCATTGTTATCTGCATATCCAATTGAAAGTGAATTCGCTGGTTGGTTTTGCAAGTAATCGCTCAGTAACTCAAGAGTCTCATTTGCTGTTGTACGCGGAAGTGAACCAAGTGCTTCAGTTGCAATATTTCGCATCGTGCTCTGTTTGCGGCTCGACTTTTCACCAGTTCGTAGCGCACGTAACGCACCTTCAATCTGAATCTCATCAGGACGTTCGTATTCGCCGATGGCTCGGAGCGGTCTTGCCTTTGTTTGCGCCCTTTGAATTCTGGGGCCACTTAACAAAGCGCCTCGAGAATCTTCTCCCACAGGAAGGTAGCCGCAACTTCGTAGGATGTTCATCGCTTCTGCAGCTTCGTAACCACAGATCAAAACCTCAGGAGCAATCTTGCGCAGATTTAAAATGTCTAACCTCTTATCGCTAAGGATTTGAGTAATGAGAGCAGAATCTTCGCAGCGAATAAAGGAAGTCGTATTTCCTACGCGCAATTTCCCGTGTTTCTTTGCAACATCAGCGATAAGGTACTCGAGAGGTTGCGGCATTGGAGTCTTTGAAGTCTTGGAAAGAAATTTGGAGATTTCATCACCTGTACGACCGTGATCTAAGCCGCGACGTATTGATCCTTCTGAGAATCTAAAAACAGTTGCGCCACCTCGAGATTCGACATCTGCAATGAGCGCCAATTCCTGAGCAACTTCATGCTCGAGTGGTCCAGGTGCAATCGCCGTGTTATCGCTCTGAATAAGAATGTGATCGACTGGTTTCGGAAGATCATCAGCAATTGCAGTGTTCTCACCACCAGATAGGAACTCTGCTCCATATGTCGAAAGCGCGCCTTGGCCAGTAATTCCTAACCATTCGACTTCACGTAGCGTCCAGAGAAGGTAATCCTTTTGCAAGCCACCGGATCGCCTTGATGGGGCATGCCATTGAGCTGCGCGATAAAGAGATTCAAGGTCTAAGGAAAGGCTTTGATTTTCTTGCAGCAGTGAAAGAGCTAATCGACGCACATTCGCGGCAGCTGCTCTATCTAGTTCTGGTCCGAGAGGAGCAACATTTTTGCTTCCCTCTTTTCCGACAAGACCTGACATACGAGAAGTTATTAGCCACGCTGAAGCCAGAGTCTGCCAGCGCGTTGCAGGAGTTTGCGATAACCAGATATCAAATTGATGGGTTGGCAAAATCTTGTCGTCGGGATCGATCGTGAGTAATCCTGCAATATAGGAAACCTCAGCGACAAAGGCCGCGCAAGACTCATCTACTCCTAAGTGAAGAGAAAGATCTTTAAGGTCGCGCACTCCTAGTCCACCTGACCGAAGGGCTGAGGCAGGTTCTTGAGCCCAGAAGTTGAGAATTTCTTCTGTCCACCGTAAAAAAGTTGCAATATTAGATATTGCAGCAACTTGAACGCTACGAGCATCACGCTTGGTTCCAGTAATTGTTGGCTGTGAAGTTTCTAGTTCCCCATGAACTTTATTTCCACGAAGGTAGATTCCAACTTCACGTGGCAAAACAACGGTCTGCTGATTAAAGGGAATAAGAAAACCATCGTCAAGCAACCATTTTACTCCAGCGCTCGGCTTCTTAATATCGCCAATCGTCCCTCGAGGTGGACCCCACACCATTGCATCCAGGACTTTTCTTGCTGCAGGTGGTGCATCTTCGAGCTTCTTAAGCTTTAACTTTGCCATAGAGGCTGGCCCAAGACCGGCAATTTCATTTCCCAAGACTTCCTTTAACGTTGTAGGAGCGCGAAAACCTTCTTTATCACGATAGAGAAGCCCACGCTCTACTAGACCAGGGAGTATAAAAACTGCAGATTCTTCTGAAAGCGAGGTGACATCCCTTTCGGAAAATGGTTCGTCTAAAGTCAGGCAGACTTCTAAAACCTGTAGCTGCCACTTATTAAGCGAATCAATTGCGCGCGCAAGGCTCGGTACAGATGAAGCACGTACAGCAAGGCTGCTCATATCTGGCGGCACGGGAGTAACTAGATCAGGACGATGTGTGAACATAGAAATAAACGTGGCATCATCGAGCCCACGAAGATAGTCGGCGTAAGAACGATTTTCCATAACCTGCCAACGATAGCCGTTAGTGAGGTCTGTGCGCTAATTGAACTTTAAATAAAGGAAGTTAGCGCTTGGGAGGCATCAACCAGGTGGTAATTACCGCAATACGGCTTACGGCAGGCCCGAGTATTCGATTGAGAAATCTAGCTCTACGAAAATCATGGATTGGCCAACCTTCAGCCAAAGCTCGGATACGTAAGACTGCATCTGGATTGATTGCACATGGGTGTCCAACAGCTTGAAGAAGCGGGATGTCATTATGGCTATCTGAATATGAGTAACAATCAGCTAGATCGTAACCATGTGTTTTTGCCAACTCTTGAATAGCTAGCGCTTTTTCCACACCGTGTAACAATTTTCCATCAAGAGTTCCTGTGTAAACGCCATCTAAAACTCGAGCTTTACTTCCGAGTGCGCCAGTTAAACCTAAGCGTTGAGCGATGATATTGGCCATATCTTGTGGCGCTGCGGTAACTAGCCAAACTTCTTCACCTTTATCTAAATGTGATTTTGCAATATCAAAAGTTCCCTGCCACAACTTTGGAGACACGAATTCGTCATAAATTTCTTCTCCGATTTTCTTAATCCCTTCTACGGCATGGCCCCCAATAAAGTCTGTTGCTGCATTCTGAAACTTTTCGATGACCTCTTGCTTTTCTGTGCCTGTCATCCGAAAGCGTAAATTGGCGACCACAAATCGAGAAATATCAGCCTTGGTGAAGAATCCACGCTGATACATGCCTCTTCCTAGGAAGTAGAGAGTGGATCCACGCACAAGGGTGTTATCTACATCGAAGAAGGCTGCTCTTTTCGC
>DJBN01000041.1:2190-3436 GCA_002430075.1 Actinobacteria bacterium UBA5975 | reverse complement strand
TCATTGAGTTTGAGCATATCTCGGGCGATGAATCCGCGATCGACAGAGACTGAATTTCCAGCAAGAGGTGACTTACCTGGTTCGGTACCAGCAGATTGCAGGTAGGTAAGAATCTGTTCTTCTGCATCGGCGATTGAAATTCCGTTTGGTATTTCTACGATCAAACCTGAGGCTGTATGCATTTCGCGAACAAAATCGCTCATCGAATCGAGCTGACCTTGTGTTGCATGGATAACGACATCGACGCCATCGCCAATCACATTTAGATCAGAGTCAGTTACCAAGACTGCAATCTCAACGAGAGCGTCGGCATTCAGGTCAAGACCCGTCATTTCGCAATCGATCCAAATAAGGTGGGGCAGTTGTATTGTCATGTGCGCCTGGCAGGAATCGAACCTGCGACCTACCGCTTAGAAGGCGGTTGCTCTATCCGACTGAGCTACAGGCGCCTGCAGGGTCGTGTGAGGTAATTGTACCCAGTAAGATTACGCACTATGGCTGAGTTCATTTATACGATGAAGAAGGCGCGAAAAGCGCATGGCGAGAAGGTAATACTCGACGACGTAACGTTGATGTTCCTACCTGGAGCAAAGATCGGAGTTGTTGGCCCAAACGGAGCTGGTAAATCAACTGTTCTTCAAATCATGGCCGGCTTACAACAGCCATCAAATGGCGAGGCTTATCTTTCTCCTGGTTATTCAGTCGGCATCCTCTTGCAGGAGCCTCACCTGAATGAAGAGAAGACAGTTTTAGAAAATGTTCAAGAAGGCGTCGCCGAGACCATGGAGATGCTCCGGCGCTTCAATGAAATTTCTGAAGAGATGGCAAACCCAGATGCGGATTACGACAAGCTGCTCTCTGAGATGGGCGAGCTCCAAGAGCAACTCGATCACCGCAATGCATGGGAGCTAGATTCGCAGTTAGAGCAGGCAATGGATGCACTGCGCTGCCCACCAGGGGACGCTGATGTCAAAGTTCTCTCCGGTGGAGAAAAGCGCCGCGTTGCGCTCTGTAAATTACTTTTAGAGGCTCCAGATCTTTTACTTCTTGATGAACCAACAAACCACCTTGATGCTGAATCTGTCTTATGGCTCGAACAGCACCTCAGTAAATATCCAGGCACCGTCGTTGCGATTACGCACGATAGATACTTCTTGGACAACGTTGCTGAATGGATTCTCGAGCTCGATCGTGGCCGTGCATATCCTTATGAAGGGAATTACTCGACCTATCTTGAAACAAAATC
>DJBN01000041.1:0-1911 GCA_002430075.1 Actinobacteria bacterium UBA5975 | reverse complement strand
AAGTCCAAGGCTCGCCTTGCTCGCTATGAAGAGATGGCAGCTGAAGCAGACAAGATGCGTAAGTTGGACTTTGATGAGATTCAGATTCCACCTGGCCCGCGTCTTGGAAATATTGTGGTTGAAGTCGAACATCTTGTTAAAGGTTTCGGCGATCGTGTTTTAATTGATGATCTCTCATTTACTTTGCCACGCAACGGAATTATTGGAGTCATTGGACCAAACGGTGCCGGGAAGACAACTCTCTTTAAGACAATTTTGGGTATGGAAACACCTGATTCAGGCAATGTGAAGATCGGTGAAACTGTCAAGATTTCATATGTCGATCAGTCACGTGGAGGCATCGATCCTAAGAAGTCTTTATTTGAAGTTGTCTCTGACGGTCTTGATTTTATGAAGGTCGGGCAAGTGGAAATGCCATCGCGTGCCTATGTTGCAGCCTTTGGTTTTAAGGGCCCAGATCAGCAGAAGGCGGCAGGAGTTCTCTCAGGTGGGGAACGAAACCGCCTCAACTTGGCACTGACTCTTAAACAGGGCGGCAACCTCTTGCTTCTCGATGAGCCAACAAACGACCTTGATGTGGAAACACTGGGCTCATTAGAAAATGCGCTCCTTGAATTTCCAGGATGTGCTGTTGTGATCTCTCACGATCGATGGTTCCTCGACCGCGTGACAACACACATCTTGGCCTACGAAGGTGAATCAAAGTGGTTCTGGTTTGAAGGAAACTTTGAATCCTATGAAGAGAATAAGATCGCGCGTTTGGGCGCAGATGCTGCTCGTCCGCATCGTGCCACATATCGAAAGCTCACACGCTAATGATTTATACGGATAAGCAATTCGTTCGTTGGGACGATATCGATGCATTTGGGCACGTCAATAATGCCAAGTATCTGACCTACATTCAAGAAGCACGTTTTCAGTGGTCCTACTTTCAATATGCTGCAAAGAATGATAAACCAACGCTTGTTGAGATGGTCGTTGCCCGCAACGAAATTGATTACTTGGTTCCCATCTACGAAGGCGGGCGTTTCTTCGATGTAAATTTGTGGGTCGAATCAATCGGGACAAGCTCTTTTGTACTGGGTTACGAAGTTGTTGGCGATAACGGCACGGTGCATGCAAAATTTAAGAGCGTGCAGGTGGCGGTTTCAATGGATACAAAGAAGCCACGACCCATTACAGATGTAGAGCGTGAATTTCTTAACTCGTATCTCAAAGGCTAAATAGATGGAATTAAGGAAGATTCATCCTGCGTGGATTGCATTAACAGTTACCTTCTTTACCTTGATGGCATCAGCTGGATATAGATCAGCGCCATCAGTTCTGATAGTTCCTCTTGAAGAAGCCTTTGGATGGTCTCGTTCACAAATTTCCCTCGCAGTCTCAATAAACGTTTTACTTTTCGGTTTGGTCGCACCATTTGCTGCGGCCCTCATGGAGCGATTTACTATTCGCAAAGTTGTGATGTCAGCGCTGACTCTTGTTGCAATCAGCTCAACATCGACAATCTTCATATCCGAACCTTGGCATTTGTGGTTGCTGTGGGGAGTTGGAGTTGGAGTGGGAACGGGTTCGATGGCTCTGGTATTTGCGGCAACAATCGCAAATCGTTGGTTTATTGCGCGCAAGGGAATAGTAATTGGAGCGCTGACTGCGGCAACAGCAAGCGGACAGTTGGTCTTCTTGCCGATGCTCTCGCACTTTGCACTTACATATGGGTGGAAGAGCGTTTCACTCACAGTCGGCTCAGCCGCTGCCCTTGTTGTTCCATTTATTTACTTCTTCCTGAAAGAAAAACCGGAGTTACTAGGAATGGCGCCCTATGGTGCGCCAGATAATTGGCAGCCACCTGCACCCAATGAGCTATCTGCAGGGCGGATTGCAATCGATGCTTTGAAAGTTTCATCGCAG
>DJBN01000066.1:5038-7201 GCA_002430075.1 Actinobacteria bacterium UBA5975 | reverse complement strand
GCGCATACGACCGGGTTTCCACCGTAGGTTCCGCCAAGTCCACCAACGTGAGATGAGTCCATAATCTCAGCGCGTGCAGTTACTGCTGCAAGCGGCAATCCACCAGCAATTCCCTTGGCTGAGACGATCATGTCCGGTTCCATGCCCTCGTGTTCGACCGCAAACATCTTTCCGGTGCGAGCAAATCCAGATTGAACTTCGTCAGCAATAAAGACTATTCCGTTCTCAGTTGCAAACTTTTGTAGGCCAGGCATAAATCCATCTGGGGGAACGATAAATCCGCCCTCTCCCACTACAGGTTCAATTAATATTGCTGCAACATTTTTAGCGCCAATTTCCTTATCAATCTTTGAAATAACTGCCTTAAGTGAATCTGCGGCAATGGTTTCAAGGTCGCCTTCATAGCGAAATGAATATGGCATTGGCATGCGATAAATCTCGTTAGCAAATGGGCCAAAACCATCTTTATACGGCATGTTCTTAGCAGTAAGTGCCATCGTTAGGTTGGTGCGACCGTGATAAGCATGTTCAAAGACAACGACCGCTGCACGTTTTGTGTAATGGCGAGCAATCTTGATTGCATTTTCAATTGCTTCTGCGCCAGAGTTTTGCAGCAGCGACTTCTTCTTAAATGAACCCGGGGTTAGGCGATTGAGCGCTTCGCAGACTTCGATATATCCCATGTATGGAACAGTCGTAAAGTTTGTATGCGTAAAGTTTGCAACAGCTTCTTGAACGGCTTTAACGACACGAGGCGCAGAGTTACCAACATTGACAACGCCGATTCCTGCACCCAAATCAATAATTCGATTTCCATCAATATCTTCGATAATTGCACCCTGTGCTCGATTAACAATCACCGGCATTGCAGTTCCTAGCCCCCCAGCCACCGCCTCTTTACGTCGCTGCATTGCAGCGGTAGAAAGTGGCCCTGGAATTTCAGTGGCCAGATGGCGTGATTGTGGGAGAGGATCCTTTGATGTCATGGGTAAAGTCTAAGCCCATCACTTTCTTCTTTCGTCCCCAGTACCGACAAGTACAAGTTAGGCTTGCCACATGAGCAATCTTCGAGACAGTGCGCCGTTACTCGACGCCTACCTCTCTTACTTTGAAAGCTCCCGTACTCCTTTCACAATTCCAGGACATAAGCAGAGAGCGAGCGCTCTCGATGCTGGTCTTGGCGCAGTTGTTGATTCAGATTCACCGCTCTATGGCGGCCTCGATGAAATTAAGTTAACGAATCAGACCTTAAAGAAGGCAGAGAAGCTCGCAGCACAATTCTGGGGCGCAGATTACGCTCGCTTCTCAACCGGTGGCTCCACACATGCCAATCAAGCGGCCATCTTCGCTCTCGGAAAGCCCGGAGATAAGGTCGCAATCTCGCGAACTGCTCATCGCTCAGTCTTAAGTGCACTTGTCCTTGCAGGTCTTGAACCAATCTGGATGTCTCCTGAGATTGATCACGCCACCGGAGTTCCGATTGGAATCGGTCTTACTGAGCTACAGAAGGCTTTAAAGGAAAATCCCATCGCTGTTCTGCTTACCGAGCCCGGATACCTCGGAACAATTTCAGATCTACCAGCACTCATTACTGCAGCGCATGCTAAAAAAATTCCGGTAATTCTCGATGCTGCATGGGGTGGTCATTTTGGTTTCCATCCAAAACTTCCACGCCATGCCTTTCAACTTGAAGCAGATGCCCTGATTACAAGTACGCATAAAGCGCTACCTGGATATAGCGCTTCCGCATTGCTCTTGGCTCGAACTACGCTGTTAAGTGCAGAAAGACTTGAGCAGAGTTTTGAAACTACACATACAACTTCCCCGGCTGGTGCGCCCCTTGCTTCCATCGATGGCGTTCGTGCGCTCCTACAAACTCGAGGCGAAGAGTTACTTGAAAGGCTACTCACTAACATCCATCGATTTAAAGAGATGGTGCAGGCCGAATTCGCCCTTCCCGTCTTTTTATACCCAACAGATTTTCCTGAAGGCAGATTTGATCCCACCAAGATTGTCTTACGTGTTCAACAACTAGGAGCTTCAGGCGTTGATATTGAATCAGATCTGCAAGAAAACGGAATTCGTGTAGAGATGGCAGATCGCGACACCATTGTCTTTCTAGCGACAATCGCCGATACGAACGAAGATTTTGATTTACTGGCC
>DJBN01000066.1:3688-4934 GCA_002430075.1 Actinobacteria bacterium UBA5975 | reverse complement strand
CATTTTGATTTACTGGCCGATGCCCTGATTCCTATTTTGAAGAAGCGACAAGAGCAGCGTCGCGAAAGTGCAACTGCTTTAAGTTGGTCCGTCATTCCGCAGAAGGCAATGTCCATGAGAGATGCTTACTTTGCTCAAACAGAGTTAGTTTCATCTGCGCAAGCAGTTGGGCGAATCTCAGCCGACCTGATTGCACCTTATCCCCCGGGTGTTGCTGTAGTGGCCCCTGGTGAAATATTGACCGAACAAATTATTAGTGGGCTTAGCACCTCACGGAAAGCTGGCGTGCGCATTGCATATGCAACAGACCCAACGCTTGAAAATTATCGAGTCGTTAAAAAATAATTCCTGAAGACTAAAAAACTACTTGTGAAAATTTCCAGCCAATTTTGAGCCGCCTTCACGTAAATAGCGGGCTGCATGAGTAATTGCATCCTGCAAATCTTGCGCAAAATTAAGAATTGATACCCCTGCAGAATTATCTGGAAAATCAATTGAATTACTACCAACACAAAATGCTATCTCCGTCTTACTAGCGAGGGAGAGATCATAGATAAAGCCAACCCCTTTGCCCACAAAACTTTGTGAATCTAGGCGACCTTCCCCTGTTATGACCAAGTCTGCGTCGGCAACTAATTGAGGTAGTCCAATAATTTCTGCGATGGATTGAGCTCCGCTTGAAAATGTTGCACCCCAAAATGCACCTAGGCCAAAAGAGGTTCCTCCTGCTGCTCCATTGCCTGAACCATCTTTGCACCCAGAAACCGAGAGAAAATTTCTTAAACCTAGCTCTAACATTTCAATCTCGAGATCTGTTGCACCCTTCTGAGGTCCATAGATAGCAGCAGCTCCATATTCACCCAGCAATGGAGATTGCACATCAACAAGTGCAACAACACCTTCTGGTGGTGGTGAAATCACATTGGAAGAATCTACGTGGACAATATCTAGCAAATAAGCCCCTCCTTTCTGCACATTTTGCCCCGCAATATCTAGAAACTTATACCCAAGTGACATGAGCGCCCCGAAACCTGCATCGGTACTTGCTGAACCGCCTAAAGCAACATAAATTTTTTTAACTCGCTTATCGAGAGCGGCATGCGAAAGCAGAACGCCTAACTCGTAGGTATGTGTATTCATCGGATCCAACTTTTCCAACAATGTTATGCCGCAAACTTGCGCGAGCTCTACAACAGCTATTCCCTCGGGTAGATACAGCCAATAACCCTTACCTGCATGCACACGA
>DJBN01000066.1:0-3528 GCA_002430075.1 Actinobacteria bacterium UBA5975 | reverse complement strand
AACCGAGCCTGTACGTGATTGTTCAATCGCTGCAAGACTTCCTTCTCCGCCGTCGGCATACGGAACTTGAATTACTTCATCATCTGGGCGAATATCGAGCCATCCTTGAGCTATCGCTCGAGCCGCATCACGACTAGAAATCGAGCCTTTAAAAGAGTCGGGTGCAATCACAATTCGGGCCATGCATCTTTCCTCTCAATTCAAAAGGCTTAAAAATTATCAAGTCCATGAAAAATAACTTACAGAGGCTGGCGATAAACCTTGTGCTGGGCAGCTTGGGCAATAGGGCGAATTGTCATTGAATCAACATTAAAGTGATCTGGCAACATCACAGTCCAGCGAATTGATTCGGCAACATCTTCAGCGGTGAGCGGCCGTGTAACACCTTCATAAACCTTTGCCGCTTTCGCAGAATCACCATCAAATCTAACCTTTGCAAACTCGTCGGTCTTGACCATTCCTGGGGCTATCTCGCTTACTCGTATAGGTTGGCCGTTGAGTTCTAGGCGAAGAGTTTCAACCAGAGACGTCTCTGCAAATTTGGCCGCAACATAGCTGCCACCATTTTCATATGCACGATGGCCAGCAGTTGACGATATAACCACCACATGTCCCCTTCCATGTGTGAGCATCAGCGGAGTCAGGGCCTTCACCATTCGAACTGAACCAACAACATTAATATCAAAAGTCTTCTTCCAAATTTCTGGATCTGCCTCTGTCACAGGCGCTGCATCAAATGCTCCACCTGCACAGTTGATTAAGACCGCGATGGGTTTGCCCACTAATTGGGCAGTCAATGAATCAACGCTCTTCTGGTCGGTCACATCAAGTTCGATTGCTTCAATATGTGAATCTTGCGATGCCAGTTGCTGCAATCGATCTAGCCGGCGAGCTGCTGCAATAACGTGATAACCATGAGAGGCCAATAGGCGGGCTGTCGCAGCTCCGATTCCGCTACTTGCTCCAGTTACTACGGCATATTCACGCTCGCTCATGAAGAAAGAGTATATGCAGCGGCTACGATTCCGCCATGAGTACTCACGAAATCTCGATTCGTCCAGTTCAGGAGAGCGATAAGCAGGTTTGGCTTCTTCTATGGCAAGGATATTTAGATTTTTATAAGACCGAAGTATCTTCTGAGCAAACTGAACGTACCTGGAATCGAATCATCGATCCTGAATTTAATATGAAGTGCGCAGTCGCAGAGCTAAATGGCGCAGTTATCGGATTTACTACCTACAACCTGCAGAATTCAACATGGTCCCCTCATGGGCATTGCTATCTAGAAGATCTCTTTGTAGATCCTGCTGTGCGCGGTTCTGGAGCAGGGCGAGCTCTTATTGATTACGTGAAAGCATTTGCACTCGAGATGAAATGTTCACGCCTCTATTGGAACACTGATGCCGACAATGAAGTCGCTCGTAAACTCTATGATTCATACGTTCTTGAATCTGGTAAGCGCCAATATAGGGTCCAGCTTTCCCAGTGATAAAAAGAAATCTAGTGCAAAAAAGAAATCTAGTGCTATTACTCACAGCTGTGACACTTACAGGCTGTGCTGGATCTTCACCTGAACCAGTATCCGTTGCTTCCTTTAACCCTCCGATTGATTGCAATTCGACCACAATCTTGGCCGCCCTTCCACAAGATTTGCCTAACCCCGTCTACATTCCTACAGAGTGGCAACCAGCTGCAGGCACCGATCTGGAAGCAATTCTGAGTAACAACGGGATTGCCTGCACCTACGGAGTCCAACAGGCAGAGGCGGGTGCATTTGTTGCTTGGACTAAAGATACGGCTGGACTCTTTCAATCACGCGTTGCGGGGTGGGAGCGCGATGGTTTTGTTGAGGCAGCAATTACTTCGCTGCAACCCTGATCATCTTCTGATAATACTTTCCAGGTTTTCTTGTGCTCTCTTGAGCTTCACCTATCTTCTTAAAACCAAGTTTTTCATAGGCTGTTATGGCGATTTCATTATTGACCCAGACACCAAGGCCTTGGATTTGCCAACTTTTTTCAGTCGAGCGTCCATCCACGTATTCAAAGAGAGCCCGTAGCGCTCCACATTTTCTAAACTCTGGATTAACCCAGCAGCTTCCGATCCAGCAGGTTACATCGAAGTCGCCCACTAAATTTTCAACAGTCATCATGCCAATATCTTTTCCATCGAGATGGGCTACCAAACCCAAATACTGACGTGCCTTCTCTCGCCACGTTTCTTCAGAAAAATTGCACTCTGATTTGAGATCTCCACCGAATGCATGGCCATCACTTTCAAGGGCTTTGATTCGAATGTCGCGATAGCGCATCCAATCATTCTCGGTGAGCTCATCAACTTTCACGTGGCTCATAGCCGCAGACTTTACTTCTTGAAGAACTTTTTGGGATTTATTTTCGCACCGTGGTGACGCACTCGAGCCAACATCGCTTCCGCCCAGGCAAATTCGAGAGCTAGAACTACAAGACCCAGGATAAGAAGTGGCAGAGTAAATGGACCAGGAAGAATAATCAGTAGTAGCCCTGTGAGTATCAAGGTGGAACCTATGAGAAGAACGATCGTCTTTCGGAGAGTCTTTGGAAGTAGCTTCCAAGCTCGAGCTAATTTATTGTTCAATCTCTTTACTTCCCTTCACGCGTCCTGCATGAGCTACTGCCGTTGGATCTGACTTACTCTTAATTAGGCTTGCCACCGTTGAAATTACGAGAATTCCTCCTATGACTGAAAGTCCAATGCCTGTAGAGATTTTCGGTATTGAGCTAAATTCTTCGTGTAAGTATGTCATAACAAGCTTTGCTCCGATGAAAATCAAGATAAATGATAGTCCCAGGGAAAGATAAATCAGGCGATCGAGCAAACCCTTGACCAAGAAATAAAGTGCGCGAAGGCCAAGAAGGGCGAAGGCATTAGCGGCAAAGACGAGGAAGGTCTCTGATGTGACACCAAATGTTGCAGGTATCGAATCCAGCGCAAAAAGGAGATCAGTCGACCCAATGGCAATCATGACTAAAAACATGGGGGTCGCAACCCGACGCCCGTTTTCTCGGATAAAAAGTTTTGATCCATGAAATTCATCTACGATTCGAATCCGCTTACGAATTTGTCTGACAAATGCATTATCGCCAGGCTCTGGATCTTCATCCCAATGCTTGAAGAGGCCGATACCCGTCCAAATGAGAATTGCTCCAAAGATTACAAATGTGAATGAAAATGCAGCGAGTGCTGCGGCCCCTACTGCAATGAATATTCCGCGCAGAACTAATGCGAGCATGACGCCAATTAAGAGCACTCTCTGGTGATAAATGCTTGGGACTGCAAACTGTGCCAAGATGATGACAAATACAAATAGATTGTCGACTGAAAGTGACTTCTCGACTAGGTACGCTGCAAAGAACTCAGTGCCTGGTTGACTGCCATATCGTTGGAAGACCCAGATGCCAAAGGCGATTGCGATTCCAATATAGAAAATTGACCAAGTGGCAGCCTCTTTGAATTTCACTTCATGAGGTTTAGCGCTGACGGTAAAAT
>DJBN01000014.1 GCA_002430075.1 Actinobacteria bacterium UBA5975 | reverse complement strand
CGTGGATAAGTGTGACGGAATATAGAAAAAAATACCACTACATAGCGAGAAAAATTGTAGTGCGTGTCGCTAATTATTTTTTTGCATTTTTCGTGCTCTTACGCAAAATTAGCAAGAAATTTTTGCGAAAATTCCACCCATCACTAAAAAAGTTAAGAAATTTCTCGATTTTTACGAATTTCGCGTTCTCGGAGAGCAAATTCGTTCGTTTGCACGTCGTATTTTCTAAATTTCGGGAGAAATATTGCCAAAATCGCGACCACAAGGATGCAGATGAGTCCTCCGGAGGTTACTGAAAACGAGAGGGTAGTAGCTGCTGCCATTGAAGCCGCTCTGAGTTGTCCGGCTAATGGACCCACTGAGTAGGAGAGCATTTCGATGCCTGCTAGTCGTCCCCGATATTCATCAGGGATTGTCTGGTTCCAAATGTTGTCTCGGAATAGCCCACTGACCATATCCGATCCACCGGCGATAGTTAAGAAAATCAAAATCAAGATTAAGGAATTAGTTAAACCGGATGCAGCTATCGCCAACCCCCATCCCATGGCGGCTAAAATTATCGCTCTCCCGTGGAAGCGATAGGTGCGAATCCACCCAGAGGTCAAGGTAACTATTACCGCCCCGACAGTTCCGGCGGCATAGAACAACCCAAGCGCCCACGGTGCTGCGATTTCATCTGCCCAAAATGGAAAGAGCGCATTGGGCATTGCAAAGAACATTGCGGCTAAATCTATTAAGTAAGTACCCATCAAATCTTGGCGGCTTAGCGCATATTTCACACCAGCAAATAATGCTGCCAGAGATGGCTTTTCAGCGCTTTGGGAAGGAGCCACTGCGCCAACGCGCGCAAGAAATAGAAGTGAAATCAGATACGTGGCGATATCTAAACCATAACCCACGGAGATGGAAAAGGTTGAAAAAATTATGCCGCCGATAGTTGGCCCCAAGATAACTCCGACTTGTCCTCGCAAACTCATCAAGGCGCTGGCAGATGGTAGATCGGCATGGCTAACCAGTCGCGGCAAAATTGCATTCATGCTCGGCCTTTGAAGACCATCGACTATCGCGAAGAGGGCGGCGATTATGTAAATCACCAAGACCTTGGGTTCCCGCAATGAGGAATTCAGAAGTAGGGCAAAGACTAGAACTAGAGCTGCTGCCTCCGTTGCCCAGATCATCTTCTTGCGATCGACCGAATCGGCTAGCACCCCACCGTAGAGTCCAAAGACAATCAGTGGGACTATTTCAACAACCCCAAGAAGTCCCACCGCCAGGTAAGAACCCGTAATTTCTTTAAGCTGAAATGGAAGAGCAACATAGGTAATCATCGATCCCAGATAGGAGACCATCCCGGCCGCCCACAAATTTCGAAAATCTGGATATTTTCTTAAGGGGGTTAGGTCGATTGTTAACTTTGCCACGGATTACCTTAACTCTTAGTGGAAAGTCTGGGCCTCTGAAGGGAAGTGGCCAGATCGAACTTCATCAGCAAATTCTTGGGTGGCGGCCAACAGTTCGGCTCTCATATTTCTATATGCCTTTGCAAGTTTTGGGGGGCTGGCTGTAAAGCCGGCCATATCTGTCCAGACTAAAACTTGAGCATCGCATGCAACGCCTGCGCCAATGCCGATAGTCGGAATAGAGAGAGCGGCGGTAATTCTGGCTGCAAGTTCTGCCGGAACGAGTTCGAGGACGACTGCGAAGGCTCCAGCTTTTTCAAGGGCGAGCGCAGCCTCAAGAACTGCATCCCCATCGGTGCGACCTTGAACTCGGTAGCCACCTAATTGATGAAGTGATTGAGGAGTAAGCCCCAGATGGCCCATGACGGGAATTCCAACAGAGGTTAATTTTTCAACAGTTGCAAGGTGGGCGCCTTCAAGTTTGACCGCCATTGCCCCTGCCTCTTTAAAGAATCTAGTCGATGTGGCAAGTGCTTGCTCGGGCGAAGATTCATATGAACCAAAGGGAAGGTCGGCAACAACAAGTGCGCGCTTTGATCCACGAACAACTGCGCGGGTTAAAGGAATCAGATCATCGACTCTGACCGGGATGGTGTTCTCTTCGCCTAAAAAGTTATTGCCGGCGCTATCGCCAACGAGAAGAACGGGAATTCCTGCCTCATCGAAGATAGAAGCGGTCATCTGTTCGTAGCTGGTGAGCATCGCCCATTTCTCGCTGCGCTCTTTGGCAGCTCGAAGGTCGAGGATCGTGACGCGTCGATGGGATGCGCCGCCGTACAGGGTGGTCGATGTAGACATTTTCTTCTCCTGCCTCGAAGCCGCATCTGCGGTCCCCGGGTCGACACATATGCTACTCCCGATACTCTTGAACAATGAAGTTGCGTTTGGCGCTAGCCCAAATAAACCCCACCGTGGGTGAGCTTGCGGGCAATGCTGGGCTCATTAAGCAAGGCACCGATCAAGGGCATGCTGCAGGTGCACACGTTGTCATCTTTCCCGAGATGGTACTGACCGGTTATCCCGTAGAAGATTTAGCGCTACGTCCTTCTTTTCAGCTAGCAAGCCAGAAAGCAATTGCTCAATTGGCCAGCGAACTCAACCCCGACATTGTTTCTATCGTTGGTTATCTCGATACAACGGTGACGAGTGACGGATTTACCAAGCCGCAGAATATGGTCGCCGTCATTTCTGGTGGGCAAATCAAGGCGCGCTATGCAAAGTGCCACCTTCCTAATTACGGCGTCTTCGATGAATTCCGAAACTTTGTGCCCGGTGATGCCACCTTGGTTGTTCGAATCCACGGCGTTGATATCGGTATCGCAATCTGCGAAGACTTATGGATTGATGGCGGAATCACCGCCCAACTAGCTGCTCGTAAGCCAGGGCTTGTGATTGTGCCTAATGGTTCACCGTACGAGCGGGCTAAGGATGATGTGCGCCTTGCTCTTGTGAGAGAACGCGCTCGCCAAGCGAAGGCTCCTCTTGCCTACATCAATATGACTGGTGGGCAAGATGATCTTGTCTTTGATGGCGACAGTATTGTTGTTGGAGCAGATGGCGCGTTGATTGCTCGTGCTCCACAATTTGAAGATGGCGTGATGCTCGTTGATGTCGACGTTGCTACGGGGACATCGAAGCCCGATGTTGTGATTTCAGAGAGCGCGGTCATTCTTGGAAAAGAGTTGGTTCCAACAATTGCCGAGCGCCTTGGGGACGAAGAAGAAGTATGGAATGCAATTGTTGTTGGACTGCGTGACTATGTGCAAAAGAATGGATTTAAATCTGTCCTGATTGGACTATCGGGAGGCATTGATTCAGCCCTCGTAGCGGCTTTAGCCGTTGATGCCCTGGGGCCAGATCGCGTTCATGGCGTTGGCATGCCAAGTAAGTATTCATCAGATCACTCGATTGCAGATGCAGAATTAATGGCCAAGAACACTGGCCTTGGATTTCGAATTATCGAGATTCAGAAGATGGTCGATGCCTTTAAGCAACAGGTAGAACTGACGGGTCTTGCTGAGGAAAACCTACAGGCGAGAGTTCGTGGAACTACCTTGATGGGACTATCTAATCAATTTGGCCACTTAGTTCTTGCAACCGGAAATAAATCTGAACTGGCTTGCGGATATTCAACTTTGTATGGAGATGCAGTTGGCGGCTATGCGCCCATTAAAGATATTTACAAGACAGATGTGTGGGCGTTGGCGCGTTGGCGCAATCAAGTAGCAAAGGCAGCCGGTGAAGTTGCACCAATTCCTGAACGTTCCATCACCAAGGAACCCTCTGCTGAACTACGCCCTGATCAAAAGGATTCAGATTCACTTCCTGAATATGAAATCCTAGATAAAGTCTTGATGGCTTACGTGGATGAAGATATGGGTCGCGATGCTCTAGTTGCTGCAGGATTTGATCACGACCTTGTGGCGCGAGTGATTTCAATGGTCGATCGGGCTGAATATAAAAGGCGCCAATATCCGCCGGGCACCAAGGTTTCAAAGCGTGCTTTTGGCAAAGATCGCCGCCTGCCAATGACTTCAAGCTGGCGGGAAGTCTGAATTCTGTAACACTGCCGTAACGTCGGTTTGGCACGATATAGCCATGTCCCCACAGAGTGAAAACATCAGCAAGCAGCAAGAGTTTGTTCTTCGCACAACAGAAGAACGCGATATCCGTTTTATTCGCCTTTGGTTTACCGACATTCTCGGCACGCTCAAGTCTGTAGCGATTGCACCTGCAGAACTTGAGAATGCATTTGAAGAAGGCATTGGCTTTGATGGTTCTGCAATTCAAGGATTTGCTCGAGAATCAGAGTCGGATATGTTGGCAAAGCCAGATCCTGCAACATTTACGATCTTGCCATGGCGTGCTGAAGCACAAGGTGCGGCTCGTATCTTCTGTGACATCACTCTTCCAAGCGGTGAACCATCACCTGCTGACCCACGCAATGTTCTGCGTCGAACCTTAGATAAGGCGGCGAAGATGGGTTACACCTGTTACACGCATCCAGAGATTGAATTCTTTCTCTTTAAATCAGAGCCAGAAAAAGGCGTTGCGCCAGTTCCTGTAGATCAAGGGGGATATTTCGATCACACACCTGCAGTTGTTGGCCATGATTTCAGACGTCAAGCAATTACCTTGCTTGAAGCTATGGGGGTCTCCGTTGAATTTAGCCATCATGAAGGCGCTCCTGGTCAGCAAGAAATCGATCTTCGTTATGCAGATGCATTAAGTACTGCAGATAACATCATGACTTTTCGCCATGTCATTAAGGAAGTTGCGCTCAATCAAGGGTTCTATGCATCCTTTATGCCAAAACCATTTACCGATCACCCAGGCTCTGGAATGCATACACACGTCTCGCTCTTTGAAGGCGAGAAGAATGCATTTTATGATTCCAACGCCGAGCTCAATCTTTCACCGGTAGGTCGCCAATTCATTGCAGGAATTTTAAAGCACGCCGCAGAGATAACGGCTGTGACAAATCAGTGGGTTAACTCTTATAAGCGTTTGCAAGGTGGGGGAGAAGCGCCGTCAACTATTTCGTGGGGACATAACGACCGCGGGGCCCTGGTTCGAATCCCGATGTATAAACCCAATAAAGAGAATTCGACGCGTATTGAATTCCGTTCTCCAGATTCAGCATGTAATCCATATCTTGCCTATGCAGTGATGCTTGCTGCCGGACTTAAAGGTATTGAAAAGAAGTATGTACTCAAACCATCAACTGATTCTGAGCTACTACCTTCAAATTTGGAAGAGGCAATTACTGTGATGGAGAAGAGCGAACTCGTGCG
>DJBN01000005.1 GCA_002430075.1 Actinobacteria bacterium UBA5975 | reverse complement strand
GGGTTTTTGCGCTTTTTCCTCAGCGTAAAGGGTGGTGGATAACCTTTGTAAAAGGTACTTTTATCCTTACTTTTGCAGAATTTTGCATGGGGGTTCAGCATGGGAATCGTTGAGATCGCCAAGAAAGCAGGGGTATCTCCTGCCACTGTTTCGCGCGCCCTTCGCGGACTTCATTATGTTAATGAAAGAACTAGAACAAAAATTGTCGCGGCGGCTATGGAGCTTAATTATCCCTTGCGTCCTGATTTAATTCCGCGAGAACTTGCCGAAAGAACAAACCGAATCGGTGTGATCGCTCCATATATCTCACGTTGGTACTTTGCTCAAGCGATAAACGGTATTGAAGATAGTTTGCGCGAAAACGGGATGGATCTTCTTCTCTATAATTTTTCGCAAGTTGAAGCGCGCCAGAGAATATTTCAACATAAGCAATTGCGTGGAAAAGTTGATGCTTTGATTGTAATTAGCCTGCCTCCTACTGACGAAGAGTTTGCATCCTTGCTTACATTAGGTATTCCTATTACAACCATTGGCTTTACGCACGAAGGTTGTAGCAGTGTGGCAATCGATGATGTTATTGGTGGGCGAATTGCTACAGAGCATTTAACGAGTTTGGGGCACCGTAAGATTGCAACGCTATCCGGGCAACGAGAGACCGCATTTAGCTTTGATGTCTCTGATAACCGTAATAAAGGCTACACAGAAGCCCTTAACGCAGTTGGGGTTGAGTGGAACCCTGATTTAGAGATTCGGGGTGATTTCAATATTTATACAGCAGAGATAGCGACGGACTCATTCTTACGGCGTAAAAAACTACCAACGGCAATTTTTTGTCACTCAGATGAGATGGCTGCTGGCGCGCTCAAAGCTATACGCGCAAAGGGTATGCGTGTGCCTGAAGATATTTCTGTTATCGGTTTTGATGATCACCTAATCGCTGAATACATCGGCTTAACCACTGTTTCGCAGCCTCCTCAATTTGAAGGTCAGATGGCTGCGTCAGTGGCAATGGCTGAGCTTGCCAATCCTTCCCTTGAACATAAAAAGATTGTTATACCCATAAGCCTTGTTGTGCGCGATACAACAGCTGCTATCTAAGGTTTCTGGCGTATCCTCACCGCTATGAATATTGCTGTCAACATCTTTGATGCTCATTCAATTGTGGGTGATTTAGGGCTTATTGGAATTCTCGCAATTGTCTTTGCCGAAACTGGATTACTAATTGGTTTAGCTTTTCCTGGAGATTCACTGCTCTTTGTTGCTGGAGTTGCAGCATCTGGTTCAGGAGCTGCCCTACTAGGGGCCGCATCCCTTGATCCACTACTTCTCTTTATTGGGGCTCCAATAGCTGCGATATTAGGTTCGCAAGTTGGCTACCTTTTCGGAGCGCGCTACGGAAGAAAGTTCTTTAACCGGCCTGATGGAAGATTCTTCAACCAGTCAAAGGTTGCAGCCACAGAGAAATGGTTAAATAAATATGGAACCGGTAAAGCTCTAGTACTCGCTCGCTTTATTCCTTTTGTGAGGACCTTGATTAATCCGCTCGCTGGAATTGTTGGAGTGCCGGTGAAGAAATTCTTCTTCTGGAATGTTCTGGGTGCCCTGATCTGGACCCAGCTTGTTATAGGCCTTGGATATCTACTTGGTAATAAGTTAGAAGGTTCAGTAGATAAGTATCTTCTGCCTGTTGTCGCCGTCATTATCTTTGTGAGTGTCATTCCAGTTCTTATCGAACTCTTCCGCGAATGGAGTACTCGCAAGCACCATTCCTAATTAACAGCTTAGAAGGTGTTCTGAAGTTATAAACCTAGATCTTCAAGTGAGTACGCCGCATAATATTTGTAACCAGCATCCAGTATTGCCTGCTTTGCTCCGCGTTCCACGATAACTGCAACGCCCACAATAATTGCACCCGCTTCTTTCAGCGCTTCAACTGCTGTAAGAACAGATCCACCGGTAGTCGATGTATCTTCAACTGCAAGAACTTTTCTGCCAGCAACATCGGGACCTTCAATGCGCCTTTGTAATCCGTGAGCTTTCTCAGCCTTACGCACTACAAAAGAATCAATTTTTCTGCCGTTTTGCGCTGCAATATGCATCATTGCTGTTGCAACGGGGTCAGCGCCTAGAGTCAGCCCGCCGACAGCGTCGTACTCTAAATCTTTTGTAAGTTCTAGCATTACTTGGCCCACAAGAGGTGCCGCTATGTGATCGAGGGTAACGCGGCGAAGATCAACGTAGTAATCAGCCTCTTTACCTGATGAAAGAATTACTTTCCCGTGGACTACAGCCTTCTTAACAATTTCACTCTTTAACTGCTCGCGTGCGCTCATGGGGCGAGCCTATCTCTACTTATCTTCTTCTTTATAGATGATTACATCCTGCTTCTTACGTGTTGATAGCGACCTGCCTTGAGTTAAGGATTTAGGTGGGTTCTCATCTATGAGAGCATTTACTTCAATACGTAACTTTGCGACTTCAATAGCCATATTTGCCATCGCAGCTTCTAACTCAATAATTCTCTTGATGCCCGCATGGTTGATTCCTTCTCCGACTAAACGTTGAACCATGCGAATGGATGCGATATCTCGAAGGGAATATCTTCGGTTACGACCAATGGTGCGGTCGGGTGAAACTAAACCTAAGCGATCATATTGGCGAAGAGTCTGCGGGTGAAGGCCAGATAGCTCAGCAGCTACTGAAATGACATAGAGCCCTGCATCATCGTCAGGGTGTTCTTCATGCGGCAAATCTTTTGTCATGATTTTGCCTTAGTTATAAATTCTGCGCGTACATCTTCATCAGCTGTGGCTTGTGCAAAGGCTTTAATTGCGTCGGCAACTTTTCCTTCAGCTCTACGTGGTACTTGCACTTCAACAGTTACTAAGAGATCTCCTGTGACTGCACCTTTTTTAATTCCGCGACCTTTTACGCGAAGCACGCGACCAGTTGGCGTTCCAGCAGCTAAACGAACTGTCACGTCTTCACCGGATAGCGTTGGCACTTTGATATCGGCGCCAAGGGCGGCTTCGGCGAAGTTGACTGGAAGTGTTAATAATAGGTTTTCGCCTTTGCGGGCAAAAGCAGCGTGGGGCTTTACGTGTAGCTGGATAAAGAGATCGCCAGGACCTGCGTCACCAGGAGCCCCTTTCCCTTTTACGCGAATCTTTGCGCCGTCATTAACTCCGGCTGGTACGCGCGCTGAAATACTTTGTGGTCCATTGCCATCGGTGTTGAGTTTGAGATCGAGCGTTGTGCCAAAGACTGATTCTTTAAAGGTGATTGTGGATTCTGTCTGTAGGTCACTTCCTTTACGTGGACCGCGACGTCCCCCACCTCCGAAGAGATTGGCGAAGATATCTTGTGGGTTTCCGCCTCCGAAAATATCTGAGAAATCACCACCCTGGTATTGCCCGCCTGTTGGTGCGCGAAATCCTCCGCGTTCAAACATCGAGCGCGCCTCATCGTATTCAGCACGTTTCTTTGAATCAGAGAGAATGTCGTAAGCCTCAGAGACGGCTTTAAATTTATCTTCGAGGGCTGTATTGCCTTGATTCTTATCAGGGTGTAAATCGCGCGCTAAAGAACGGTACCTCTTCTTAATTTCATCAGCTGTAGCTTTCTTATCTACATCTAAGATTTTATAGAAGTCCTTCTCGTACAAGTCTTTAGCCGCCATCTACTTATTTATTCACTCTCTGGATCTGTTACTGCAACCCGTGCAGGGCGCAGGATGCGTTCTTTGTATTTGT
>DJBN01000023.1 GCA_002430075.1 Actinobacteria bacterium UBA5975 | reverse complement strand
AGACACGTCACGATCTCGGCCGCGAAGAGTTTGTTAAGAAAGTCTGGGAGTGGAAAGCAGAATCTGGCGGACAGATTCTTGGCCAGATGAAGCGCCTTGGAGATTCTGTTGATTGGTCTCGCGAAGCATTTACGATGGATGAGAATCTATCGAAGGCAGTCTTAACAATCTTTAAGAAGCTCTTTGATCAAGGTCTTATCTATCGCGCAGAACGAATAATCAATTGGTGCCCACGTTGTCTAACGGCGCTTTCAGATATTGAAGTAGAGCACCACGATGATTCAGGCGAATTTGTATCTGTCCGTTATGGCGATGGTGAACAGAGCATCGTTGTTGCCACAACCCGGGCTGAGACAATGATGGGCGATGGAGCAGTTGCAGTTCACCCTGATGATCCTAGGTATAAGCACATGGTTGGCACCGAAGTCCTATTGCCATTGGTAAACCGCATGATTCCGATCATCGCCGACGAACTTGTGGACCCTGACTTTGGAACAGGTGCAGTAAAGGTAACTGCAGCTCACGACGCCAATGACTTTGAGATGGCCATGCGCCATAACGTTCCTTTTGTTGTCATCATGAACGAACACGGTGTTATGTCTGGAACTGGAACCGAGTTCGATGGCATGGACCGCTTCGATGCTCGTGTTGCAGTTGTAGCTAAGCTCAAAGAGTTAGGGCGAATCGTTGCAGAAAAACGTCCGTACATCCACGCTGTCGGCCACTGTTCACGTTGCGATACAACTGTGGAGCCACGACTTTCAAAGCAATGGTTTGTAAAGGTGGCGCCCCTTGCAAAAGCTGCAGGGGATGCTGTTCGCGATGGTCGCGTAAAGATTGAACCTGCTGAACTATCACCACGATACTTTGAGTGGGTAGATAACATGCACGATTGGTGTATCTCTCGCCAATTATGGTGGGGACATCGAATTCCAGTTTGGTATGGACCCAATGGCGAAGTAATTGTTGTTGGGCCAAATGAGACCGCACCTACCGGCTATACCCAAGACCCCGATGTATTAGATACCTGGTTCTCATCTGCGCTCTGGCCATTTTCTACTCTTGGTTGGCCCAATAACACAGCCGATGTAAAGAAGTTCTACCCAACGAGTGTTCTAGTTACGGGTTATGACATCTTGTTCTTCTGGGTTGCACGAATGATGCTCTTTGGTTTATTTGCTATGGATGGTGTGCCGCCTTTTCATACCATCGTGCTGCATGGCCTTGTACGCGATCAATTCGGTAAGAAAATGTCTAAGTCTCGCGGAAATGTTATTGATCCACTTGAGTTTATTGATAAGTACGGAGCAGATGCGCTGCGCTTTACCCTGGCGCGAGGATCAAATCCTGGCAAGGATCAAGCAATCGCTGAAGATTGGATTGCAGGTTCTCGTAACTTTGCAACAAAGCTCTGGAATGCAACTCGATTTGCAATGATGAACGGTGCAACAATTCAAGGACCGCTTCCTACAACGCAGGCTCTTTCAGATATTGATAAGTGGATACTTTCGCGTCTAGCTGAGACAACTGCTGAATATTCATCACTTCTTGAGAGTTATGAATTTGCACGCGCCTGCGAATCCATCTACCACTTCGCGTGGGATGACCTTTGCGACTGGTACCTCGAACTTTCTAAGCAGACTCTTGCATCGGGGGATGCGGCTGCAACACAGCGGGTTTTGGGCCACGTACTAGATACCCTCTTCCGCCTACTTCATCCCGTGATGCCATTTATTACGGAAACGCTGTGGACCACTCTGACCGGCGGTAAGACACTTGTTACAGCGCAGTGGCCTAGCGCTGATGACTCACATGTCAATAAGAAATCTGAAGCCTTAGTTGGTGAGATTCAAAAGATCATCACTGAGGTTCGTAGATTTAGAAATGATCAAGGCGTGAAGCCAAGCCAAAAAATCCCTGGTCGATTTATCGCGCCTGCAGATGTAACTCAATACGAAAGCTCAATGGCCTTCTTACTCAAACTTGAACTGACTGAATTTACGCCAAGCGCCTCAGTTGAAATTGGTTCCATGAAGGTTGAACTCGATTTGTCTGGCACTGTCGATGTTGCTGCAGAACGAGCACGACTTGAGAAAGATTTACTGACAGCTCAGAAAGATATGAAGACTGCCGAAGTTAAATTGAGCAACGAGGGCTTCATGGCAAAGGCACCGGCAAACGTTGTCACTGAAATTAGAGAACGTATGGCTATGACATCAAGTGACATTGAAAGAATTACTGCTCAACTTGCAGCGTTGAAGTAAATGACGCATATCTCTCCCGAAGATCAAGCACGCGTTGACGCAATTGAACAAGCGCTACTTGCGCGATGGCCCGAGACGCGTATAGAGCCGACCCTTGAACGTATTGCAGCTCTTGTAGATATGTTGGGTTCACCTCAACTGACCTACCCGACAATCCATATTGGTGGGACCAATGGGAAGACGACAACGTCTCGGATGATTGATTCGCTCCTATTTGAAATGGGTTTACGTACCGGAAGATTTACAAGTCCACATCTAGAAAGTTTCCTTGAGCGCATCGCCATCAATGGCCAACCGATTGGAGCTAAAGAAATAATCTTCTCGTACAACGATATTGCTGCATATCTAGATTTGATGGACTCTCAACACAAACATCCAATCTCTTTCTTTGAAGCGATCACAGCGCTTGCATTTGCTGCCTTTGCTGAACACCCAATAGATGTTGGCGTGATAGAAGTAGGTATGGGTGGCTTGTGGGATGCGACCAATGTGGTCGACGCTGACGTTTCAGTGATTATGCCTATAGGCCTAGACCACACCGAATATTTAGGTGAAACTCTGGCTGAAATTGCCAGTACCAAAGCTGGAATTATTAAGGAAGGCGGCTTTGTAGTACTTGCACAGCAAGAGCCTGAATGCGCTGTTGAATTATTAAAGCAAGCGGCATCAGTTGGAGCAGATGTTGCTCGCGAAGGGATCGAATATTCAATTCTCTCTCGCTCAATTGCAGTGGGCGGTCAGTTACTTGCAATCCAAGGTATTAAAGAAATTTATACAGATATCTTCATTCCACTTCACGGAAAGCACCAAGCCTCTAATGCCGCTGCAGCCCTAGTTGCGGTCGAAGCATTCTTTGGTGATCAAGATTTAGATATCGACGCTGTACGAGCAGGTTTTGCAAACGTGACATCTCCTGGCCGATGTGAAGTGGTTCATCGCGACCCCACGGTGATTTTAGATGCAGCCCATAATCCACATGGCGCAGCCGCTATCGCTGAGACTATTCAAAGTGAGTTCACCTTCGATGAAGTTATCGGAATATTTGCGGCAATGGGGGATAAGGATGTTCGAGGAATTCTGCTCGAACTAGAACAAGTGATGGATTCAATCATTGTCACATCAAATTCATCCCCTCGCGCCATGGATGTTTTGGCTCTTGAAGGGCTGGCCGCAGAAATATTTGGAGCGGAGAGAACTTTCTCGGCTCTGACTGTAACTGAAGCAATTGATAAAGCCCTCAAAGATTGTGTGCGCCCCTTAAGCGAAGATACTATTGGGATTCTCCTCACTGGTTCAGTTGTGACCGTCGGAGAAGCCCGTTCAATTTTGCGTAAGAAATTTGTGAAGGAGGAGAAGTAGGATGCGGATTCTTGGTTCTGCAGTACTTGTAATGGAATTTTTTGTGATGTGTTTTGCGATGTTGCTTGCCAAAGATAACCACGAACCTTCAACAATTATTGCTGG
>DJBN01000007.1 GCA_002430075.1 Actinobacteria bacterium UBA5975 | reverse complement strand
ATATCAACGCCGATTTGGAGAGCATCGTTTCGCAAGACTTTAAATCTCTGCACTCAGGTGGAGGGCGAAGTCGAATTCCCGGTGGGCAGAGCGCAGCAGATCAGAGGCTAAGTGAGTTAAACATTTCAGGCTATACCAAAAATAGATCAGAGGTATTGCCACTTGCCAATCGTGGGGCGTCGGTTCTCTCACCTTACATTCGCCACAATCTGCTTCCACTGCAGCGAGTATGGGATCACGTGGCTAAGGCGCCATTTGGCGATCGTGAAAAATACCGTGATGAGTTGTTGTGGCAAGAATATGCGAGACATTTATATGCGCGAATCGGCGTCCGGCTATTTCAAAATCTCCGTTTTGAACAAATTTCAGATAGGCCTGGTGATGGCTGGCCCAAAGGTATGGCCTGTGTTGATTTTGCCACCAATGAATTAGAGGAAGATGGCTGGTTGGTTAATCAAAGTCGCATGTGGCTGGCATCGCACTGGACTGTGCGCAATGAGTTTGGCTGGTTGCACGGTCAAGAAGCTATGTATCGCCACTTAATTGATGGTTCACGGGCAGCAAATTTGTTGGGGTGGCAGTGGGCAGTTGGTAGTGGAACTGGAAAGCCGTATGGCTTTGCACGATGGCAAGTACAGAAGCGTGCGCCGCAGTTGTGTGCAAACTGTCCCCTAAAAAGTAAATGCCCGATTGAGAATTTTCCTGATGAGATTTCATTAGATTCGGCCCCGTTAGAGGGCTTGCTACTTTCAGATCCAGATCTTGCCGCGACGACCGGGCCACTGATTACTGAAGGCAAGAAGCCGGCAACCACAGTTTTATTAACCGTTGATTCGCTAGGAGATGGCGACCCTGCGCTGGTTGCCCATCCAGAGCTTCCAGTTGTATTTGTTTTTAATGAGCAAGCACTCGCTAAGTTGCAACTGTCATCAAAGCGAATTTATTTTTACTTAGAGAGTTTGCGCGATTTGACAGAGCGACGAGATCTAACTGTTTATCTTGGTGATCCTTATCAATTTGCACGCGATACCGCAGTTGCCGTGACTTATGCCCCGGTCCCAAGTTTTAGAAAATTTCAGAATCTTGCACAGGTGCATCCATACCCATGGTTACGCTTACCTCATGAGAAATCGGTGCGATCTTTCAGTGCTTGGCGAGGGAAATTAAAATGAATAAATCTTTTAGGCCCTACTAGAGAGATTGTGCCGCCAAAAGTTACTTGGCGGCTTATCTTAAACTATTTTTTAAAGGCTTTCATAATCTGCTCTGCTGCGCCGCTGAGCTCAGCTGGAATAACCCAGATTTTACTCGCGCTTCCATTAGCGATGGCAGGTAGTTGCTGCAGGTATTGATAGGCCAGGACTTTTTCGTCAGGGTTGGCATCGTGGACCGCACCGAAAACTTTCTTAATTGCAGCAGCCTCGCCATCGGCCCGAAGAATTGCAGCTTGCGCATCGCCTTCTGCTCGCAGAATCTCTGCTTGACGCTCACCTTCTGCTGTAAGAATTTGGCTCTGCTTTTCACCTTCGGCAGTCAAAATTACAGCGCGCTTGTCACGCTCGGCACGCATCTGCTTTTCCATCGACTCTTGCACGCTTGGAGGTGGGTCAATTGCCTTTAGCTCTACCCGGTTAACGCGAACTCCCCACTTACCCGTGGCTTCATCTAAAACTCCGCGAAGGGCAGTGTTAATCGAGTCACGAGAAGTTAAAGCTGCCTCGAGATCAAGGCCACCAACAACGTTACGTAAAGTTGTAACTGTTAATTGTTCAATACCTTGAATGACATCTTCAATCTCATAGGTCGCAGATTTTGGATCTGTGACCTGAAAATAAATAACTGTATCAATTGAAACAACTAAGTTGTCCTCAGTAATTACTGGCTGCGGTGGAAATGATATAACTCGCTCGCGCATATCAATCAGAGGGCGTAGTCGATCAACAAAAGGAATAATAATTGCGAGGCCTGCACCAAGAGTTCGGTGATACCGGCCTAGGCGCTCGACTAATCCTGAACTGGCTTGTGGAATTATTCGGATAGATTTGGCAAGGATTACGCCAAAAATAATAACGAGCAGTGCTAGGACTCCGAAAGAATATGAGATCATTGATTAACCCTTCTGATTGACCACTGCAGTGGCGCCTTCGATTGCAACTACCTGAACCTTAGAATCTTCAGCAATTTCTCCAGATTGGCTGCGAGCGCTCCAGATTTCGCCATTGAGTTTGATCTGGCCGGAGCGATCTGTAACCACTGAAATTGTTAATGCAGGAACGCCCACTAAGGCATCAACATTTGTTGCAAAATCTGGTGTTCTTTTCTTTAAATTCTTCAACGCAATAGGGCGCAGAATAAAAAGCGAGATTACTGCAGCAAGGCCGAAGGTGAAACCCTGCACTGCCATATTAAAACCGAGCGCATTGACCCCTGCTGCCATAAATGCCGAGAAAGCTAGTGAAGCAAAGAGAAGATCAACAGTGAGCATTTCGGCAACGAGAAGCGCTCCACCTGCAGCAAGCCACATCCATATCGGCATGAACTTCTCCTGTTCTTGAAATTAAGCCTACCGCTGTTATTCGAGCTAAGGCGCGTTAAAAATTACTAGCCTCGAGATCTCCTGTAGGTGCTCCACGCCCCCGTGCTACCCAAGGCCCATGCCACTAACAATGGTTGAAAGAGCAATCGCACAAACCTGGCTCGATCGCTATTTAATCCAAAGGCATCTACGCCATTTAGATACTGCGAGATATTTCCCCAGAAGACTGCAATAAAGAAGAGGCCAACTAGCCAACCAATCTGCACTCGATATTTCCAGAGTGCAATTAGTCCAACTCCCAGCAGAATCTCAACTATGCCAGAGGCCAGCACGACAAAATCTGCATAGCTTCTAAAGATCGTCGGCACCTGAGCTTGAAACTCCAACCGACTACTCGTCAGATGTCCAACCCCGGCATAGGCAAGTGCAAAGCCCAGCGCCATCTGAGGAGCTCTTCGAAGTAGCTTCACAACCAAACTTTCTAGTTATTCTTCACAAATTCAGATGCATGTGGAAAGCCAGCAGCCTCTAACTTCTCAGCCAAATCTGCCTTCACTGCCTTGACTGCCTTATGTGTTCCGTTGCAGTTCTTCTCTGGATCCGTTGTGTAACCACACTGACAAGCTCCCATGATTTCCCTCTTTCCCTAGGTATTTAAGGGAGGAGCGTATCGAATACGGGAAGAAAATGAGCTTTAAGTCCTTCCGTTAACTCTTAATCACCGGGTTCACCACTTGTCACACCTGCCTTATAGCCTCACGGTAGATATGGGGGCGCTATGTTCAAATGGTTAAGGTACGCGGCAATGGATCTCGAGCTCACGGAAATTCTTGATGAGCATCAGCGGGTTACAGATGAAGCGACTTTGGTGCGAGATTTCTTATTGAAAGTCCTTGAAGATAATCAGAGCGATATACCTAAATTTGGAGAAGAGGCGTTGGCGCAGGCGGCGCTGATCATTGAGCAGGTGGGGCCAGGTGCGTTCTACTGGATGACAGATATAGCAGCGCAGATGGTGGTTCTCTCAGAGGCAACGTTGCGTGGATTTAGTACCAACGTCAGCGTTGAGCTTGGAGCGCAGGCAACTGCGCAATCTATTGTCGAGACTGTTGTGCGGCTTCCTTGAGTCAAGAGCCCGTGGTGATGGTGGCTTGTCAGTGCCAGGTTCTACTGTCTTGGCATGACCCAGACTCCTGCACATAAATTCATTGCCGCAATCGTCATTGTCGCTGCACCCTTTGCGATGGGGGCCTTCTTTCTTACCTGGGGGCCGTCGCATCAATATGAACTCAGTAATCCGGTAAAAGATGGATATGTGCAGCCGCGAGATATTGCGACAATGGTCGATAAGACTCTGCGATCTACCGTTACTGTCTATTGCGATGCTCCTAAGAAGGAGTCATTGGGTTCTGCGTGGGCGGTGACCTTGGATGAAGATGCTTATGCCGAATATGACTCGGTCTTTATTACCAATTACCACGTTGTCGATGATTGCATCGGTAAAGAGAAGTATTTAAAGATTGCACGTCTCTATGCCAAGGCGATTCCAGCCAAGATTATTACCTTAGATAAGAAGAATGACCTAGCTGTCATTGTGGCAGATATTCGCATACCAACGTTGAAGCTTTCAGAGAATCTCCCCTACCCCGGATACTGGACCATGGTTGCAGGATCTGCCGATGGGTATGAAGGATCTATCGCCTTTGGCTCAGTATTGAATATGAACGATAAGCAAGTGTTGATTACGGCAAATGCTTCACATGGAAATAGCGGTGGCCCAGTTATAGATAACGAAGGGCGGGTCATAGGTACCTTAACCTCTGGCAGCACGAAGGAGCAGTACAACGTTGCGACATCCCTAGATGCTATGTGTGCCAAAATCATAAGCTGTGATGGGAAGTTTTACTGGGACGAATAGATTTTTCTCTTCTTGTATAAGCAATTAGGATGGGGCAATGAATACACTCTTTGATCCCCTGGTAATCGGCTCTGTTGAATTTCGCAATCGCGTCTGGGTGTCACCGATGTGCCAATACATGGCCGAAGATGGCGTTGTCGGTGCATGGCATAGCGCGCACTTAGGGGCTTTTGCCACAGGTGGGCCTGGGTTGATTATGGTCGAGGCTACCGGTGTTGTTCCCGAGGGGCGTATCTCGCTTGGATGTACATCGATTGAAGATGACAGACATGCGCAAGCTTTTAAACCGATGATTGATTTTGCTCATTCGCAGAATGCGAAGATGGGAATTCAGTTAGCCCATGCTGGGCGAAAGAGTTCAACGATGCGTCCGTGGGATGAGCATCGCATAGCGACTCAAGCTGAAGGTGGATGGCAGAGCGTTTCAGCTTCCGATATTGCATTTGAAGGGTATCCAGCTCCTCGGGCTTTGACTCTGGATGAGATTTACCAATTAACGGAACAATTTGCAGATGCAGCTAAAAGGGCTGTGGCAGTCGGCTTTGATGTCATTGAGATCCATGCAGCACACGGTTATTTATTTCATCAGTTCTATTCACCTCTTGCTAATAAGCGAAGCGATCAATACGGCGGAAGTTTCGAAAATCGAATCAGATTCTTACTCGAGACGACGCAAGCTGTGAAGGCTGCTATTCCGGCCAATACTCCCCTCTTTGTTCGTATCTCTGCAACCGATTGGGTTGACGATGGTTGGAATTTGATTGACTCAATTCAGCTCTGTAATGAGCTCAAGAAAGTTGGCGTTAATCTGATTGATGTCTCCACGGGTGGCAATGTTCATAGCGCGCCAATTACTGCCAGCCCTGGCTTTCAAGTTCCTTTTGCAAAGGCGATTCGCACCGAGTGCGGAATATTAACAACTGCAGTTGGCATGATTACTGAACCAGAGCAAGCCCAATACATTATTGAGACGGGTGAAGCCGATGCGGTCTTCTTAGCCCGTGCAATGATTCGTAATCCGCGGTGGGCACTTAACGCTGCTGAAAAGCTCGGAATCAAGATTGATTGGCCACTTCCACTAGAACGCGGTCGAACTCTTTAAATAACTTCATTCAGAGTGGTAGCACTCATGTGGGAGGCCCATCTGCATTGAAATGGGCTTAGTGTGTTTATAGATAGCCACTGCGCGCGAATCTGTAAAGGGAGCACCCGATGTCCGATATATCAGAGAAATTCATAGTTCTAACTATTACCGGGCGTGAAACTCGTGTCTGGGCAACGGGCATGGAACGTGGTGCTATCCCAGAGAAGATATTTGCACCTCCTGCGTTGAATCCTCATCACTTTAGAGATGATCCGAAACATCATGGTCGTGGAGATGGTCCAGGTGTTCCGCAATATTTCGAAGAGATTGTTGCCGCCATAGGAGATGCGTTAGAGGTTTTGTTAATTGGCCACGGGCATGGCAAAGCTAGTTCCATGTTGCACTTTATTCAGTATTTAGAGCGCAAACATTCACTTCTTGCGGCAAAGATCGTTGATGCGCTAGATACCAACTTGATTGCGATGACTGAACCTGAAATCTTGGCAATGGCGCGAGAATGGTTTGATTCACACGCTAAATAAGGAATCAAGAAGTATTACTTCTTAAACGCCTTAACAATCTGTTCGGCAGCTCCGCTTAGCTCAGCAGGGATGACCCATATCTTGCTAGCGGTTCCGTTAGCGATAGCAGGTAGCTGCTGTAGATATTGGTAGGCAAGTACTTTCTCATCTGGATTTGCCTCGTGTACTGCTCCGAATACCTTCTTGATTGCTGCAGCCTCACCTTCCGCCCGAAGAACAGCAGCTTGTGCATCACCATCGGCGCGTAAAATTTCTGCTTGGCGAGCACCTTCGGCAGTCAAAATCTGACTCTGCTTTTCACCTTCTGCAGTCAAAATCACAGCACGCTTATCTCGCTCGGCGCGCATCTGCTTCTCCATAGATTCTTGAACACTTGGTGGTGGATCAATTGCCTTAAGTTCAACTCGATTAACGCGAACTCCCCACTTGCCCGTGGCATCATCGAGAACACCACGTAGGGCCGCATTGATTGAATCTCGGGAGGTAAGGGTGGCTTCAAGATCAAGGCCACCGACTACGTTACGTAGGGTGGTCACGGTGAGCTGTTCAATACCTTGGATATAGTTTTCAATTTCATACGTTGCAGACTTTGGATCTGTTACCTGAAAGTAAATAACGGTATCGATTGAGACGACCAAGTTATCTTCAGTGATTACCGGCTGTGGTGGGAAAGAAACTACGCGTTCGCGCAAATCAATGAGTGGGCGTAACCGGTCAATAAAGGGAATGATGATTGCAAGACCTGCGCCTAGAGTCTTGTGATAGCGGCCGAGACGTTCAACGATTCCGGCGCTGGCTTGAGGCACGATTCGAATTGAGCGAGCTAGAACCACTGCAAAGAGTGAGACGAGCAGAACGAGTACCCCGCTTGAATAAGTAAACATCATTAACCCCTCTTCTTGACCACTGCGGTAGCACCGTCAATGGATACAACTTGTAGATGTGCATCTGTGGCAATAGCTCCAGCTTCGCTACGAGCGCTCCAGACTTCGCCGTTGAGCTTTATCTGCCCTGAATTATCTGTAATCTCACTTAAGGCAATTGCTGATGCGCCAATAAGCGCTTCCATATTGGTAGCAAAATCTGCCGGCCTCTTCTTAAGATGTTTCATCGCAATAGGACGTAAGACAAAGAGTGATAGCGCTGCCGCAATAGCGAAGATGGCTCCCTGCGAACCGCCATTGAGGCCAAAGGCATTAGCAATTGCTGCCATAAGAGTGGAGAAAGCTAAAGATGCGAAAAGTAGATCGACAGTTAATATCTCAACAACGACGAGAATTCCAGATAGCGCAAGCCACATCCACAGTTGCATAACCACTCCAATCGTTACCTTGAAATTCTAGTGGTAAGAGTCTGTGAAAATCCTGAGGTTTGATTCAATTAAGCTCGATTTACCTGCACTTGCAGGCATGAGTGAGGAAAATCTATAGACTATTTATGCTCAAATTGAAAATGGGGCAGGATCAGATTGAAAATATCTGCAAGGAGCTCATGGTTGACGCTTCACTTCCTTCGCTAGCCCGATTTAGTTTAATGATGTTCTTCTCACTGGTCATCGCTGCGGTTGGTTTGATTCGCACCCTCGTTAGGAAATATTGATTGTGAGTTCTTCGAATCCATCCAATGTGTATGAATAGCCCTTGCCGGTCTCGATAAAAATCGGTGGAATTATTGAGCCCGTAATGACAAAGTCTCCCGCCTTAATCTTGCGACTGTAATTCTGAAGATCTATTGCAAAATCACTGAGAAGGTCCTTCATACTGCCAACGAATCCTTCAACATCTGGAATATCTTGGCTATCGACCGTGGCAGAAAGATGCGACAGATTTAAATCCCGAAGGTTTGAATTTTTGCTTCCGAGAATAAAATGGCGCTGATAGATATTTGACGAAGTAACATCAAGTGGATTTTCATGCATTGCAAAGAGGTCTGCTAACTCATAGGCAGGGCCAACAGCTGAAACTGAGTCAAATAGATCTTCGGCTGAATTAACATCTTTATCGAAGTAGATGGCGATTTCAGGTTCGAGTACAGGCTTAACCCATTTCGAAATATCGAGAGTGCAATTGTTGGGAATCTGCTTTTTATCAAGGAGAAATCCGACTAACGCGCGACTTGTCCCAAATCGAGTTTTTGCAGCAGCGCTACTGAAGCCCAATTTCCAACCGATTTGGGAAGTGCCTTCTATTGATGCGCTGCGTAAGAGAGCTTCTTGAGCAAGAACGCCTTCCTTGATCAGATTCTCAGTCGAAATGAGTCTCCTCCGATACTTCATAGCCGGCATCTTCAAGAGAACCAGCTCCGCTCCAACCCCACACAAGTACTACATCTTGCTGCGTCGTATTTTTAAATCCATGCCATTTTCCGCGCGGAGTTAATACAACATCTCCGGTATTGGCAGGCTCTTCGCCATCATCTGTATACATGACGCCGCTTCCAGAGATGACAATCCAGAATTCATCAGCATGGAAATGTCGATGTTTATCATGCATGGCACCTGGTGGCAGAACCGTCCAACCGACTAGCAAATCCTTTGAATTTGCATTCATCTTGTCAATAAGAAATTGCACCTTCATATTGACCCAGCCCTCGTCGCGCTTGAGGCCTTCGACAATAGGGATCTTATTGAGATTGGTAACGAAACGATCAAGATCGGTGGGATCAGGCTTCATCTACTTAACTCCTGCCATCTGAAGGTATGCACGGTGGGCAACAACAAAATCGTGATGATCAATTCCTAGCCCGCGGCACGCATTCATCATCTCATTGGCCGAGCTTGCAAGAGGCAAAATTGAACCCAGTAATCGGCCCTGCTCTAGCACAAGGGTCATATCTTTCTGTTGCAGCGTTACATCTGCCAAGGGCTTGAGCGGCATCTGCCCTTCCAATATGAATGGGCCGCGATAGGCCAGGACTGGGGATGCTGCAACGCTATTTAAGATTGCGTTGACTACTTGCTCGCGACCAACACCGCCTTTTTCTGCCAATGCAACAGCTTCACCAAAGGCGATGACTTCAACCATCAGTAAAAGATTGATTGATAACTTTGTCTGTACTGCAAAACCGGCTGGTCCAATATAGGAAGATTTAGCGCCAATATCAAGCAAGATTGGTTCGACACGAGAATAGGCAGATGAATCACCGCCGACCATCAGAGATGCTTTTCCCTGCCCCACTGTCACCGGACTTCCAGAGATCGGTACATCTAACATAATTTTTCCTGCGGCAACGAACTCTTCATTCACAGAGCGGCTAACTTCTGGTGAGATTGTGCTCATATCCATGAAGATGGAAGTCTCTTGCATTCCATGAATAATTCCATCTTCGCCCAGAGCAATCTCGCGAACGGCCTTTCCATCAGTAACAATTGAAAATATAAATTCACATTGAGATGCAACATCTCTTGGAGATTCTGCAAGTTGCATCCCAAGTTCGAGCAAATCTCCTTCTTTTCCTGATGATCTATTCCATCCGACGACTGTGTGTCCTGCATCTAAGAGCCTTGGAATAATTACCTGACCCATATCGCCAAGACCAATAAAACCTACAGTTGCCATTGAAAACCTCTTTTTGTGTCGAATGAAAGTACGCTGCAGAATATTGCATCTTCTTGATAATTCATAGAGCCCACAGAAGACATTGGGTCTAAGTTTTCTCAGCTGCATCTCCAGGATATGCCATAAGAGACTAGGCATGACTGTCGTTATGCTCAAAGTGAAAATGGCGCAGGATCCTTACGGAACTAGGAATGGATTTCCATGTCGTAAATACGCGAGTGCATGCACTAGAAATGTTGCTTGTTCGAGCTGGGCAATTAAAGGCTAGTGATTTAGATAGTTTTCAGCCAAGTAAAGATGAAGTCGTTCGGCTTGATCGAAATCGCGATGAATACATGTCGCGTTTAATTCGGATAATCACAGAAGTTGGACCATCAGAGCACCCGCTGCGGGAGCAGTGGGATGCTGCAATTGCGGCGCATGGACTAAAAAAATAGTTTGATAAATTCCTACAGGGTGCCTTCTTCCCAGCGCATCAATGTGGGTAGCGCCGAAGGGTTCTAGTCGCGGATTTTGATGCGTGAATCGACAAGGGGGGCCAGCAAGTCTGCCATGAGATTGCCAATAACAATGGCGATCGCCGAGACCAGAGTTACGCCCATGATGATGGGAATGTCCACACGCTGAATCGCTTGCCATGCCAACTGACCGATTCCTGGCCAGCCGAATACAGATTCGACGACGACGACTCCGCCCATAAAGATTCCAATATCAATTCCGATCATGGAGATGATGGGAAGAATCGCATTCTTGAGCGCATGAACAAAGATGACGCGACTCTCGGGAGCTCCTTTGGCGCGGGCAGTTCGGATGTAATCCTGTCGCAGAACATCGATCATGCTCGAACGCATCACGCGGCTATACCAACCGCTACCTAAAATTCCCAGAGTCATTGCAGGAAGCACAAGGTGGGCAAATGTTCCGTAGCCACCAATTGGAAACCATCCCAGCTTTACTGCAAATAGATAGAGAACCAATATGGCCACGATGGCAATCAATTGCGATGGGAATATGCAATGAGGCAGAAAGAGCGTATATAGCGCCTATCCTTGAGGCATGGCTAACCACGGCAATATGTATGGACCAGCTTTTACCTTCCTTGGAATCCCAGCATGCGATCTTGATGATCCATCAAGCTACAAGGGCGCTGACGTCATCATCGTAGGTGCACCGATTGACAGCGGAACATCTCATCGTTCAGGTGCGAAGTTTGGGCCACAGGCCATTCGTGGCGGCGATTACCTGCCTCACGATGGCGAACGACCACATCTTGCTCTTCGCACAGATGGTTTAAAGGATCTTAAGGTTGTTGATGCTGGAGACCTTTTAATGCCCGGCGGAGATTTAGTTGCATCCCTTGCAGTACTGCGCGAAGCAACAGAGAAGATTTCTCGCGCTGGTGCGATTGCAGTTGTTTTGGGCGGCGATCATTCAATTGCTTCCGCTGACGTTGCAGGTATTGCAAACCACTTAGGCCATGGAAAAGTTTCTATGGTCCACTTTGATGCACATGCTGATACCGGTGAAGATCAATGGGGTGCCTTAGTAGGGCACGGAACGCCGATGCGTCGATTAATAGATGAAGGTTATGTGCGCGGAGATCGCTTCTTGCAACTTGGACTTCGCGGATATTGGCCAGATAACAAGACCCTCGAGTGGATGCGCGATCAAGGAATGCGATCCTATGAAATGACTGAAATTCATCATCGCGGAATGAAAGAAGTTCTCGATGAATCTTTTGCAACGCTTACAGATGGCTGCGATGGAGTATTTCTCTCTGTCGATATCGATGTTGTTGATCCTGGAATGGCACCCGGCACAGGAACGCCTGAACCCGGTGGAATGACTAGTCGTGAATTATTAGAGGCTGTGCGCCGAATCTGTCTTGAGCTACCTGTTGTTGGTATCGATGTTGTAGAAGTCGCACCAGCATTTGATAGCGCCGATATCACAGCCATCTTGGCTAATCGCGTAGTGCTTGAAGCTTTAAGCGCAATTGCAAAGCGCCGCAACGGGACTACTTATGATCCAAAGCAGAACCTGCTCGATCGGTAAGGTTACAAAGTCTCAAGAATCATTTGGACATCGGCCATTGAAGTCCAAGGGTTAACAAAGGCAAAGCGCAAGATGGATTCGCCTGCATGTTTGGAAGGTGGAATAAAACCGATCTGTTTTTCAAGCAACGCATCGGACCACTCTTGATACTGCCCTGGGCTCCACCCAGTTCTGGTAAAAGCGACGATTGAAAGTTCGGGTTGGCAGACAAGTTCGAGATTAGGGTGAGCTTTGATCAATGCTGCGGAATCTTTTGCAAGACGAATTCCGGTTTCAACTGCTTCGGCATATGCATTGGTGCCGTGGGCTGCAAGTGAGAACCAGAAAGGCAGCCCACGAACTCGACGAGTTAAGTGAATTGCATAATCAGATGGCGACCACGAATCGTCGTGAAGAGTTTCAAGGTATGAAGCGTGTTGAGTATGAGTCTCTTTTGCAAGCTCTGGATTGCGATAGACAAGTGCGCATGCATCAAATGGTGCAAAGAGCCATTTATGAGGGTCGACGATAAATGAATCAGCGCTTTCAACACCGTTAAAGAGGTGACGAACAGATGGCGCGCAGAGCCCCGCTAGCCCATAGGCGCCATCGACATGGAACCAGATATCGCGTTCTTTGGCAGTTGTTGCCAGCGTTGCTAAATCATCAACAATTCCTAGATTGGTACTGCCGGCAGTTCCAACGATTGCAAAGACGCGTCTATTAGTTGTTGCATGCAGGTCATCAATAGCTGGCCCAACGTGTGCGCCATCAAGGCGTAGTTCTTCATTAGTTTCAATCTTCAAAATATCTACATCCATCACGTGCGCAGCCGATGTAATAGATGAGTGAGATTCTGCGCTGCAGGCAATCACCCAGCGCGCTGTATCAGGAAACTTCTTTCGCGCTTGATCGCGAGCAACAACCAGGGCTGAAAGATTGCCTATTGTGCCGCCTTGAACAAAGACTCCCCCAGCTCTTTCTGGCAAGCCCGCTATATCGATAAGCCATTTGAGCGCTTGATTTTCGGCAAAGACAGCGCCGGCGCCTTCTTGCCATGATCCTCCGTAGAGAGATGATGCGCCGACAACTAAGTCGAAGAGGTTTGAATATTCGCTGGGTGCTGAAGGAATAAAGGCCAAGTTGCGCGGATGATCTGTTGATATACAGGCAAGAGCGAGCGTCTGCGTAAAGATATCGAGAGTTTTTCTGCCGCCAAGTCCACCAGCGGTGATTGTGTTACCGAGCTCTTGATATAAATCTTTCTCACTTCGAGGTCCATCAAGGGGTGGATTAGATTTCAACCGCTCGAGGCTATAGGTCATCACAGCCTTCGCAAGCTCTTCTACCTCTTGTGTGAATTCATGCACTCACGAAGTTTCTCACAGAAAAGGAGTCACCGCTTTGGACTGCCTACGATTTACGGCTAATGGCCCTCTTCAGCAGTCGAGCGCGATCGCGTACGGTAAGAGCCTTAGCAATAGGCGTAGATCCGTCCGTGTAATGCACATTGGCATTAACAAAGATGCTTCCGACTAGCTCTTCCATGTTGTAAAAGCCTACGTCACGCTTGCTCAATTCCTGAAGAGCGAACTTTGCTCCATTACCAAAAGCTTCTCGCGAGATTGATTCATGCTTAAGGCGCACAGTTTGGAATGGAAAACCAAAGAGGATTTCGTGGACTCCAATAATTCCGCCTGCGCGAATAACTTTGACTTCACTGGGGTCCAAGTTAAGGGCTTGTGAGATCTTCCTAGCTGTTCCTGAAATTTCGGGCTTTGCTTTAAAGTGTTCTTCAAGAATGGAAATGTCAGCATGAGGTGCGATCTGTTGCAACGTCTTTGCCGCAACGATCATGAAGTTGATGCCGAGAGTGATATTGGGTGACCACAAAACTCGAGTGGTCTTTGCATAGCCGTGCATTTGAGCAACCCTGGCTGGAGGGAGCTGAGAGATGGCTGAGATGATTGTGATTCCGCTTTCGGCAGCTGCCTCAGATCGGAAGAGC
>DJBN01000109.1:7474-8003 GCA_002430075.1 Actinobacteria bacterium UBA5975 | reverse complement strand
TTAATCTTTTCAACCACGCTAATAATGACTGGAAACTGTGCAGATATTTCATCGACGCCGGCTTCAGTAACGCGCGTTATGGATGCTGTTCCTGCAGGATCTACTGCAACCTTTGAAGCGAAAGTTAACTGCGCCCAGCCAAGGCGAGCGCTTAACATCGCAGGTATGACACTCATGCGCGCATCCGTTGATTCAGTTCCGCAGATCACAATGTCATATCCACCATCTGTAATAACTTTTACCAATACGGCCGATGTTGTGAGCGCATCTGAACCTGCAAGCTGAGTATCGCTGACCAAGATTGCCCCATTGGCGCCCATTGATAGCGCTTTGCGGATAGCTTCGGTTGCGCGTTCTGGTCCCATTGAAATCACAGTGACTGTATGAGGGCCACCTTCTTCATTTCCTCCGTGAGCTTCTACAATACGAAGGGCTTCTTCGACTGCATACTCATCTAGGTCATTGAGTACAGCATCGACGTTTTCGCGATCGAGAAGACCGTTGACCATCTTCTTCTCGGCCCATGAAT
>DJBN01000109.1:490-7276 GCA_002430075.1 Actinobacteria bacterium UBA5975 | reverse complement strand
CATCTTCTTCTCGGCCCATGAATCAGGGACCTGTTTAACGCAGACTGCAATCTTCATAGAGGAGAGGTTACTGGTCAGTAGATTATTTGTGAAGCGGGGCCAATGAGATAAGTACCACCCGCTCCTTCATCTATATTAACGACGTGCTTGCAATCATCGCCCCTGGTCAAGGTTCCCAAACTCCAGGGATGCTCTCTGCCTGGCTTGAAGATGCGGCTTTAAAAACCCTTGCGCAAGAATTCTCAGATGCCATCGGACTTGATGTAGTTAGGTTAGGTACAACTGCTGATGCGGATGAAATTAAAGATACCGCCAATGCTCAACCACTCATCGTGGCAGCAGGGCTTTTAAGCGCATATGCACTGGGCGAGCGCGATCACATCTCATTCGTTGCAGGACACTCAGTCGGTGAAATAACTGCAGCGGCCTTAGCTGGCGTCATCTCATCGATTGATGCAATGACCCTGGTTCGTATGCGCGGAGTCGAAATGGCGAAAGCGGCGGCAATTACTCCAGCTGGAATGGCTGCAGTGTTGGGCGGAGATCGCCAGGTTGTCTTAAGCGCAATCCAAGCTCTCGGCCTTGTTGCAGCTAATGACAATGGCGGCGGGCAAATTGTTGCAGCGGGAGATCTCAATGCGCTGGCGCAGTTGGCCCCCGACGGTGCGCGGGTTCGCTCATTGGCTGTTGCCGGAGCCTTTCATACCTCTTATATGCAATCTGCCGTTGATCCACTTCGCACCCTAGCCGATTCGATATTTACGAATACGCCAATAGTTGGGGTCATATCCAATAAGGATGGCGATGTCATTAAAGATGGCCACGACGTTCTTCAGCGAATCATTGCGCAGATCGCAAACCCCGTACGCTGGGATCTCTGCATGCAAACGCTATTGAGCCAAGGCGTAACCGGTGTTATTGAAGTGGCACCTGCTGGAACTCTTGTCGGTCTTATCAAGCGCGCAACGCCAACAATTGAACAATTCGCATTGAAGGGCCCAGCAGATATTGCTAGTGCTCGACTCTTTATCGCACAGCATGGGGGAAATAATGTCCGCAATTAAATCCAGAACTGGCAGTGAGAGCGAAATACTTTCTGTCGGGGTCTATCGGCCTAAGCGCCTTGTACCTAACTCAGAGATAGTCGACCGTATTGAATCCAGCGATGAATGGATTCAACAACGCACCGGAATTGAGTCTCGCCGCATTGCAGGTGCTGATGAATCTCTGCTTGATATGGCCACATGGGCTGTTGAAGATGCGCTCAAAAATGCAAAGTTGGTAATTACCGATATTGATACCCTCATTGTTGCAACTATTACATTCCCCTTCCAAGCACCATCTGCGGCTACTGCAATTCTGCAAAGGCTGGGACATCCCAAAGCTGCTGCCTTTGATATCAATGCAGCATGTGCTGGCTTTTCCTATGGAGTCTCGATGGCAAATGACTTCATCAAATCTGGAACATCTAAAAAGGTTTTGGTAGTTGGCGCTGAAAAGATTTCAGATTTCACAGACCCTAACGATCGTGCGACCGCATTTATCTTCGCAGATGGCGCAGGCGCTGTTGTGATTGCTGCATCGAAGGAAACTGGGATTGGCCCTGTCGAATGGGGATCTGATGCTGATAACCGGGACTCAATCTTGATGGACCCATCATGGATTGATATTCGCGATACCGAAACTCAATTGACAAAGGCCGGCGGTAAGTGGCCAAATATTTCTCAAGAGGGCCAGAAAGTTTTTCGCTGGGCAGTATTTTCAGTGAGCAAGGCGGCAAATAAAGCCCTTGAATCTGCAGGACTTACAGTTAACGATATTGATGCATTCATTCCTCATCAAGCCAATATTCGAATTATCGAGACAATGGCGAAAGAGCTGGGTGTGCCAGATTCGGTTTTAATTGCAGATGATATCCGTGTCAATGGAAATACATCTGCAGCATCAATTCCACTTGCAATGGAGGCGATCCTCAAAAAACACCCAAAGCTGCATGGGAAGTTGGCCCTGCTCATTGGATATGGCGCAGGTCTCGTTTATGCGGGCCAAGTTGTGAAATTACCTCCAAAACCGTAATTTTTTCGAGATTACCTACCGATTTACTGGGAAGTACGACCCCTTTTCGTAGAGAATTGCTCACCTAGCAACATAGATGGAAACCACATGATCGACATAGCAAAGGATAAATAATGGCGCTCTCACCAGCAGATGTACTTGCAGGAATTAAAGAGATAGTTGAGGAAGTAGCAGGTATTCCAGCTGCATCAATCGAACTTGATAAAAACTTCACCGACGACTTAGAGGTTGATTCTCTCAGCATGGTTGAAGTTGTCGTTGCATGCGAAGAGCGCTTTGGCGTCAAGATTCCTGATGAGAAGGTAACTGACCTTGCAACAGTGGGCGACGCAGTTAACTTCATCGTTAACGCAGCGGCATAAGCAGATTCAACGCTCAAGATTTAATATAGGTATATGTCACAACGTCGCGTAGTAGTAACTGGCCTAGGAGCTACCACCCCTCTGGGCGCAGATGTCGACTCCACATGGAAGGCGCTCTTAGCCGGTCAAAGTGGAGTAAGGCTTCTGACCGAAGATTGGCGAGAGCTTCTTCCAGTTCACTTTGCTGCGCGCGTTGCGACAGAACCTGCAGATCAGATGGAGCGCGTTGAAATGCGCAGGCTCGATCGATCTGAACAGTTTGCCCTCATTGCCTCCCGCGAAGCCTGGAAAGATGCAGGATCTCCCAATGACATTGATAAGGAACGTTTAGGCGTCGTTATCGCATCCGGTATCGGCGGAGTAATCACCCTCTTGGATCAATTTGTTAATCTCAATGAAAAAGGTGCGCGGGGGGTAAGTCCTCACACTGTTCCTATGTTGATGCCTAATGGCCCTGCGGCAAATGTTGGTCTTGAATTACAAGCTAAAGCCGGCGTTCATACGCCTGTCAGCGCTTGCGCATCGGGGGCTGAAGCAGTCGGTTATGCATTTGAAATGATTAAGAGCAACCGCGCAGACATCATTGTCGCCGGTGGAGTCGAAGCTGCGATTCATCAATTGCCAATGGCGGGCTTTGCTGCAATGAAGGCGCTTTCAACTCGTAATGATGCTCCAGAACGTGCATCTCGCCCCTACGACATCGACCGAGATGGTTTCGTCCTTGGCGAAGGCGGCGGCGTGCTAATTCTTGAAGAGTACGAAAGCGCAAAAGCGCGCGGTGCAAAGATTTACTGTGAAATCGGTGGACAAGGCTTGTCTTCCGATGGTTATCACATTGCTGCTCCTGATCCAGAAGGTGGTGGAGTCCAGCGTGCAATCAAATTTGCACTACAAAATTCTGGATTATCTACAAAAGATATTGTTCATTTAAATGCGCATGCAACTTCAACTCCAGCAGGCGATGTTGCTGAGGCAAATGCGCTGCGCAAGGCACTTGGAAAAGATGCGGACCACGTTGCAGTCTCTGCAACGAAATCAATGACAGGCCACTTACTTGGCGGAGCCGGTGCAATCGAATCCGTATTTATTGTTAAAGCGCTCCAAGAACGCCTTGCTCCTCCGACAATTAATATTGAAAACTTAGACCCAGCCGTAACAGTCGATGTTGTACGCGACACACCACGCCAACTTCCCGCGGGTGATATTGCAGCGCTCAATGATTCTTTCGGTTTTGGTGGCCACAACGTAGTACTTGCATTCAAATCGCTCTAGCCTAAAGCCATGGAACACATCCTCGATCCCGAACTTCGTATCGCCAAGTTACTTGATGGCGGTTCTTACGAATTACTGGTCCCCCGGACTAATTGCGGAATGGTTGCTGCTACCGGTTTTGTAAAAAGAAACAAGGTGGTTGTCTTCGCATCCGATCCTACAGTCAAGGGTGGCGCTCTTGGAATCGAAGGGTCGGAAGTTATTGTTCAGGCATACCGTGCGGCAATGGGTGCGCAAGTCCCCGTTATCGGAATCTGGCATTCAGGTGGAGCGCGATTAAGTGATGGAGTTGCATCTCTTAATGCCTTCGGAGAAGTCTTTCAAGTAATGGTCACAGCCAGTGGAAGAATTCCTCAGCTCTCACTTGTACTTGGACCAACTGCAGGCGGTGGCGCATACGGACCAGCCCTTACAGATGTCGTTGTACTTGCACCAGAAGGACGTATCTTTGTGACAGGACCTGATGTCGTTAAATCTGTCACCGGCGATATCGTCGATATGGCGCTACTTGGTGGGCCTGAAGCACATAGTAAGAATTCTGGCGTTGCGCATGTCATTGCGCCGACTGAAGATATTGCATTCTCTGAGATTCAAGATCTCGTATCTCTCTTTGCCAATCAAGGTTTGATGTCACTAAACGTTGACGATGTGCCACTTGCGCATCTAGTACCAGATTCAAAGAAGCGCATATATGACGTTCACCCATTGGTCGATGCCATTCTTGATTCAGATAGTGAAAAGCTGGAACTGCTCGATATGTGGGCGCAAAATATGACCACGGTCATTGGGCGCCTGGGTGCTCGCACCGTTGGCGTTATTGCTAATAACCCACAAGTTATCGGCGGAGTTCTAGATTCTGCAGCCGGTGAAAAAGCCGCTCGCTTTGTTCGCACGTGTGATGCCTTCGGCATTCCACTTATTGTTATCGCCGATGTAACAGGTTTCTTACCTGGCATTGGCCAAGAATGGGAAGGCGCGGTTCGTCGAGGTGCAAAATTGCTCCACGCTTTTGGTGAAGCAGTTGTTCCGCGCGTTACAGTTATCACTCGCAAGGCATATGGCGGCGCATTTGTTGCGATGAATTCAAAATCCCTTGGCGCTACTCGCGTCTTTGCATGGCCAGATGCCGAAGTCTCTGTAATGGGGGCAGTTGCTGCAGTGCGCGTTTTACACCGTCGAATACTTGCAGGTCTTCCTGCCGAGCAACGCGAAGATATGGAGTTGGAGCTTGCCGCAGAGCATGAGAAAGTTTCAGGGGGCGTTGCTAAAGCAATTGAAATTGGCGCAGTTGATCAGATGATCAATCCAGATTCGACTCGTAGCGCTATTGCTAAGGCGCTTTCAGAAGCGGAATATCGCCGTGGTTCACACGGCAACATTCCGCTCTAATTTACTTAAGGGCGAAAGTGACCGAAACAGTCGTTGTAACGCTCTTTTCAATACTTGTAGTGTCATAAGCACCCGTATCTTGCGTCATCGTTGAATCCGGAGTTGTCACTTGGAATACCCCAGATTTGACTGATTGAACTGCTCCGACGTTGCCGCCTACCGCCTTCGTAATCGCTTCAGCGCGCACCTTTGCATCCATCATTGCCTCACCCAGAAGCTTTGGTCGCATATCAGGAAGGGTTGAGATGTAGTACTGGGGTCCGTAATTATTAACTGAAACTCCAGTTTGCAAGAGAGTACCAATCTCTTGAGATAGCTTTGAAATTAATTGCACATCAGTGCTGCGCACAACCACATCGCGTGAGGCGCGGTAGTTAAGAATTCTGCCTGTGGTGTTGCCATTAACCCATTCTTCATTGCCGTAGGTAGAAACTGAACCTAAGGTCAACGCACTGGCAGGGATTCCACCATTAGTCAAGTATTTAGTAACGGAAGCAACATCGCTGCCAACGCGAGTGACGGCATCGGCCACAGTTGGACGTGTCAGTGAAATATTGAGAGTCCATACTGCGTTATCAGCGGTGGCAGTTGTCTTGGCAGATCCTGTCATCGTAATTCCATTTGCATTACGCGATGCAAATCCTGCACCAACTTTGACCAGTCCTCCGCCGAGTGCAACTGCAAGAATGAGCGCGATTACAATATAGAGAATAGATTGGCGGCGTTCCACTGAGGTCATAGGAGCTTGTGAAGTCATAGAAAAATTGTATCTAGGAAATTAGATGGCGTGTAGCCTTTGAACTTCCTGAAGGTCTACTCCGCGGTAGGGCTCTAGCTCCAAGTCCCAGGAAACTCCGAGTGCAACCTCTAATTCATCACGCATTGCTATGTCGTCAAAGTTTGAGATTGCTTTTCGCAGAATATTCTCAGAGATGAGAACGGATCCGGCTGCATCAATGATGCCACGATGTATTCCAAGATCAGGAGTAAAACGAAACATCTCTCCCGAGTTCATACCTATTTCATGCACTTCAAATTTGAGGTAGTGCCAGTTCTTTAGAGCGGTAGCAATCTTGGCAGCAGTTCCAAGAGATGCCCGAAATTCCAGATGTGTGCGAACTGTTCCAACATCTAAAGGTTGTTCGCGCCAAAAGATTGATTGGGGTGTGCCCAGAAGTGAGTTAAGTCCCCACTCGATATGTTGACGCAGGGCAGATGGCGCAGAGTGGATTACGACCAGACCGCTGAGATGTTTGTCGTGCATGTAGAGCTCCTAGCAAGGCGCTGATTGTGCGACCTTCCCCGATCCACAAAGTGCTGCCAACTGCTAGTGAGTACCTCATTTATACGCCCTTTTTATCACTTTGTGAAGGCAGCGCCCATAAGTAGCTTCATTTTGAGCGTGAGTTTTCAAAACCGGGAATAGGCATACGCGTAGGTAGCAGGTACCATTTTCCCTAGTCGGACGCTTTATCAGTACCCGTTGTTAGATTTACTTCTTTACTCGGTATGGCTGAACGCAAGACGAAGACTGGTGGTCGAGGAATTCTCGAACTCCCAACATATCGAAGGAATAGTAAAAACATATGGCAACAGGCACAGTTAAGTGGTTCAACTCTGAAAAGGGTTTCGGTTTCATTGCAGTTGATGGTGGCGGACAAGATGTATTCGTTCACTACTCAGCAAT
>DJBN01000109.1:0-237 GCA_002430075.1 Actinobacteria bacterium UBA5975 | reverse complement strand
GAAGAGGGTCAGGCAGTTTCATTCGAGGTTGTCCAGGGTCCTAAGGGTCCTCAGGCAGACGCAGTGAACGCTAACTAATTTCACTTATAAATAAGGCCCGTCCGAGAAATCGGCGGGCCTTATTTTTTTACACTTTTTTTCTTTACTTAGGAACTTCTGGAATTTCTCCCACTTTAGCTTTACGTGCGGCTACGGCTTTGACCGGTGACTTATTCTTACCCTTTTCCCAAGCATGAA
>DJBN01000085.1 GCA_002430075.1 Actinobacteria bacterium UBA5975 | reverse complement strand
TGCAAGTGCTAGCTCTCGGAAATTTCTATCGAGTGCTAGCACTAGCGTTTTCGTCCCAACATACTCCTCGTTGGATGTGTAATTCATGTAGCGCCTAAGAGAGTAGGTGCTACATACGCCGCTGTTGGCAAACCTGCAACATATTCAGAGGTTTCTAATATGTATCTCGGTTTAGTCAGAGGGGGCAGTACGGATACTGCACAAATTGCTAAGTTAGGTGATTTGCGTCAAACCCTCTTCATGGGAAATACCTTACGAGGAATGCTTCTTGAGGCTTACGCATTCGGAACTATGGGCTCAATTGCTGGATATGGTGCAATTGCAGCTCTTGTTGGAGCTCTTGTGATGTTGACTCTGACATTCGCAGGATTCATGCATATTCGTCGCACCCCAAAAAGCGCGACGCTCTAGCCCTCACTCTCTCAATCTCTCCATTGAGAGTTGAGGGATGAAAAACCCCGGTCCTTAACGATTAAGAACCGGGGTTTTTTCACGTTAATCTACTTTTAGCGATCGAGCTTTCCTGAGATAAAATCTTCAGTCTTTACATGAGCTTGTTCATCTGTGTATTGCACTGGTGGAGTCTTCATGAAGTATGAAGATGGTGACAAAAGTGCTCCACCAATCTTGCGATCTAGGCCGATCTTTGCGCAACGGAGCGCATCGATGATGACGCCTGCCGAGTTGGGTGAATCCCATACTTCAAGCTTGTACTCAAGGTTAAGTGGAACATCTCCAAATGCGCGACCTTCAAGGCGAACATAGGCCCACTTACGGTCATCAAGCCATGGAATGTAATCTGAAGGACCGATATGAACATTCTTTTCGCCCAAATCATGGTCGAGCTGCGATGTCACAGAATTTGTCTTAGAAATCTTCTTGGATTCAAGGCGATCGCGCTCGAGCATATTCTTAAAGTCCATATTTCCACCAACATTGAGCTGGTAGGTACGATCAAGGTGCACACCGCGGTCTTGGAATAACTTAGCCATGATGCGGTGAGTAATTGTTGCACCGACCTGGCTCTTAATGTCATCTCCAACAATTGGAAGACCTGCATCCTTAAACTTCTTCTCCCACACTGGGTCGGAGGCGATAAATACTGGAAGGGCATTAACAAATGCACAACCAGCATCTAATGCGCACTGAGCGTAGAACTTTGCTGCAGCTTCAGATCCCACAGGCAGGTAGCAGATTAGTACATCTACTTGCTCTTGCTTAAGAGTTGCTACAACATCAACTGGAGCAGCTGTGGATTCAGTAATTGTCTCTTTATAATACTTTCCAAGGCCATCAAGAGTTGTTCCGCGAAGAACAGGAACGCCTGTCTTTGCAACCTCTGAGAATTTAATGGTGTTGTTCTCGCTCGCCCAGATTGCTTCAGCAAGATCGAGCCCGACTTTCTTCGCATCAACATCGAAGGCAGCAACAAACTTGACGTTATTGATGTGATATCCACCAACGACAGCGTGCATTAGGCCTGGAATCTCCTGGTCTAGCGAAGCATCCTTGTAGTAGGTAACACCTTGTACTAATGAGTTCGCGCAGTTTCCTACTCCAACGATTGCAACACGGATGTCGCCTTTACCTGTAGTGATATTCACTTTGTCTTCCCTTCGGTTTTGATCATGCCTTCTAGCCAAACGATTTCTCGCTCAAGCGAATCGAGTGAGTAGCGGCGCCACTCCTCAAGATATTTATCGAACCCCGCTGGTGATCCCTCGAGATCCCCACGCATGAGTTCTGCCTTCTCTTGAAGTCGGCGCAAGCGCCCTTCAAGAATTCGTACTCTGTTCTTCTTGGGGGTCGGGCTAAAGAGAGCGAAGTGAACTTCAAAGCCCTCATCGCTCCATGCCTCTGGCGTGACAGTTTCAGTTAGTTGCTCAAATCTCTTCTTACCTTTTTCAGTAATCGCATAGACGATTCGCGTGCGGCGTGAAGTCACATCGACCTCGCTCGACTCGATTAAGCCTGCCAAGACCATGCGGCGTAGCTGGGGGTAGAGAACAGAGAATGAGAGAGCGCGGAATGGGCCAAAGATGGCGATCATGCGCTTTCTGAGTTCATATCCGTGTAGAGAGCTCTGCGAGAGCAGCCCAAGGAGAGCGAATTCAAGTGAATCTGCGCGAGAACGCATTCTGCTCTCCTGTCTATGCCGGTAGATATATCGAATCGATATATCGAGTGCACATTTAAGCCGATATAGCGGCGGTGGCGCAAATCGACGCGCCCATTGGCTACCTTTGCCCCATGTTCACCGGAGCTATTCCAACCCGCCTACCTGAATACCTGGTGGCAGCGATCATTATCATTATCGCCCCTGGCCCCAGCGTTCTCTTCGTTATCGCTCGCGCCGTTGCGTGGGGGCGAAAGATTGCAATTCTGACCGTTGCTGGCAATGTATCAGGCTCCTTTGTTCTCTCCACTCTCGTAGCCCTTGGGGTTGGCCCGATTCTTCAGAGATGGCACATCACCTACATTGCGGTGCAATGGGCTGGTGGGCTCTACCTCATGTATCTGGGCCTTGATGCAATTCGAAAGCGCGCTGTGCATGCAGCCGATATGACCAACCAAGGTCCCATAGCACCGACTGTGCGTCAATCAATTCGCGACGGCTTCTGGGTAGGAGTACTTAATCCAAAGGCGATCGTCTTCTTTGCCGCAGTTCTGCCGCAATTTGTTGATATCGATGGTGGCCATGTGACCCAACAATTGATTTTCCTTGGTCTAGTTTTCTGCCTTCTGGCATTTATCTCTGATGGTTCGTGGGGACTGCTTGCCGGAACTGCTCGCGCATGGCTTGCTACCGATGCGAGGCGCCTCGAACGTTTACGCGCAGCCGGTGGTTCCATCATGATTATCTTGGGTGTCGCAGTCCTGATCTCTGCAGTTGTCACCGGATAGCGAGAAGATTAGCTATGCGCAAACCCGACGTGCCAGCTCGCGACACGATTGCTCCATCAGATCTCACCTTTGG
>DJBN01000080.1 GCA_002430075.1 Actinobacteria bacterium UBA5975 | reverse complement strand
CCCCCTGTAGCTGCAGCACCTGTCACTCAACCTCAAGATGCTTATGTAACTCCAATAGTTCGCAAGCTCGCCAATGAACTTGGTGTAGATCTTGGCAAAGTGCGCGGAACAGGTATCGGCGGAAGAATTCGTAAAGAAGATGTCGTAGCAGCACAACCTCAACGCGCGGCTGCTGTCTCTTCCCCTTCAGTTGCGTCAAGCACGAGCGCTCCATCAACTGCGCCTTCTGCAGTTGCGGCGTCTGCTCTACGCGGAACAACAGTGACTATGTCTCGCTTGCGCAAAGTAATAGCAGCTCGCATGCTTGAGTCGCTTCAAGTTTCAGCGCAATTAACTACCGTTATTGAAGTAGATGTAACAAAGATTGCACGTCTGCGCGATCGATCCAAGGCAACATTTGAATCTCGCGAAGGCGTCAAGCTTTCATTCCTTCCATTCTTTGCTGTCGCTGTATGTGAGGCGCTCAAGCAACATCCAGTTCTTAATTCATCCGTTGAAGGTGACCAAATCATGTATCACGGCGCCGAACATCTTGGAATCGCTGTCGATACAGAGCGCGGATTGCTCGTTCCAGTTATCCATAATGCAGGAGATCTCAACATGGGAGGCGTTGCTCGAAAGATTGCAGATCTTGCAGCTCGCACCCGTGAAAATAAGGTAACTCCAGACGAGCTCGGCGGCGGCACATTTACACTTACCAATACAGGTTCTCGTGGAGCGCTCTTTGATACTCCCATCATTAATCAGCCACAGGTTGCAATCTTGGGTCTTGGTGCAATCGTTAAGCGCCCAATGGTTGTTCGCGGTGAAGATGGTGGAGAAACAATTGCAATTCGTTCGATGGTCTATCTTGGACTTTCTTATGACCACCGTGTTGTTGATGGAGCAGATGCTGCACGTTTCTTGGGTACTCTCAAAGAGCGTCTTGAAGGTGGAGCTTTCGAATCCGACCTAGGGCTCTAACGCGATGTCACTTCCTCAACGCATCGCAATTACTGGTGCGTCTGGTCTTATCGGTGCAGCACTTGTCGGTCATCTCAAGAGCGAAGGCCATACAGTGCAACGCTTCGTTCGTCGCGCAGTAGTAGCTCCCGATGAAATTCAATGGGATCCCAAGACGGGTTTTGTTGATCTCGATGCTCTTCGCGGAGTCGATGCAGTCATTCACTTGGCCGGAGCAGGAGTAGGCGATAAAAGATGGAGTAAGAGATATAGATCGGAAATTCTCAACTCTCGTCTTCTTGGCACAACGGCAATTTCCAATGCCGTCAACGAAGTCAAACCTCAGGTTTTTATCTCAGCAAGCGCCATTGGCTGGTACGGTGAATCAGGAAGTCGCGCTGTCGTTGAAACCGATCGCGTCGGTGAAGATTTTCTTGCAGCCGTCTGTCGCGAATGGGAAGCAGCGGCCGACCTTGTCAAAAATGTGCGCACGGTAAAGATACGTACCGGACTTATTCTCGATCCAACTGGAGGCGCCTTAGGCCGAATGCTTCCACTCTTTAGACTTGGCTTAGGCGGAAAGCTAGGAAACGGCAAGCAGTTCTGGTCATGGATTACTCTGCATGATCACATACGTGCGATCGAATTCTTACTGGGCCACCCGATATCGGGGCCCGTTAATTTAACTTCTCCAAATCCAGTAACAAATCAAGAATTTACATCAGCTCTTGCTCGCGCGATGCATCGTCCAGCTCTCTTTCCTGCACCGGCTTTTGCACTCAAGCTGGCACTCGGTGGATTTTCATCAGAGATTCTTGGAAGTAAGAAGGTCTTACCACACGTGCTTTCAGAGGCGGGCTTCACCTGGGATTACCCACATATCACTAATGCACTCACGGCATTAGTTTCCGAGTAACTCCTGAGCCGCAAGGCGACCTGAAAGTAGCGCTCCATTTTGCGAAGGCGCAGTTCGGTAATCACCAGCGATAAATACTTTCTTACCTACTTGCGATGACTGAGCGCTCGATCTGCCGGGTGCAAAAATTGGCAGAGCTTTGGGAATCTCATACTTTGCAACTAGTGACCAGTCGGTAGTGGATGTACCCCACATCAGCGCTAAATGTCTTCTTACCTCAGATTCGGATGCAAAATCTATCGTTGTTGTAGAGAGTAGCGTTTTACCAGAAGGTGCGTAGCTAGGAAGTAGCTTAGATATAGCGATGCTATTGATCACTGGCCCTCGTGATTGGCCATCAAGAAGTAGGCGATTGGAATCTGTCATAGCGTCCGGAACTTCGTGATACCACGTTGTGCTTGTTGCCAATTGGGGAATGTTTGCAATATCTAGAAGTTGAGCCGACGTAGTTAAATCCGTTGCAACGATAACTTTCTTATTCGCAAATTCCGCAATCGAGTCAACGCGAGAATTCAGATGAATCTTCTTGACTCTCTTGGCCAAAACACTCGCGAGCTCTCCTGCACCCCGTGTAGGCAAACCAGGTCTTCCGGCAATAAATGAACGCACAATCTCTTTTCCAGTTACCGCATCAACTAAGGCAGGAGATGTGAGAAAAACCCCAGTCAGAAATGGCTTTAAAACTCTCGAATAGAGATCGCCTAATGGCTTCATCTCATCTTCCACGCTCTTTCCAGCGCGTGAAGCGCTCGTCACATAGCGCAGAAAGGTCAACTTCTTAGAAAGAGTACCCGTCGCCGAATTCAGTGCAGTAAATGGATTTCTCCTGGGATCCGCCAAAGTTAGGCGGTGATCATCAAGTGCGATATCAATTGCACGAGATGCATAAATAAATTCAAGTTCAGGCAGTATCCCAAGTCGGATTATTTCGGGATAGCGTGCATTGATAAGTTGAAATCCGCGATCAAGTCGGAAGCCATCAATTATATCTGTTGCAACTCGTCCACCTACGCGATCGCTCGCCTCGTGGATTTCAACGTTGACACCTGCTTCTTGGAGTGTAATTGCAGCGCTAAGACCTGCAAGACCTGCTCCAACAATAACAACGTCGCTATCGAACACTGAGTTCACGTGCCTGATCGATAATTCTTGCTACATCTAGAATCTGTTCTATGGTAATCGGCCACGCATTCTGGCCTACAAGTGCGCCAGCAACGTCACGATAGAAGTGGCCATAATTTCCAGGAACGGATTCAATCTCTTCGCGACTATCACCGCGTTCGATATAGGCACGCGATGAAGTAGGTAACTGCCAAGTCCCACCTTCAGGGAAATGTCCTGCACGCAAAAGCGCTTCCTGAGGATCCAATTCGTCAATGACCAGGGCTCCCTCAGTTCCTAAGAGTCGAATGCGCGGACCAGATGCACCTGCGATGGCACTGACGGCGCAATAAGAATCAACGCCTGATTCGTGCTTTAAATTTAAAACAACATCATCTTCGCAATCTCCGCGAATATTGCGGATGCTGGCGTAGGTTAACTCTGCTTTACCGAACCAGTCGAGCGCAGTTGAGATCATGTGGCTCTGTAAATCAAGAAGAAGGCCACCACCTTCAGCAGGTGTTTGCGCCTCACGCCATGAGGATGGATTTAGTTGTGGGCGGAAACGCTCAAAACGCGAATCGAGACGGAAAGGTATTCCAATGAGTCCCTTCGCTACGGCTTTCTTAATTGTCAGCGCATCGCTATCCCATAGTCGATTAAAGAAGGTAGTAATCGGCACGCCAGCCCGTTCTGCGGCGTCAATCATTGATTGAGTCTCGGCAAGAGTTCGCCCCATTGGCTTATCT
>DJBN01000036.1:3587-4141 GCA_002430075.1 Actinobacteria bacterium UBA5975 | reverse complement strand
CCTGCGACTCCAACAAGCGTTATTTGGGCTACAAGGCCAATAAAGAGGACTGCGATGCCTGCAAAGATCAGGCTGGCTCCGAGAAGGATCCGCGGCTTGACCTTGGTCATCGTTGCCCCAGCTAGACGTGATTGAAGGCGTGGATCATCTGTGGCCAGAGCTTCTTCCATCTCTGCCAACAAGCGTCTTTCGCGATCAGATAAAGGCATGCCTACACAATAGAACACTTATTTTTATCGCGCTAGTCAGGACCTTAACGTTCTGCTTCATCTTTTCCTTCGGGCTTAATGAGTCGACCTGGGCGCACGCTGGCCCCGCCAAAACGGGCCTTTGCCTTATCGATTGCGGTATCGGCATCTCGCCATCCGCGCTCACGTGCCCCAAGTTCAAGCTGCTCGGGAGCGTTATCGCGCAAGTTTTCGAGTGAGACCCCCACCAATCGCAGACGTGCGCGCTCGATATGAAGTGCTTCGTAGAGAGCCTTGACTACTTCGTAGGTATCGTGAGTGCTATCGATACCAAGGGCTAAAGTTTTTGATCGATTAATTGTTGAG
>DJBN01000036.1:0-3452 GCA_002430075.1 Actinobacteria bacterium UBA5975 | reverse complement strand
GATCGATTAATTGTTGAGAAATCTGCAAAGCGCACTTTGATGCCGATTGTTTTAGCAAATAAGTTTCGTTCTCGCAGGCGACTGGTTGCCTTTTCGGTTAGCCGTAGAAATTCTTTCAATATCTCTTCCGGATTATCTAAATCGTGGGCAAATGTTTCTGCAGCGCTAATGCTTTTATCTGGTTCATCAGGTGTGACATCGCGATAATCGCGCCCCCATGCAAGTTCATAGAGAGATTCTCCTGCTGCTTCTCCTAGTGCGCGTATCAGTGTCGAGCGCGGAGTATTGGCGATATCAGCAACTGTATGCAAACCTAAGCGATCAAGAGATTCGGCAGTTTTAGGTCCTACTCCCCATATCGCTCGGACGGGCAGCGGGTGCAGAAATTCAAGGATGCGATCTGATTTAATTTCAAGTAGCCCATTTGGCTTACAGTGCTGTGAGGCAAGTTTCGCAATGAATTTAGATTGTGCGATTCCGACCGAGCAGGTAATGCCTTCTTCTTTCTCTATCTGTCCACGAATCTTTGCAGCGATTTCACGTCCTGTGCCAAAGAGTTTGCGTGAACCTGTGACATCGAGAAAGGCTTCATCAAGTGAGATTGGTTCAACCAACGGTGTATAGGAATGAAAAATCTGCATTACTCGCTCTGAAATTTCAGAGTAGCGGTGGTGTTCGGGTGGGATAAAGATTGCGTGAGGTGCCATTCGTTGTGCGCGCCCCACGGGCATTGCAGCTCGTATTCCAAATTTGCGGGCCTCGTAATTTGCGGACAAGACAACGCCTCGCGCGCCAGCTCCTACAACGAGTGCCTTACCTTTATATTCCGGGTGATCGAGTTCTGCAACGGAGGCATAGAAAGCATCCATATCAACATGAAGAATCGTTGCTTCCTCGACCTCTTCAGCAGCGCCTTCGCTCATATCGCCACACTATCTCTTTGGCTTCTCCATCTTTCGTAGGCAAGGCGCAAATCCCAGACTGCAGTAGCTCGTATTGATATTCCACGTTTTCCAGTACGGCGAGTATGTCCCTGAACTAAGAGCAGGGATGTCGAATACAAGGTGGATGCATGATCGACCTGCGCATCTGGAAAGAAAGTTGAGTCGCTACAGCCGTAACCATCATCGAGAGTCAAGAAGATGACGCGGCGACCCGAGCGCACAGGTGGAGTCTGTAGCGCCACCTTTACCCCGGCGACAAGGACTGATGAATCAGAGCGAAGTGAGAGCAAGTCAGATGATTTAACTGCGCCGATTGCATTGAGAAATGGCGCATAAAAAGTGAGCATATGTCGCGTGACATCCATCCCAAGGTGTTCAACTTCATTACGTACTTTTTCTGCTGTATTCATTGGCTGCAAGCCGCTACTTTCAAGAGCGGGGGGTGCAAAGCCAAAGGTAAGTTGCGAACCAGGTAGATGGGCAACGGGTGATTTCTGCAGATCAGTAAAGTGAAGTAAGAGATCGCGTTGATTGGAATGAATTGAATCGAAAGCTCCGGTGAGAATAAGATTTTCGATAATTGGAGTTGATGCACCTGATCTGCGATAGAAATCTGCAAGATCAATATATGGCTGACCTGTAACAATTGATCTAATTTCTTTATCGGATATTCCGCTTACCGTTGACAGTGCGATACGGATTGCATCACCATCAAGTGTGCGCTCAACGTGGTACTGCGCAGAGGAGCGATTGATATCAAGAGGTGCGATACCAACGCCTATCTGGCGCGCTTCATCAAGGAGTAAGCGTTTGGGATACATGCCGGGATCGTGCGTTAAGACCCCTGCAATAAATGCTGCAGGGTGATGGGTCTTAAGCCATGCAGATTGATAGGTCGGTAGAGCAAAGGCAGCAGCATGGGCTTTACAGAAACCGAAAGATGCAAAGGCGCGCAGAACATCCCAGATTTCGGTAATTACTTTTAGCTCATAGCCGCGCTCGGTTGCAGCAGGAAAGAACCAGTCGCAGACTTCTTGCTGGCCGGACCTGTCCCCCAGCGCTCTGCGCTTTTCATCGGCTGCAGCGAGTGAGATGCCCGTCATGACAGAGATAATTGAGATGACTTGTTCGTGAAAGACAACAACGCCCTCAGTTTCAGACAAGATCGGTAATAGATCAGGATGAATAATCTGAGCTGGGTTCCAGCCATGTCGCGCATTAAGAAATGGGCGAATCATGTCGCTTTTGACTGGCCCTGGTCTAAAGAGTGAGATGTCGATAATGAGATCGTTAAAGGTGCGCGGCTCTAACTTGCCCACAAGTTCGCGTTGTCCAGGGCTTTCGACTTGAAAGATTCCTAGAGTGCGCGTTGATTGAATTAAGTTGTATGTATCGACATCATCGAGTGCAATTGTATCGATATCGAGCTCTTGCTTTTCAACTCTCTTGATTTCATGTACCGCATGGGCAATCGCCGATTGCATTCGCACACCCAAGATATCGAGTTTAAGTAGACCAATATCTTCAACATCATCTTTATCGAACTCAACCATAGGAAAGCCTCCAGCATTCATCTGAATCGGTGCACGGTCCAGAAAAGATGCATCCGATAAGACAATGGCACACGGGTGCATTGAAAGATGCCGAGGCAGACCATCGAGTTGGGCTGCGAGTGCGATAGTGGCGCGAGTCAGAGGCGCTGATGTATTAAGTCCTTTAAGTTCAGGAAGTGAGGCAAGAGCTGCCTCAATATTTCCGGCACGAATATGAGGCATTGATTTAGCTAAGAGATCAATCTCGATAGCGGGCATACCAAGAGCTGCGCCTGCATCGCGGATTGCATTGCGCGCACGATAGGTATCGACCATTGCAACAACTGCGCACCGTGATTGATTGGTAGGTGATCTCCAATTGTTATCACCATACCTTTTAAAGACCATGTCATAAATTTCAAGCCGCCGGGCAGATTCGACATCAATATCGATATCTGGAAGTTCACCTCGAAGTGGTGAGCAGAAACGTTCCATTAATAAACCATGCGTTATTGGCTCTACTCCAGATATTCCAAGCACGTGGCAAATTAATGAACCAGCGCCGCTTCCCCGGGCCGCAACTCGAATTCCTCTGTTGCGCGCTAGATCTGTTATATCTGCAACTGTTAAAAAATAAGATTCGTAGCCCAGAGTTCTAATTGCACTTAGCTCTTCTTCCAGCCGACTTGCTGCAACAACTGATTTTGAACCAACATATCTGCGAGACAAACCAGCTTCACATCTAGACCGCAGTTGTGCTGTTAGTTCGCCCTGACTCTTTGCACCAAGTGCAGCAGCATCAGGTAAATGAATTGCTCCGATTCCTACATCTTTGCGTGGCGAGAGAAGAGCGCGCTCGGCCCATGCCGTCGTTGTGTTTAACAACGACCTGCCATCGCGTTCGCCAGCAAGTCGAGAAATTTCATCGCTGAGATAACTCATTTCAGAACTATCTTTGAATTAATCCTCTCCTTTC
>DJBN01000001.1 GCA_002430075.1 Actinobacteria bacterium UBA5975 | reverse complement strand
CCGTATGGGATCGGAAGTTGTTAAAGCAATTTCTATCGCTCCCGATTTAGTCTTAACGGCAGCTCTCGACATTGGTGATTCACTTGAAGTGCTCATTACCAGCGGCACTGAAGTCGTTGTTGACTTTACCGTTCCTGATTCAGTGATGGCCAACTTAGAGTTTCTGATCTCCAATGGCATTAGTGCAGTTGTAGGTACTACAGGTTTTGATAAAGTGCGGATTGCCGATCTTGAAGCGCTGTTGAGTGCAAACCCAAAGGTAGGTGTCTTAATTGCGCCAAACTTTGCAATTGGCGCAGTATTGATGATGGAGTTCGCTCAGAAGGCCGCTCGTTATTTTGAATCTGCTGAAATTATCGAATTCCATCACCCTGAAAAGATAGATGCGCCATCTGGAACCGCTACTCGAACCGCCGAGCTCATGACAGCGGCACGTCAAGAATCAGAGCTAGTTGAGATGCCTGATGCCACATCACGCTCAAACGATGGAGCACGTGGACATGTGGTGGGGGAGATTCCTGTTCATTCAGTTCGCTTGCGAGGCCTGGTAGCTCATCAAGAAGTTTTGCTTGGCGGCCAAGGCGAGACGCTCACTATCCGACATGATTCACTGGATAGAACAGGGTTTATGCCGGGTGTGATGCTAGCTGTTCGAAAAGTAGCAACTCACCCAGGGCTGACCGTTGGCCTTGAGAAATTTATGCAAGGATTCTAAAACGTCACAAGACCAGATCACCATGTATGGCGCTGATTGGTGCGGGGATTGCCGCCGTTCAAAGCGACTATTTCAACAACTTAAAGTTGAGTTTAACCATATTGATGTTGAATTAGATCAGAGCGCTGCTGCAAAAGTCATAGAGATAAATGGTGGAGCTAAGTCGATTCCAGTCATTGTTTTTTCAGATGGAACCCATCTCACAGAGCCGTCAGATAGAGACCTTAAGGAAAAACTTTTATCCCTTGGAATTATATAAATCTATATAAAATTGCTGATGTAACAGCTGCTGAGATCACAACAACGAAGTAGGGCGCCTTCAAAGCTAAGGCGATGAGGGCTACGGCTACGCCTGCTAAGCGCTGATCAACTATCCACTTTCCCGTATCGGTAATCGTTTGTACGCCTACAAGTGCGCTTAAAAGTGCAATTGGAATCAGAGTATTGATTCTAAGCGCTCGTGGGTTGGTAACGAAGCGTTCGGGTATTGAATGACCTAAATATTTAAGAGCAAATGCGATCGCGCTCGTACCAATGATTGCAATCCACATGGCCTGCGCTGCAATCTGCTGACTCATGATCGAGCCTTCCAGCCAAAGAGAACAGCCAATAACGTAGTTGCGATAATCGGAAGACCAGCGGAAATAAGTGGGCTGAGTAAGATAGCAAGCGTTATGGCAGATACTGCAAGTGCTCGCTCAAATCGTCCCAATAAACGTGGCCAGACAAGGCCCAGAAATGCTGCAGGAACTGCTGCATCTAAGCCCCATGCCGATGGATTTCCCATTGCTTGCGCGCCAAGGGCGCCAAGTAAGGTGAAGAGATTCCAAAAGATATAGACGCCAAAACCTGTAAGCCAGAAACCATGTTTCATAGCATCGAGGCCGTGTTCCTCTTGCCCGATTGCAACGCCTGTAGATTCATCAATAGTCACTTGGGCGGCAATAACTTTCTTTATGCCCCGCAATTGAAGAATCGGCGCCATGCGTAATCCATAGAGTCCATTACGTATTCCAAGTAAAGATGCGGTCGTGATTGCAGAGATAGCGCTTCCGCCGGCGCCAATGACGCCGACGACTGCAAATTGTGATGCTCCAGAAAATGTGAGAAGTGAAAGTAGGCACACTTGAACAATTGAGAATCCAGCTGCAATTCCGGCTGCTCCAAATGCAGTCCCGTAGAGGCCTACCGTGAAGGAGACGCTCAGACTCTGAGTTGCGGTGGTGCGTAACACTCTGGACACGCGCCAATTGTGCCCTAGATATCCAAGGGATGAAGGGGGGTTGATAGGTAGGGTGCGCTCATGTCTGAGAAAGTAATATTTAGAGACGATGTTTCTGTAGAACTCATCAAAGCAAGCGCCAGTGATGCCGATGTTATTTGGGCAGCGCGCGTATCGACAGCTGGAGAACAATCGCTGGATGAAATTGGAGAGGATCCAGCTCGATCTGCAGGGCTCATTAACTACCTAGCTCGCGAACGCCATGGCTCGCCCTTTGAACATACATCTATGACTTTCTTTATCTCAGCACCAATCTTTGTCTTCCGTGAATTTATGCGCCACCGCATCGCCTCGTACAATGAGGAATCTGGTAGATATCGCGAACTCAAGCCCGTCTTTTATGTGCCTTCAAAGGAACGTAAGTTGCTACAAATCGGAAAGACTGGTGCTTACACATTTGAAGATGGAACTCCAGAGCAGTACGAAATTACTGTGAAGGCTATGAAGGATGCATACCTGGTCGCATACGATTCTTATCAGAAGATGTTGGATGCCGGAGTTGCTCGCGAGGTAGCTCGTGCAGTACTGCCGGTTGCGACATATTCATCAATGTATGTAACCATGAATGCTCGCGCACTCATGAATTTTCTATCGCTACGAACTTCCCGCGATGGCTCACATTTCCCCAGCTATCCTCAACGTGAAATTGAGATGGTGGCTGAAAAAATGGAAGCTGAATTTGCGAAATTAATGCCTCTTACATACGGGGCATTTGAAAAATCTGGTCGTATCGCGCCATAAGCGGTAAGATTCATAGATGAATACGCAAGCACCTTTCGGCCGCCTACTCACCGCAATGGTGACCCCTTTTAATAACGATGGGGCCATTGATTGGGATGGAGTAGCAAAGCTTGCACAACACTTAGTCGATATCGGACATGATGGTATTGCAGTCAATGGAACTACCGGTGAAGCTCCTACGACGAAATCTTCTGAAAAGCTTGAGATCATCAAAGTTGTTAAGAGCGTAGTTGGACCAAAGGTCACAGTCATTTCTGGTGCAGGCGATAATGAAACCTCATACACAGTTGACCAGGCTAAACGTTCACAGGATGCCGGAGCCGATGCGCTCTTGGTTGTCACTCCCTACTACAACAAACCTCCACAAGCAGGTATCGAGGCTCACTTTCGAGCAGTTGCGGCAGCAACAAATTTGCCAATAATGATGTATGACATTCCTGGGCGCACTGGAGTGGAAATTGAATCTGACACAATCGTAAAATTATTTGAAAGCGTCGATAATCTCGTTGCTTTAAAAGATGCCAAAGGAGATATA
>DJBN01000032.1 GCA_002430075.1 Actinobacteria bacterium UBA5975 | reverse complement strand
AGTGCGCCAGCTTGACCTGAAACTCCACCACCGTTGATGCGAGCAACAACGTCGTAAGCATTTTCAGCACCAACAGTGCGGAATGGTTCTGACACTAATTGTTGGTGAACTTTATTTGGGAAATAGTTTTCAAGGGTCTTACCGTTTACAACCCAACGACCTGTTCCAGGAACGAGACGAACGCGTGCAACTGCTTCCTTACGACGACCCACGGCAGCACCTGGAGCAGTGATTGCCTTGCGGTTAGTTGCTGCAGCAGGAGTTGAAGAAGAGTACGAAGTAGGTGTTTCGTCTTCGAGTTCTAGCTCGTTGAAAGTTGTATCTGACATATTTTTCTTATCCCTTACTTAACTTGCGAAACTTGGGTGAATACATATGGAGTTGGTGCCTGTGCTGCATGTGGATGCTCTGGGCCTGCATAGACCTTGAGTTTTCCTGCTACCTGTGCACCCAGACGGTTCTTTGGAAGCATTCCCTTGATCGCTTTTTCAACAGCACGTGTTGGGTGCTTTTCAATCAGCTCTCCATACACAGTTGATGTAAGTCCACCTGGGAAACCTGAGTGGCGGTGTGCAAACTTTGTTGTCTTCTTTGTTCCAGAGAGTGCAATCTTCTCTGCATTGATTACGATGACGAAGTCACCCATATCCATGTGTGGAGCGAAGGTTGCCTTGTGCTTACCGCGAAGAAGAACTGCTGCATGTGTTGCAAGACGTCCGAGCACAACATCCTGTGCATCGATGACGTGCCACTTACGGACGGCATCGCCTGCCTTTGGGCTATATGTACGCATGCTTTATTACCTTCTTCTTCTAGTTCGTTAAAAGTCCTATTGACGTAAACTTCGGCGCCTTAGCTGGCGCAGGGGATGAACTTTACCTTTCATGCGTGGGCGGGTCAAAATGGCCAGAGAGAGCTAAAAGCTGCCCTTCCCCCCGCGTGGAATTGGCAAGAAGCCCCCTAAAAATCAAAGACTGGCTCAGGGCTCTCGTAAACCTGGCCATTGGCTCCAAAGATGAGGAATCGATTAAATCCCCGAGTAAACCAGCGATCGTGAGTCACCGAGAGAACTGTTCCTTCATATCGCTCTAAAGCGCTCTCTAACGATTCGGCGCTAGCAAGATCTAAGTTATCTGTAGGTTCATCCAAGAGAAGAAGGGTCGAGCCCGAAAGTTCGAGAAGTAGGATTTGAAAACGAGCTTGCTGTCCACCAGAAAGCGAACTGAATTTCTGTTCGGCCTGTTTATCAATTTCATATTTACGCAGAACGCTCTTAGCTGGTCCTAATTGCAACGAATAGGTCTGCCAGAGAATCTCTAAAAGAGTTTTCCCTTCAAACTCAGGGTGTGAATGAGTCTGAGCAAAATATCCAATCTCAACGCGCGCTCCCACTTTGAAATTTCCGGTGAATTTTACTGATTCATCCCCTGAGATCAGACGGAAGAAGTGTGATTTACCAGTTCCGTTTTTACCTAGGACTGCAATCCGATCTCCAAAGAAGACTTCAAAGTCAAAAGGCTCGGTGAGGTTTTCTATAGCTACTGCTTCGAAGGTCAACGCCCGTAGCCCTGTACGCCCACCGCGTAAACCAACTTTGACATCTTGTTCGACAGGTGGAGCTTCGGGAGCGCCAGCTTCTTCAAATTTTCGCAATCGTGTCTGCATCGCATGATATTTATTTGCCATATCTGGAGATATTGCGGCCTGTACTTGCAAGGTTCGTACGAGATCAATCAAACGTTGATGCTCTTGTTCCCATCGAAGTAAAAGTTCGGCGAAGCGTTCGTTGCGGGCTCTGCGAGCTTCATGCCATGTATCGAATTTGCCTCCATGTATCCAGGCGGTATTTCCGTTAACTCCTTGTTCGAGCGCGACGATACGAGTGGCTGTGTTCTGCAAGAGTTCACGATCGTGGCTGACAAAGAGCACTGACTTCTTCGTCTCAGAAACAACTTTCTCAAGCCAGCGCTTGGATGGAACATCGAGATAGTTATCAGGTTCATCCAAGAGCAGAACTTCTTCTGGACCTTCAAGCAGAGCGCGAAGTACCAGTTTCTTCTGTTCTCCCCCAGAAAGTGTATTTACCTTCCTGTCTGCCACTTCATCAAATGTTTTATGAAGCATCTCCGTGCAACATTTATCCCAAGTGACTTCAAATTCATATCCGCCGCAATCTCCCCAATCGATAATTGATTGCGCATATGCCATCTGATTCTTTTCCGAACCATCTTCATGCATAGCTTCTTCGGTAGCGATGACTTTGGCCGCAGCGTCTCTAATTCGAACGGGAGCAACCGAAACGAGAAGTTCGCGGACTGTTGTTTCATCGCGCACAGAGCCAATGAACTGGCGCATGACGCCAAGTCCACCTGTTATAGCCACGCTTCCTTCATCTGGATCGATATCGCCGCAGATCATACGGATCAGCGTTGTCTTGCCTGAACCGTTGGGGCCAATCAGCGCAACCTTTGCTCCATCGCCAACCCGGAAAGAGACATCGTTAAGCAGGGTACGTCCATCAGAGAGTGAGTACTCAACGGCTGAGACATCAATGTGTCCCATCGCCACGCCTTCCGATTGTTACTCGCGCCCGCTCGAGTAATTGATCATCACTTGGGTAATCAACCTTATAAAGGCTTAAGCCACGGGCAGGAAATACTAGAGAATCAGAGACGCGCTCCTTATTGGCTAAAAGTTCTGCAATCCATGATAGTTCCTTGCGACCATCTGCCACACATACGACTGCCCCAACAAGGTTTCTGACCATCGAGTAACAAAAAGCATCTGCAACAACGTCAGCTACCAATAGCCCATCCTCACTTCGCTTCCACTCATACTTTTCAAGGGTACGAATAGTTGTTCCGCCAACCTTAAATTTACAGAATGCAGCAAAATCATGATGTCCCAGAACAAGCTTGCTCGCTTCATTCATTCGCTCTGCATCCAGTGGTCGATACCACGAGGCAACGTCATACCGAGAAAGTGGTGCTATGACATCGTTATTATCGAGAATCTTGTAAGAGTAATAGCGGCGTAGCGCTGAGAAACGAGCATGGAAACCTTCGGGCGCATCTGAAATATTCATGATGCGAACATCCTCATCAAGGATTCGGTTTAGCTTGTATCTAAGGTCTTTATATCTTAGGTCCCCATCGAAGATGGAATCTGGAACATCAACATGGATGACCTGGCCAGTGGCATGTACCCCGGCATCAGTACGCCCGGCAACAATTGTTTGGACATCTCTCTGTGAAATTCGGGCTATCGCCTCTTCAATAAGCTCCTGAAGAGTTCGCTTTTCAGGTTGTGTTGCCCATCCAAAGAAGTTGGTTCCGTCGTAGGCGATATCTATTCGTAAACGACGAAACCCACTCTCGGGAAAGAGAGTGGGCATCGCCATTACATTTACGCCTTGTAGAGCGTTCGCTTACTTTTCTGTTACGAGTTCGATCACTGCCATAGGAGCGTTATCGCCCTTACGAGGACCGATCTTTGTAATACGTGTATATCCGCCTTCGCGGTTAGCAAATGTTGGTGCGATTACTGTAAAGAGGTTGTGAACAACGCTCTTATTAGCAATACGGGCCATTACTTGACGACGAGCAGGTAGATCGCCCTTCTTACCGAAAGTGATCAACTTTTCAGCTAGTGGACGAAGTCGCTTCGCCTTTGCTTCAGTAGTTGTGATCTTTCCATGTTCGAACAATTGCTCAGCAAGAGTACGAAGAATCAAGCGCTCGTGTGATGGGCCTGAACCCAAACGTGGGCCTTTAGTTGGCTTTGGCATTGTCTTCTCCCTTATGCCTGATCTGCATCAGCGAAGTCTTCATCTGATACGTTGTAGTTCTGGTGTTGTGAAGGATCAAATCCTGCTGGGCTGTCTTTCAGAGACATTCCCATTGATACAAGCTTCGCCTTAATCTCATCGATTGACTTGGACCCGAAGTTACGGATATCAAGCAAGTCAGCTTCTGAACGGTTAATGAGCTCGCCTACTGTGTGAATGCCTTCGCGCTTCAAGCAGTTATATGAACGAACTGTGAGATCTAGATCTTCTATTGGAAGAGCGAGATCTGCAGCAAGGGCCGCATCCATGATAGATGGCCCCATCTCGATACCTTCAGCATCAAGATTGAGTTCGCGAGCAAGTCCGAAGAGCTCAACAAGTGTCTTTCCAGCTGATGCAACTGCATCGCGTGGCTTCATTGATGGCTTAGTTTCAACATCAACGACAAGACGATCGAAGTCTGTGCGCTGTTCTACACGTGTTGCTTCTACCTTGTA
>DJBN01000118.1:8068-8379 GCA_002430075.1 Actinobacteria bacterium UBA5975 | reverse complement strand
CCAACGTTCTTAAGCCAACGTGTGACAGTTCCTTCGCTTACTGATTCACCGAGAGCAGGCATTGTGATGACAGTGCCGCCTGAAGTTGCCGCAGGTGCTGGAGTTGAAACTGCAGCAGCCGCAGCAGCTACTGCTGCGGGAGCAACAACGGGCGCTGCTACAGGGGCTGCCGGCGCTGATGCATCAGCTCCTTGGGTGATAACGGCAAGTTCTGCACCAACTGCAACGGTCTGATCAACTGCCACAACAATTTTAGAGAGGATTCCAGATACTGGAGATGGAATCTCTGTATCGACCTTATCTGTTGAAAC
>DJBN01000118.1:7255-7834 GCA_002430075.1 Actinobacteria bacterium UBA5975 | reverse complement strand
TACTGAGAATGACATCGTTATTTCTCCTCTGAATTAACCGTGCGAGTGAAGTGCTTTGCCTGCAAGAGCCATATGAGCTTCGCCCATTGCCTCTGACAGAGTTGGATGTGCATGTATGAGAGGTGCAACATCATCTGCTGTTGCTTCCCAATTGAAAATTAATTGTGCTTCGGCAAGTAGCTCACCAACACGAGAACCAACCATATGAACGCCAAGGATTGGTCCATTCTTTGCAGCGACCAATTTAATTGAGCCCGCTGTCTTTAAGATTTGCGCCTTACCGTTGCCAGCAAGATTGTAATCAATTTCTACAACGTCGTAGCCGCGCTCTTTTGCAACCTTTGTCGACAGGCCAACGGATGCAACTTCTGGCTCTGAATACGTCACGCGAGGAACGCCATCATAATTAATCGGACGCGGGTTGAGCCCCGCAATCGTTTCAGCAACGAGAATTCCTTCTTGGAAACCAACATGCGCCAACTGCAGTGTAGGAATAATGTCACCAACTGCGAAAATTCCAGGAACGTTAGTCCGGCAGTTTTCATCGACAGTGATGTAGCCGCGATCCATAGTGATTCC
>DJBN01000118.1:1859-7156 GCA_002430075.1 Actinobacteria bacterium UBA5975 | reverse complement strand
AACATTTGTGCGGCACTTGTTATCAACGATGACATAGCCGCGATCCATAGTGATTCCCGCCTCTTGGTAGCCAAGGCCGTCAGTTACAGGTCCACGACCTACAGAGACCAAGAGAAGGTCTGCGCTAATTTCACGTCCGTCTTCGAGAGTGACTGTGACACCCTTTGCATCTGCGCGATGAGATTTAAAGCGAACTCCAAGTTCAAATTTGATGCCGCGCTTACGGAAAGCTCGTTCGAGCAACTTACTTGAAGATTCATCTTCTAAGGCAACCAGGTGCGGTAAACCTTCGATAATCGTGACATCAGAGCCAAAAGATTTCCACACGGAAGCAAATTCGCATCCAATTACTCCACCACCTAAAACAATTACGCTCTTAGGGACGTAATCCAAATGTGTACCTTGGTCAGATGTAATAATTCGCTCTCCATCTATATCAAGACCAGGCAACGTGCGCGCATAGGAGCCTGTAGCCAAAATAATATTCTTACCAAGGTAGGAGGTTCCATTTACTTCGACTGTATTTTTTGAAGTCAGCCGACCGGTCCCTTCAACGTAAGTGACGTTGCGCAGTTTGATCAGCCCTTGGAGCCCTTTATGCAGCCCCGCAATCACGCCATCTTTGTAAGAATTTACACCGGCCATATCGATCGAATTAAATGTTGCATTGACGCCAAATTGAGCAGATTCACGGGCGCTATCGGCAACTTCGCCTGCATGGAGAAGAGCTTTTGTTGGAATACATCCACGGTGGAGACAGGTGCCACCAACCTTGTCCTTCTCGATGAGCGCCACCGATAAACCAAGTTGCGCACCACGGAGAGCAGCCGCATAGCCGCCACTTCCGCCACCTAGAATTACAAGATCAAATTCAGCCATCTACGTACTCCTTCTCGCGGACCAACCCGGCCTAGCCGAGCTCACCCTCATATCTTGCCAGCCTCGATACCTTCTTGCCTAACGCGGACCTTAACGCCCACCTTCGATGGCTAGCTGGACCAAAGAGCGAAGTGCAATTCCAGTTCCACCGACCGGGGTATACCCATGAGGCGCCTTCTCGTTGTAGGCAGGACCTGCGATATCCAGATGAAGCCATGGCAGATCATCAGAAACGAATTCCTTGAGGAATAGGCCCGCAACAAGCATTCCGCCCATTCTGTCACCGATATTGGCAAGATCTGCCACAGGTGAATCAAGGGACGCTAAGAGTTCAACAGGAAGTGGCATCGGCCAAAATGCTTCACCTGTCTGCTTGGTCACATCAATAAAGTGAGATGAAAATTCTTCATTATTGCTCATGACAGCGCTGGTTCTTGTTCCAAGTGCAACAACCTGAGCTCCCGTCAACGTTGCAACATCGACTATGCCATCGAGATCCTTACTCTCTTGCGCTTTAACGAGAGCATCGGCGAGAACCAGTCTGCCTTCAGCATCGGGATTAAGTACTTCAACAGTTTTTCCGCCGTAGATAGTGATGACATCACTTGGTCGAGTTGCAGTATCGCTCACCATATTTTCAGCAAGTGGCGCCCACGTTTCAATTGCAACGGGAATTTTAAGTAGAGCGATCGCAATAGTTGCAGCACATACTGCGGCCGCACCGCTCATATCAGATTTCATTGCTTCCATACCTAGAGCAGGCTTGAGAGCAAGACCGCCTGTATCAAAGGTAATTCCTTTACCGACGTAGGCATACTTCTTCTTAGCCTTTACACCTTTTGGAGAATATGAAATCTTGAGTAAGCGAGGTGGGTTTGATGAACCTTGGCCAACGCCGATGATTCCGCCAAAACCCTTTGATTTCATCTGGGCATCAGTCATCACGGAAACTTTGAGGCCCACACTTGCACCACCTGCCTTCTTTACGGCAGCAGTTATAGCCTTGCAAAAAGTCTCAGGGGTCAGATGGCTTGGGGGAGTATTAATTAAGTCGCGAACAAGATTTGTATTTCGTGCAATGATTTCAGCAGTTTCAATTGCCTCTTTAGCCTGAGCATCTTTTGCTAACGCAGCATGGACGGTGACGGCCTTCAGCGGAGCCTTTTGCGCTGCCTTTGTCGATCCTCTAAATTGATCGAAGAGGTAACTGCCAAGGGCGGCCCCTTCTGCTATCGCGCGCACTGCTGCAACGTTCTTAGCGGGAAGTGAAAAGGTAGCGCTTGAATTTCCGGCTAGAGCGCGAGCTGCAGCACCAGCTGCGCGGCGCAAGAGTTCGTGATCGTAATTCGATGAAACTGATCCAAGCCCTGTAAAAACAATGAGTCGAGTTGAAGTGCTCGGTACTTTAATCACTTCATCTGCTTTGCCTGTGGCTCCAAGATCTGCCAGGGCTTGAAGCAATACCTTGGTATCTAAGGCGAGATCTCCAGATTCAATCTGCAGAGTTGTTGCCCCGAGCTTGGAGACCTTGCTGGTCTTACTTGCAAGTCCCACTACTAAAACATCGTCTTTCACTATTCCGTCAGATAGGCGGATACTGGTCATTGCGACTCCTCGTATTGTTAATAATCAGGCTTGCTCAGTGATGGCCAATCGTAAGTGTAAGTTGTCGTTGTGAAAAACTCACCTTTGCACGAACTGCACCTCAATCTTCAGGCGAAGATGGCCGATTTTGGTGGGTGGCTGATGCCTATTGAATACCCTGGCTCTGGAGTCCTAGCTGAGCACACAGCAGTCCGAGAACGAGTTGGTCTCTTTGATGTCTCGCATTTAGGTAAAGCCAGCGTTAAGGGTGCCGCAGCACTTGATTTTCTCAATCAGATGTTTACCAATGATCTCAATCGCATCGCGGATTCGAAAGCCCAGTACACCTTGCTCTGCAATCCTGATGGTGGAGTAATCGATGATCTCATTGTCTATCGAAATAGCGCTGATGATTTCTTCTTGATTCCTAATGCATCAAATACAAGAGACGTTGTTCGAACCTTGGTTGAAAGCGCACCTGCCGGAATAGCTGTGACAAACCTGCATGAAGAATTTGCAGTCCTTGCGCTACAAGGTCCACGAGCTCACGACGTTATTGCATCCCTGGGAGTTGAGGCAACAATGGAGTACATGGCATTTGCCCATGTAGTGATTTCAGGATGCGATGTCATTCTCTGCCGCACGGGATATACGGGCGAACATGGTTATGAAATCGTGCCTCGTCGCAATGATGCACAACAAGTCTGGGGCGCACTTGCTGACGCCATGAAGCCATTTGATGGTTTGGTCTGTGGATTAGGAGCTCGCGATACTTTGCGAACTGAGATGGGGTACCCGCTACATGGACATGAACTCTCTCTTGAAATTTCACCAGTACAGGCCAGTGCTGGATGGGCGATAGGTTGGAAGAAAGAAGACTTTAGGGGAGCTGCCGTTTTACGGTCCCAACGAGAAGCAGGCCTTGTACGAACACTTCGCGCGCTGAAATCTAATGACCGTGGAATTCCTCGCGCAGGGATGCAAGTTCTCAATTCTGAAGGAGTAGAAATTGGAGTTGTAACAAGTGGAACTTTTTCACCATCGCTTAAAGTCGGTATTGCGCTTGCTCTTCTCAATCCTGAATTTGAGATAGGCGATCAGGTGTCAATTGATATTCGCGGAAGAACTAGTTCGGCAACGATTACAACTCTACCTTTGGTGCCTTCGCACGTTCGATAAATTCGACAGGGGTCAAGAATGCAGCGCGTGTATGTGCGCGGCGCAGAGCGTGAAGTATGGGTTTTCCTGTAACAAGGATGAGAGTGGAGGTAAATACTGCTCTGGGTATATCCCACGCCATTGATGAGAAAAAGTGGTAAGAAATAAAGTGCAAAAGATTTGTTGATAGAGGCGCACCGGCTCGGTATGACAGTTGTGAATCAGCGCCCAGAGTCCATGGCCAAAATTGCAGATCCATCGCGATTCCGAAAAATTCAGCAGCAACGATTCCATAGAAGGCAAGAGAGATAAGTTCGCTCTTTGCACGAATTCGTCGTGGAATTAGCGCAACGCCTAGGCCAATCCATCCGGCCGCGAATGCTTGATATGCAAGCCAAGGGCCAATGCCACCGGTGAGAAGTGCGGACAGCACCATGGAAAGAGCGCCGAGCAGAAAGCCAAAGCTGGGACCAAAGACGCGAGCGCTGAGAATGAGTACAAACCACATAGGTTCAATTCCTACAGCTCCTGTACCCATTGGCCTTAGCGCTGCAATAAGAGCTGTAAGAACTGCAAGGAGCGCAATTGATTTAGCATCAAGTTCGCCATTGCTGGCGCTAATGAAGAGCAAGAAGAGGGCACAAGGAACGGCGGCAAGAAATATCCATTGAGGATGTGATTGTTTTTCGCTGACTAGAAATGGCCAGATAAAACCAAGTGCACTCACAGCGCTGGTGAGTACAAGAGCGAAGGTTGCTAACCCTTTAAAACGGAAAATATCCTTTGTTCTGTTCATAAGCTACTCAAACTGTTAACTACATCAGCAACTGTGAGCCAGGGCTTTGGAGACATGACCTTTGAAACTTGTGGGGCAAAGGCAGGCGATGAAAGCAGGACATCGAGCGTTGATCCATCTGCAACAATTTCGCCTTCGGCTAAGAAGAGAACGCGGTCTGCAAGTTCTGCGACGAGTTCTACATCATGAGTTGCAATAACAACTGGACGATTAAAAGTAGAGGCGAACTCTTGCAGGGCCTTGATAAAGAGTGATTTTGCTCGGTAATCGAGCCCTCGCGTAGGCTCGTCAAGGATCAGAATCTCCGGATTTCCCGAAAGTACGATGCTCAAAACCAGCGCAAGTCTCTGGCCTTCAGATAGGTCATGGGGATGTGTTGATAGCGCGATATTTGGGACCAAGCGATTGAGCAAGGAGAAAGTCGAACCAGGAGCAATCTCGTTATCGTGATCTGCCTGCGCGCATTCTGCTTCCACGCTCTGCTTGAAGAGAAGGTCACTTGGTTCTTGCGGAACGTATCCGATTGCTCGCCTTCTTGCGGCCCCTTGCAAGGTCTGTGGGTCGATGCCGTTGACTAAGACATTTCCAGAATGTGGAGAGAGCAACCCGACGATTGAGTGGAGAAGTGAACTCTTGCCTGCTCCATTGCGACCCATGACGGCAACTATTTCTCCCGCGCCAATTGTTGCTGTAGCGGTCTTGAGAGCAATATGACCTTCGTAAGATATTGAGATATGTGAAATATTAATTGCTGGCTTTCGCTCGACTGGGAGAGTGGGTTCAGAAAGAAATTCGCGTCCACGGATATCTTCGGTAAGACGTCTAACATCGCGCACACTTGTTCCAATCTCTGAGAGATTAAGCACCCTTGCAAGTCTGC
>DJBN01000118.1:0-1765 GCA_002430075.1 Actinobacteria bacterium UBA5975 | reverse complement strand
GTCTGACTATCGGTGGTACAAGTTCAGCGTTCTTTAAAATTTCTTCCGCCGAACCTATAGCTGTTGAACCATCTCCTTCGATATAGATGATGCGATCTACAAATTGGATAACTCGCTCAAGTCTGTGTTCTGCAATGATGACAGTGACACTTAAATCGTGGACTAGTCGGTGCAATACTGAAAGTACTTCTTCAGCTGCTATTGGATCTAGCGCACTCGTCGGTTCATCTAGGACAAGGACTCGGGGATGCATCACCAGAGCTGCACCTATTGCAACTCGTTGTTGTTCGCCACCACTAAGGGTTGATATCGACCGATTGCGCACTGAGTTCAGACTTAACAAATCCAGAACTTCTTCAACTCTCTTACGCATGGTTTCCGGCGGAACGTTGAGGGCTTCCATACCAAATGCCAGCTCTTCTTCAACAATATCTGTTACAAAACCGCTGATGGGGTTTTGTCCTACGATGCCAACAAGATGTGCAAGTGCTCCAGGCTTTACCGAGCGCGTTGAGATTCCATTGACTGATATATCTCCGGCAAGAATTCCGCCCGTATGGTGAGGCACAAGACCGTTGATCAGGCGCAGCAGCGATGACTTTCCAGATCCAGTCTCACCCATGACCAGCACCATCTCGCCCTCAGCGATTTCACATGAGAGATCTTCCAGAATTGTCTTTGTCGAGTGTGGGTAGATAAGTGAGACGTTAGAGAAAGCGATCATCTCATTACCCTGCACTTATCATCATTGCGATTGAGAGACCTGCGGTAAGTGCGATGACAAGACTGTCCTCAGATTTCCAGCGGATAGGCCGATAGCGTGAACGCTTTCTCGATACTCCGTACCCCCGTGAATCCATAGAGGCAGCCAATTGCAAGGAACGAGTTAACGATTCTTCGAGAAGCGGCAACGCGAGAGAACGGATACCACGCAGCTCGATTCCACGTAACTTTTGCGCAGTTCTAATTCGACGAAGGCTCGAAGCAATTTGCGGTAACAAAGATGCTGCAATCACTAAGGTAATTCCGATTTCATAAATGAAGTAGGGCATAACGCGCAATAATTTATGTGGACTAGTCAGAGATGTAGCAGCGCCAAAGAGAGCAAGGAGTGTTGCAATAATGATTCCTTCATGAATGGACGAAGATAGACGCTCGAGAGTTACTGCGCCCCCTATCCGGATACCGGGCATCCATGATGGAAGGTCGAGTATCGGAATTCGAAAGAGGGTAGTTCCTGGAATTGGAACACCAATTAAAATTCCGACAACTGTTCGAATCACCAGGATAAGAGCGCCAACGCGCAGAGCAAGTGCAAAGCTCTTATTCCAGGCAGAACCATCTGCTCGTACCCAGACGATAATCGCCGCAGCCCCCACAACCACCAACGCAACAGAGGCGCTATCTGCAGCAACTACTCCAATTGCAAGCAGGATCGCCCAGAGCCAGAGTGTCAGGGGATGGAGGGGGCGCTTCATGAGCCAGCTATTTCTTCAAAAGGGAAGCAGGGGTCTGAATTTCTACACCGCACTCTTTCTTGGGATATCCATTTAAACCACAAATGAGGCCAGAACTATCTGCGCGCAACTTCACAACCTGAGCAAGAACATCAATTCCCTGTGACTCTTTTGCAGTACGTACGCATCGCACGATTGTCTTTTTAACCTTTTCGCCGTTGGGAGCATATGCCGAACTACCAAAATCGATCACGACTGCGATTCTCTTTGTATCAGAATCAGCTTTAGTAGATGCGCAAATCTTCTTA
>DJBN01000039.1:587-2785 GCA_002430075.1 Actinobacteria bacterium UBA5975 | reverse complement strand
GCCAAAGGAGATATAGCTGCAACATCGTGGGTAATTAAGAGATGCGGTATCCCGGTCTACTCAGGTGATGACATTCTCAACCTGCCACTTTTATCCGTAGGCGCAGTTGGATTTGTCTCCGTTTGTGGCCATACAGTGGGGCGGCAGCTCAAAGAGATGCTCGATGTTTGGTTTGCAGGCAATGCCCAACGGGCACTAGAAATTCATCAAGAGCTACTACCTGTCTTCACAGGAACATTCCGCACCCAAGGTGCAATATTAACTAAGGCAGCTATGACACTTATGGGGCTTCCAGGTGGAACAACTCGTCTGCCGCTTGTTGATGCAACCAAGGCACAGGTCGAGCAACTGCGTAAAGACCTTATTGCCGGTGGCGTCACGCTAAAGAATTAACCCCGAGATCGAATGACACAACACCCACACCCAAATCTTGGCACGCCCTCTAAACTTGTAGCTGATGGGTTGCGCATAGTTGCGCTAGGCGGAATCTCAGAAATCGGTCGCAATATGACCGTCTACGAAACCAATGGCAGATTATTGATTATCGATTGTGGCGTGCTCTTTCCTGAAGAGAATCAGCCTGGAATCGACCTCATCCTCCCTGATTTTAGTTATATACGCGATCGATTAGCTGATGTCGTAGGTATCTTTCTTACGCACGGCCACGAAGATCACATTGGCGCAGTTCCATATTTACTGCGCGAACGCGGAGATATTCCTGTCTATGGCTCACCTTTGACAATTGCCCTTATTGCAGCAAAATGTAAAGAACATCGAATCTCACCTCTGACCCACGAAGTACGAGAAGGTAACCGTGAAGATGTAGGTCCATTCGAACTTGAATTCATTGCCGTAAATCACTCTATTCCTGATGCACTAGCTGTTGCTATTCACACCAAAGCAGGAACAGTTCTTCACACTGGCGATTTCAAGATGGATCAATTGCCGCTCGATGGTCGCATCACAGATCTTCGTACCTTTGCGCGCCTGGGAGAAGAAGGTGTTGATCTATTCCTCGTCGATTCTACAAATGCGGACGTTCCAGGTTTTACTCCTTCCGAACGCGAGATCATGCCAGCGCTCAACCGTGTTGTTAGTTCTACTCAGCGACGCGTCATCGTTGCCTCCTTCTCTTCCCATGTTCATAGAGTTCAGCAAGTGATAGATACTGCCGCGTTACATGGACGTAAGGTCGCATTTATCGGTCGCTCGATGATTCGGAATATGAAGATTGCTCAAGATATGGGTTACCTCCAAGTACCTTCTGGAATTCTCTTTGATGCGCGCGAACTTGATAACTATGATGATCGAGTCGTACTAATCTGCACAGGTTCTCAAGGCGAACCAATGGCAGCGCTTTCGCGGATGGCAAATGGTGACCATCAAATTCGAGTCGGCGAAGGTGACACAGTCATTCTTGCATCGTCACTGATTCCAGGAAATGAGAACTCGGTATTCAGAGTCATCAATGAGCTCACTCGTTTTGGCGCCAAAGTTGTGCATAAAGCCAATGCCATGGTTCACGTATCTGGCCACGCCGCCGCCGGTGAGCTTCTGTATTGCTACAACATCGTTAAGCCGAAATATGTTCTGCCTGTACATGGAGAATGGCGCCACCTTAAAGCTAATGCAGAAATTGCAATTCAATCAGGTGTTCCACGAGGTAGCGTCTTCGTTATTGAAAATGGGATAGTTGTTGATTTGGTCAATCATGAAGCAGAGGTTGTTGGCGCTGTTCCATGCGGATTTGTTTATGTCGATGGTCATAGCATTGGAGATATCACCGAATCATCTCTTAAGGATCGTCGAATCTTGGGCGAAGAAGGATTTATCTCAGTCATTGTCGTCATTGAATCACAGACCGGAAAGATTGTTGCAGGTCCCGATATTCATGCACGTGGCTTTAATGAGGATGAAGCTCTCTTTGATGAAGTACGAGGTCAAATTGAAAAAGCCCTTACTGCAGCAGTTGCGGAAGGCTTCAATGGAACTCACCAGCTATCGCAAGTAGTTCGTCGAACAATCGGGGGATGGGTTGGACAGAAGCATCGTCGACGTCCAATGATTGTTCCTGTTGTCATAGAGGTTTAGGTCGGCGCGCCTACTCGAGCGCAAAATACCCTCCGCCTAAGATTGAATGTGTGGCTACGAAGAGAAAACGCGCTTCCAAAAAAACTTTTCTAGGTTTTATTGGTTCA
>DJBN01000039.1:0-395 GCA_002430075.1 Actinobacteria bacterium UBA5975 | reverse complement strand
ACTGAGCATCATCGCGATGGAGCTGCCTTACTTATACTCCTATTCTCACTCTCTGCATTTGCGGGAACGTGGTTTGAGGCAGATAACTTTGTTAGTCGAAACCTTTATTCATTCTTTTATGGCGCCTTCGGAAGAATTGGATTCTTAGCGCCATTGGTATTGCTTTATTTTGCCATCAGACTCTTTCGTAAGCCAGAGGATAAGCATGCAACTGGTCGAATCACGATAGGAACTATCACGCTTCTATTTAGCACTACAGGTCTTGCCCATCTTTTAAATGGTTCGCTAGGATCAACAAACCCGACTGGAACTACAGCGATACGTGAAGGTGGGGGGCTGATTGGTTATTGGATAGCAAAACCTCTTGTAGCTCTCATGACCTCATTACTGGCATA
>DJBN01000074.1 GCA_002430075.1 Actinobacteria bacterium UBA5975 | reverse complement strand
TGCAATACGTGCATCGGATTCATTGAGCTTACCTAACGCAGCATCAAAGGCTGCTTGCTTCGACTCTACTTCTGTAGCAGCAGTTGATATTTCAAATTTCAGGCGATCACAATTGTGGTTTAGGTCTTCAAGTTTCTTTGCAAGATCTTCAACAAGCGCCCTGATTTCGATAAGGGATGTTGATGATTGCGAACCGCCGCGTGCTCGATGAGAAGTAATAACGTCTCCATCGCGAGTCACCACAATGACAGATGGATGTAGGCGAAGAATTGCCTCTGCGCTACGTGCATTGTCGGCCACGGCCGTGGTTGCAAGAAGTGAAGCTAAAAGTTCAGAAATCTGAGAAGAGCGCAGGTGGTTTAACAATGGAGTCAGTCCGCTTGGCAGTTGAGTCGAGTTGCGTGCACCAGGTTCATAAACCAAGACATCTGCCTGGCCAAGATTCTCACTTCTTAATGTCGTGAGGGCACTTACTGCAGAGGATAAATCTTTTACAACGACGGCATCGGCAAGGGAACCAAGAGCTGCTGCCGTTGCTGCCTCCCATCCGGAATCAATCTCAATTAATGAGGCGATACTTCCAAGAATATGAATTCCACGAGAATTGTTAATAAGAGCTGCGGCCCCATCGCGTGACTCTGAGGTAAGGCGCATCGCCTCTAGTTTTGACTCAGTCGAATTACGATCGCGATCGGCGGCACGTTCTACATCAATTAAATCTGCATGAACTTTCTTTGCAGCATCGAGTGAATTCTTAGCTCCCTCAAACTCAGAGTCCAAGCCTTGCTCGCCAGTATCTGCGTTACCAATCTCCATTTCAAATGTGGAGTAATCACTCTTTGCCACATTCAAGCGGGATTGCGCTTCACTGCGAGCCGCTGCCAATCGAGAAATTTCCTCAGTTATTGCTTCGAGTCGAGCTGCTAAAGATTTAATATGACCTTCTTGACGAGCGGTGCCTTCACGCTGATCCGCAATTGCTCGCATTGCGGCAGCAATAGTGTCTTCTTCGGCTTTCAGTGATTTCTCCGACTGGATAAGTGCAGTCGTGGCACTTGTAAGGGCGATCTGCGCGGCAATTACACCATCACGTAATTGTGATTCTTCGCTTCGAAGTGCGAGTGCCTCTTGATCAAGTGCATCAGGATCTCGTCCTGCGCTGCGAGCTTCTTCAGCTTCTTCTGCAAGGAATCGAGAGCGCTCTTGTGCAAGTGATTGCGTGCCTCTGAATTTTTCGCGAAGGGCGCTTAGCGAATAGAAATTTTCTTGTGCTTTAACAAGAAGCGGACTTTCAAAGGCAGATTGGGCATCAAGCTCTTCTTCACGTCGACGAACTTTATCCAGCTCTGCTTCAACTAAGCCTCTGCGTTCACGCAACGCATTCTCATCTGCCACTTCAGCATCAAGAGTCTTGGAGAGTGAGATGTAATCATCTGCCAAGAGGCGAAGTTTGGCATCGCGTAGATCGGCTTGAATTGTGGCTGCCTTCTTCGCTACCTCTGCCTGCTTACCAAGAGGACGCAGCTGTCTACGAAGTTCAACGGTGAGGTCATTAATACGAGCAAGGTTTGCCTGCATCGAATCGAGTTTACGTAGGGCTTTCTCTTTACGTTTACGATGCTTGAGCACGCCCGCTGCTTCTTCGATAAAGCCGCGACGTTCTTCAGGAGTTGCCATCAAAATTGCATCGAGCTGACCTTGACCAACAATGACGTGCATTTCTCGGCCAATGCCTGAGTCGCTTAACAGTTCTTGAATATCAAGAAGACGTGATGCTTCACCATTGATCTGGTATTCGCTCTGACCATTACGGAAAAGAATTCTTGAAATTGTTACTTCTGTGTATTCAATCGGTAGTGCTCCATCAGTATTATCAATAGTGACCGCAACTTCTGCGCGTCCAAGAGGTGCACGACCAGATGTTCCTGCGAAGATAACATCTTCCATCTTTCCGCCACGTAAAGATTTTGCACCTTGTTCGCCCATAACCCAGGTGAGTGCGTCAACGACATTTGATTTACCTGATCCGTTGGGGCCAACCACGCAGGTTATTCCAGGTTCGAGGCGAAGAGTGGTCGATGATGCAAAGGACTTAAATCCTTTAAGGGTTAAACTCTTCAAATACACTCGGTAAACCTACCGTTACGCACGCCATTGGGATAAAAGCGACTCAGTTCAAGTTGAACTTGAGGGTTTGCTATTCAGAGAGAAGATCAAAAGCAGTTCGCGCTGCTGATTGCTCTGCCTCGCGCTTACTCTTTCCAAGACCTTCCGCAACAGCGTTTCCCGCAACCATTGCAACGGCTGTAAAACTTTTATCGTGATCTGGTCCAGTTTCCGAGACGACATATTCGAGTGAACCTTTTCCTTGTGCAGCAACTAACTCTTGTAGGGCAGTTTTTCCATCAAGGCCAGCACCTTTAGCCATAGCGTTTTCAAGGGTCTCTTTAATTAATACATTCACAACTTCAGTCGTCTTGTGGAAACCAAGCTCTAAATAGATAGCGCCGATAAGGGCTTCTAGCGCATCGGCCAGCAGTGAATTTTTATCTCCTCCATTAGTTACCTCTTCGCCTTTACCTAATCGAATATATTTTCCTAATTCGAGTGTTCGAGCAATATCTGCGAGCGCGCGCATATTGACAATACCTGACCGAAGCGGAGATAGACGACTTTCATCGAGATCTGGATACTTCAGATAAAGCTCATCAGTGACGATCAACCCAAGAACTGAGTCACCTAAAAATTCAAGGCGCTC